>NZ_CP041025.1:2927500-3300833 GCF_006385135.1 Paremcibacter congregatus
TTATATTTCAATAACTTGAGTTAAATAATGCCTCAGAAAAACAAAAAAACAATCGTCATCGGAGCCGGCATCATCGGCGTGACAACCGCCTATCGGCTCGCCGCCGCCGGCCGTACTGTGACTTTGATTGATCGCGACGCCCCAGGACTTGGCGCGTCATTTGGCAACGCCGGACATCTGGCTATTGAACAGATATATCCTTTGGCGAGCCCGTCAGTTCTGGGCAATATTCCCAAAATGATTTTTGACCGCAACGGACCACTGGTATTACGTCCCGGTTATTTTCTGAAATTCATCCCCTGGTCCCTGCGTTTTCTATGGGCCAGTCGCCCAGGCGCCTTCCGTCGGGGAATAGAAGCAACCAAATCCCTGAACAGGGCCGCCGTTCCCAGCTGGACAGCCCTGCTTGACGCGATGGATCTCCGCCCGATGATCCGGCAACGCGGCTCCGTCGAGCTTTTTGAAACCGAAGCTGCCTTTGCCCAGGCTGCCGGACTTGTGGCAGATCTGGAACGCCACGGGGTCACGGCTCACATCTGGACGGTGGACCAATTGCGCCTGCGCCTGCCGGCCCTGACCGGTCCCGCCGCCGGCGCCATCTATTATCCCGACACCGCCCATTGCATCAATCCGCACAGGCTGGTGACAGAAATCCTCGCCAAGGCAGAAGCCCTCGGCTTGCGCTTTGTTCAAGATGAGATTACCGAAATCAACGAAGATGAGGCCGGGATGGTAACCCTGCGCGGCAAGCAAACGTCACATAACTGCGACACAGTGGTTCTGTCCGCAGGGGTATTCAGCCGCGACCTGATAACAGCAAGAGGAAAGAAACCGCCTCTGGAAGCCGAACGCGGGTATCATTATATGCTGCCCGACCCCGGAATCACTGTTGATCTACCGGTCACGTTCCACGAACGGAAATTTATCCTGACCCCCATGGAACACGGAATCCGCCTGTCAGGCACCGTCGAATTTGCCGGCACTGACGCGCCACCAACCCGCAACCGCGCCCGCATGTTGTTTCAATTTGCCCAAACGGTTTTTCCCAAACTGCAGGATACTCAGGGCGAGGAATGGATGGGGTTTCGGCCCACCCTGCCCGATTATCTACCAATCCTAGATCGTCGGGGAAACACCATATCGGCGTTCGGTCACAATCACCTTGGCCTCACCCAGGCGGCTGTGACGTCTCAATTGGTCGAAGACATGGTGGAAGGCAAAGCCCCCCGTCTTGATCTCACGCCGTTCAGTCTGGACCGTTTTTAGGCCAGCGCGCCAGCGGGCGCAACCGTCAGGGCCTGGTGAAAAGTCTCGGCATCCACATTGCCGCCACTGAGCAGCAGGCATATCGGGCCATCCGCGGCCTCTATTTTCCCGAACAACAGCGCCGCCAAGGCCACCGCCCCGCCCGGTTCCACCACCAGTTTCAATTTCTCCCAAGCGTAGCGCACGGCGTAAAGCGCCTGTTCATCCGTGATCGTCTGTACGCTGTCAAGACAGCTCTGCATCACGGCAAAAGTAGTGGGCCCCGGCGCAGGACTAAGTAACGCATCACAGACCGATCCCGCCACCTTGGCGTTGCCCTGAATGACACCGGATAACAGGGACCGGCGAACATCATCAAATTCTTCCGGTTCCACCCCGTGCAATTTTGTCTCTGGGCTCAATCCCTTGAAGGCCGTCGCACAGCCAGACATCAGACCCCCGCCCCCCACGGGGCAGACAAATTGCTCAAATATCAGTCCTTGTTCCTTCGCCGTCAAAATGGCCTCAAGAGCTGCGGTTCCCTGACCACTCATCACATCAAAGTCTTCAAAGGCTGGCACTACAACGGCGCCACTTTTGGCCGCGATCCCTGCCGCTATCTCTTCCCGGTTTTCGCTCTCCCGGTCGTATGAGACAACCCTGGCGCCATAGGCAATGGTGTTATCCCGTTTCATTACCGGTGCGTCTGATGGCATCACTATGGTTGCTTCGATACCGAGAATCTGTGCCGCCGCCGCCACACCCTGAGCATGATTACCGGAAGAAAAGGCCACCACCCCTCGCGCCTTTTCCGCGTCCGATAGCTGACATAGGCGGTTATAAGCCCCGCGAAACTTAAAAGCCCCGACCCGCTGCAAATTCTCTGCTTTGACAAATACACGCCTGCCAAAAGCTTGCGCCAAGGGCACCGGTTCCAGCAAGGGCGTGATATGGGCGACCCCGCTTAGACGTTGCGCCGCCGCTTCGATATCCTGCAAGGTGGGAACGATAAGATGTGTCATAAACCAAGACCTTCGGAGGTTTTATTGAAAGGAAACTTTATCAGTAAAAATCTTTTCAGGCCTTATATGGACATCAGGCCCTAAAGATGCGAAATTAACCGAAGAAAAGACATTAGGCAATGGGGTTGACTATTAATTCATGCACATAGCATCACTCACCAATTTTATCCTTCTGGGGGTATTTTTAAGCCTTCCGGGGCTTGGGGTGTGTCAGGAAACACCATCTGACACGCCGGAAGTTCCCCCCCCGCAGGACGAACTTGACGTCGAAGGTTACACAGACCTCAATATAGATTTTTCTGACATAAAAGAAAAAACCGGGTTTTCCGCCCGCCTCGGGGTGGACTATAATCAAGGAACATACGGCGATCCCGAACGCACCAACCTGACGTACATGCCCGTTACCTTAAGCTACGAACAGAACCGTTGGGCCTTTCAGGCCAGCATCGGCCATATCAGCCTCAGCGGCAAAGATATTATCATCCCTGGCACCGGCCTCACCTCTTTCACAAATGATGCCGCGATACAAGGCCGTTCCCGCCATGAAAGCGGCCTCGGCGACCTTTATCTCAGTGCCACATACGCCCTTGAGCCTCTTCAGCAGGAAAGTGTCTTTCTTGATCTGACCAGCCGGGTAAAAATTCCGACCGGAGACAGCGACAAAGGATTAAGCACCGGTAAAACCGACATCAGTTTTCAGATTGATGTGGCGAAACTGATGGGAAACATCGCCCCTTTTGCCACCCTCGGCTACCGGCATGTGGGAAAAACAGACCGGTTCTTGTTACAGGATACCTGGTTTGCATCCGTCGGGGTGATTTATTACCCGACCCCTTCCCTCAGCCTCGGCCTGTCTTATGACACCCGACGATCAGCCACCGTTGACACCGTCAACCCGCGGGAGCTTCTCGGTTTTATGGACATGCAGATCACCAGGGACTGGGCGGTAAATATTTATGGTATTGCGGGTTTAAGTGAAGGCAGCCCCGATTTCGGGACCGGTCTTCATCTCAGATATATGTATTAAAAGTCTATTTTTTGACAAAACGGTAGACAAAACGGTGTGTTTTACCGCGAACGCTCTTGTCATACATTGGCTTGCTCAGGTCATCCTGCGGATTGGCCAGAACATCACTGGTGGCGACCAGCTCAAACCCCGCCGCTTCAAGTTCCGTCCTGACAATCGCCGGATCAATGCGATGCAGCGTTGACCCTGTTTCTCGCGGCGACCCGGCCGCTGCCGCATGGTCAATCACGGCAAGCGTACCGCCCTGTTTTAAGGCCCCGTGAATTTGACCCAGCGTCCGTTTTACGTCAACTTTCGGCCAGCCGCTTTCTTCATCAACAAAGTAAAAATCATGATAGGACAGCACAAGAAAAACCGCATCCAGGTTGTCTTTTTTCAGGTCCATTTCATTAATTTCAGCGATCTTCAGATCCACATTTTCCATGCGCCCCGGCTGTTCCAGCCGTGTGACAATCGCATCCTTGGTGAAGGCCATATAGGACTTGTTATTCAAGGCGATGACCTTGCCCGTCTCACCAACAACATGGGAAAGGATTTCAGCATAATAACCGCTGCCGGCCAACATTTCCATAACGGTCATACCCGGCTTGATGCCCATAAATTTTATGATTTTTGCCGGTTTACGGCCTGTATCACGTTCCCGGTCTTTATCATCCCGCAGCGGATTATCCACAGCCGCCTGAATCAGCGCCCGATAGGATTCCGCACTGGACATATCGTTGGCTATGGCCGGCGCGCCCCAAACTCCCATGAAGAGAGACGCCCCCAAAGCGGCCCCGGTCAGTTTATTCATATTAAACATTGTCATTCCCCTGACGATTATTTTCCCAAGGGACAGACTATCACATGGTTTCAAAAGAGTGACTATAGAGTTTGAGATGAAACGACCGAAAACCACGATAGAATATGCGGTAATATTCAGATCCGACCCCTTGTAAGAGGCCGCGTCTTCTCTTAGTCAGCCAGTTTCAGGTCAACCAGAGCCTCTTTAGCTTCCAGGCTACCGTTGCGTACGGCTTCCTTCAACCATAGTTTGGCCAGATTGCTGTTTTGTTCCGTGCCCTCCCCCAAAGCATACATCAGACCAGTAACCAGCTGCGCATCGGGCATACCCTGTTGCGCCAAAGACAGACACAGGCTGTGGGCGAAATCAAATTCTGAATTAACAAACGCTTCCAGACATTTCATTTCAGAAGCAGGATCTTCCACCTTGGCCATTTCAATCGGGCCATTGCTGCGGGTTGCGGCTTGAGCAAAAGAGGCTGACAAAGCGACGGCAGAGGTAAGAAGCATCACAACAAAACGATTACGCATAATAGACTTTCCCGTATATTTAAATATTTTTAGCGCCCTTTTGGGCTTGCTTTTTTATAAGCAATTAACAGGCCAACTTCTGTTTTCATATTGTTTTTCAATGGCCTGGAAAGAACTTCCTCAAAAGAAGACTCACGCATTAATGAAAACTGTATCAAATTCTTTACAGTTTGTTAATAAATTGTCCCGATTTGGGAATTTTTCTGCCGCCTTCCCCCCTCAATGTGCATATTTCAGCCAAAAACGCTATACTTGTACCTGATCCATACCGCCGCCTCTGTACGTGGCTCCTGATGTTCATTCATTTAACAAAGGTCCGCCCCATGAAGCTTTACTACCACCCCCTGTCCACCTATTCTCAGAAGGTGTTAATTGCCTGTTATGAAAAAGGAATAGCTTTCGAGCCCCATGTCATAAATGTGTCAAACCCTAAGGAACGTGCTGCTTTTCGAGGCATTTACCCTCTCGGCAAGATCCCGTTGCTGGTCACAGAAGACCAAAGATTAATTCCCGAGTCGTCCATAATCATTGAATATTTTGATCAGGCGTTCCCCAACAGCCCGGATCTTATTCCAAAGGATCCCGAGCAGGCCCGACAGGTTCGCTTTCGCGATCGCATGCACGACTTGTATTTGAATGACCCTATCGTCGCCCTGCTGTTTGAAAGCCGAAAACCGGAAGCGGAACAGGATTTCCCCCTGATTCATAAATCCCGTCATACGCTGGATGTGATTTATGAATTTCTCAATAACCAGATCAACAATCATTCCTGGAGTAACGGTGAACAGTTCAGCATGGCAGATTGTGCGGCGGCGCCGGCGCTCTTCTATGCACAACGCATCTATCCCTTCGCCAAATACCCTAACATCAAGGCGTATTTTTCCCGCCTGATGGGCCACCCCGCCTATCGCAAGGTGATCAAGGAAGCCGAACCGCTGGTAAAAAAATTCCTCGGATAAGGCCGACGGGCGATAATTGCCGGTGTTAAATTGCCGGGGGAAAATTAGTGTCGGCGGCGGTATTTAATCATCCACTGGTCGGTCCAGGTTTCTCCCCCGTCCGACGTCTTCTGCCACAGCCAGGTTAACTGATCCGCCTTGATATCGGTAAAAACCATGCGCAGTTGCTGCTCGGGTTTCTCAGGATCGGGGGTGCTGTGAAATATATAATCGGCGCCATCCTGACGACCATGAAAATCAAAATAGCTGCCTTGATCATCCATCCAGGTCTGACGCCATTCCCCACCAGCCTTATTATACATGGAAATGCTCATGCCTTTCAGGCCCGGGCTGTCGAATTTTTCATTAATCACGCAGCCGCCATGAGATTTCGAAATATGATTCGTGCCCTTGCCGCCTTTCCAGGACACCTCCCATGATCCCACCCAGAAATCCAAAGTTCTATACTCATCAGAGCTGCAGGCAGCAGGCTTTTCGCCCGCCTGTCCTGTGGGCATAAAACTCAAAGACATCATCAGGACTACAATATATTTAAACATATTTTATCTCCTCAGGATCATCTCTTATAATTCATATCACTTCACACGATGCACTTTAACAATAGACCGGTGGGTGGGTAAAATAGCATTAAAACCACTTAATACCCCCTTCTTGATTTCAACCTCAAACTCTCCCTTTGGCAGGCGAATTCTTCCGCCACTTTTCTGTTTCCAAATCTGGCCATTTGCCATGAACAAGACAAATTTCTTGGAATTGGTATAACTAAACCGGCTCACCTTTAACTTGATCGAATTCAGGTCTTTTTTCTGATCCGCGTCCTGTTTTTCAGCAACCGCCTTTACCGGTGATGACCTGAGTTGCGCTTTTCCGAAATCATCAATTTTTTGTCGTTTCTCGTCTTTCTTCCTGGCCAACTTATCCGGTGTTGCTCTTTCAAGGGCCTCATCGAAACAGGCCAAACGTTGTTTATCCGGCTTAATCGCGCCACACGTCAGGAATTCTTGTGGCGTCTGATCCGCGAACGAAAACCCTGCAAAACCAAAACTAAATCCTATAAAAATGGCGATTTTCGCGATTTTTTTCATTATTCTAATACTCCCTTTACCCCGTCAGAATTTGAACCTGACCATTACCTAACTCTCTTGACCTTAATGACTGACCGCCTTGTCGGTAAGATAATATTATAACCGCCCAATGCCCCTTTTTTAATTATCACCTTAAAATTCCCTTTAGGTAAGGGTATTCGACCACCGTCTTTCTGCTGCCATACCTGACCATTCTGCATATAGAGTATGAATTTTTTATGTGGAGAATATTGAGACTTGATAACTGTATACTCTATTTTATTCAGCTCCGTTTCAGTCCCACGCTCTTGGGCCTTTCTCACCTTTGGGTCCGGCGATGTTTTCAAATAACCCTGACCAAATGTTGCCGCTTTCTTCTGAGAAGCGTTCGCTTTTGTCTCTTTCCGCTGCATTCCGTTCATTTCCCGGGCATATTTTTCCGCCGCAAGATCAAAACATTTCAAACGCGCTTCAGCCTCTGGTATTTTCGGGCAAGAAATCATGGCTGACCGTTGAGTATCCGCCACAGCCGATCCGGACAAGAAAAGCAGACCTGCACAAAAAACAAAACTGGGTATGTATTTTTTCAACATGTAAGGCATATCCCCTTTAACTAAATTCTTATTTTCCCACTCTACCTCCCTATTCCCCCATTTGCCAAGAAATTATGGTACCCTGTAAAATCACCCTGCTTTTTGGAAAAAGCATTAAAAACATCACAGTTTTTGCAATATAATATCGACATATGACCTGAAAATGATATTAAAAGACCTAGACCAACCCTGCAGATGACAGGATGCCGAAGATTTTAAGGAATTGACCATGCCCGCATATCGCTCCAAGACCTCCACCCACGGCCGCAACATGGCGGGCGCCCGCGCCCTGTGGCGCGCCACGGGCGTACAGGACGGGGACTTCGGCAAGCCGATTATCGCAGTGGTCAACAGCTTCACCCAGTTTGTTCCCGGCCATGTGCATCTGAAAGACCTCGGCCAGATGGTGGCGCGGGAAATCGAAGCCCACGGCGGCATCGCCAAGGAGTTCAACACCATTGCCGTCGATGACGGCATCGCCATGGGCCATGATGGCATGCTCTATTCCCTGCCCAGCCGAGAAGTGATCGCCGACAGCGTCGAATATATGGTCGAAGCCCATTGCGCCGACGCCATGATCTGTATCTCCAACTGTGACAAGATCACCCCCGGCATGCTGATGGCGTCCCTGCGCCTCAATATCCCGACGATCTTCGTCTCCGGCGGCCCGATGGAAGCCGGCAAGACCGAAACCGTTGATCATAAACTCGATCTGGTGGATGCGATCATCATGGGCGTTGATCCTTCCGTCAGCGACGAAATCGTCGAACAGGTCGAACGCTCCGCCTGCCCGACCTGCGGGTCCTGCTCCGGCATGTTCACCGCCAACAGCATGAATTGCCTGATGGAAGCTCTCGGCCTCGCGCTGCCGGGCAATGGCTCCCTGCTGGCGACCCACGCAGACCGCAAGGATCTGTTCCTGCGCGCCGCCCGCACCATCGTCAAGAACACCAAGACCTATTATGAAGGGGACGACGCCTCCATCCTGCCGCGCAGTGTCGCGAGTTTTGAGGCTTTCGAGAACGCCATGACCCTGGACATCGCCATGGGTGGATCGACCAATACCGTGCTGCATCTGCTCGCCGCCGCCCAGGAAGGTGAGATCGACTTTACCATGGAAGACATCCATCGGCTGTCCAAAAAGGTGCCCAACATCTGTAAAGTCGCCCCCGCGACCCAGAAATATCATATGGAAGACGTCCATCGCGCCGGCGGCATCATCGCCATTCTCGGCGAACTCGACAAAGGCGGTCTCCTCAATCGCGATTGCCCGACCGCTCACGGCGGCACCCTGGCCCAGATCATTGAAGAGTTCGACGTCAACCGCAATCCCACGGACGAGATTTGTGAATATTACAAGGCGGCCCCCGGCGGCGTGCGCACCACGGAAGCCTTCTCGCAGAACAAACGCTGGGTCAGCCTTGATCTCGATCGCGAAGACGGCTGCATCCGCACCGTGGAACGAGCCTACAGCCAGGACGGCGGCCTCGCCGTGTTGAAAGGTGATATCGCCCTCGATGGCTGCATCGTCAAGACCGCTGGCGTCGACGACGACAATCTGACCTTCACCGGCCCGGCCCGGATCTATGAAAGCCAAGACGCGGCGGTCAAAGGTATCACCAGCAAGGAAGTTCAGGCCGGTGAAGTGGTGGTCATCCGCTATGAAGGCCCAAAAGGCGGCCCCGGCATGCAGGAAATGCTCTATCCTACTTCCTATCTGAAATCCATGGGGCTCGGCAAGGCCTGCGCGCTGGTCACCGACGGACGCTTTTCTGGCGGCACCTCCGGCCTCAGCATTGGTCATGTCTCGCCCGAGGCGGCCTCCGGCGGCGCCATTGCCCTGATTGAAGACGGCGATATCATAGAGATTGATATCCCAAACCGTATCATCCGCACGCAGTTGTCAGAGACGGAACTCGCCGAACGGCGGGCGAAAATGGATGCCCGAGGCGTCGACGGCTGGAAACCTTCCGCCCCCCGCGCCCGAAAAGTGTCCAAAGCCCTGCGCGCTTACGGCCTGATGGCCACCTCAGCCGACAAGGGCGCCGTGCGCGATATCTCCAAGCTCGGCAGATAAGGCAGTCAGAAACGGGTCAACGTGAGACCATAGCCTGCTGTTGCATCTCTTGTGCTTTTTGATCTTCGCCAAGAGCGTGATATATTTTTACGAGCAAAAGATAGAATTTTTTTTCGTCAGACTTGCGATCCACGGCAACCTTCATATGCTCCAATGCTATAAGATAGTCATGCTTTTCAAAAGCATCTTTCGCTTGGAAAAATCGAACATACGGATTTTTCAACCGATGTTCCTCTGCAAGTTGAGCATAATAGGCTGCTTTTTCTTCCTCTCCGCCGTGTTGATAAAGAGCACTTAAATTATTCAACACTGACCACTGATTACCTTTATTCTGCAGCGCGATAAAATAAGCCTTCTCAGCATAACTTTTTAGGCCCTGCTTTCGATATAAAACACCTAAATTGGACCAGATAGATGCGTCTTTGGGAGATAACTCCGCTCCCTTCACCAAGTAACGGAAAGCAGCTTTAATATCCCCCTCATATAAATAGTCTGCCGCTTTATTGCTGTAATATAATGCGATTGCTTCCTTATCAGAAATCCCCCAGGCTCTATATTGCGGTTTGTTATTGACCTCATCAATATCGACAATATAATCCGTTAACTCTTTCATATTCACCCGTACATTGATATGTCGCCGAAAGTAATATAAATCTCCCTCGTCATGGTCCCATGCCGGTGGGATTTCAACTTCCTGAAACTCGACATCCATTCCCCGCTCTCTCGCCATCGCAACAAACAAATAACTGAAAGCAAGACAATTACCGACAGATTTTCGATAAGCTTCTTTGGCTGTATATGTTTTCGAGACATCATACTCCATGCCTAAAAGTCCCGCTCCTGTCACCAGACGCATAAGGCTTCTTGCTTGGGTCACATGTGATTTGGTCCTGGGAACATAAGCCTCTAGGTGCTCTCGTATTTTTTGATTCAACCCCAGGACATCATCATCGGGGAGAGTTATACGCTTAGCAGAAGAGCCAAACAAAGCCTTTCCAGACAATAAGTCCGCACGTTTCACCACCGGCACATCATAAGAGGGGTTCAGTATTTTTATTTTTTGACAGCCTGCTAAAAGAACAATCCAAAGAATAAATACCCCCCCTAATATCGATTGTACGTTATTCACTTTATCTCCTTCTATGAATACCTACCCCAGCTTGGCCTAAAGCAGCCTATAACATAACGTGAGTTCAAGCAACCACCACAACTAAAAGGAGCCGTCTTTATTTTTACTTGCAAGAATATGGAAAATAGCCTTTTCAGGTCTAGGTCTTGTTGTGCATTTTAAAACAGTAGCCTATACTGATTTTCGTAGTTTTGAGTCTCAAGTATTTATTTCCGTAACGATCCTGAATCATGGAAAATAATAACCCTTGGGAGGAAACTGATGGACTTACCCAGTCTGCGACGAGAAACCCGCTATGGCATGCCTGCGGCGGACAAGATCCTGTTCAACCGCTATTATGTGCTCGGCTATTCCTATTATTTCCGCCAGGCCAAATGGGCGCTGGAAATCATTGATCCGACGGATATCGGTCTGGATCGTATGGATAATTTCAGACCCGATTATCGCCTGCCGGACATGTTTCGCACCGATCTGGAAGATTACGCCAAATCCGGGCTTGATCGTGGTCATCTGGTGGCCAGCGCCAACCAGCGTGGCATCGCCCTGCAAAACAGCGAGACCTTTCTGCTCAGCAATATGGCCCCGCAACGCCCCCAGTTTAACCGCGCGATCTGGCGGGAACTGGAAGAAGCTGTCCGCACACTCAATCAAAAACCCCGCATTCTAGAAACCTATGTCATTTGCGGACCGCTGTTTTACTTTGATCAACCGGTGGAGTTTATCGGCGCCGATGATGACAATGAAGTGGAAGTCCCGATCCCCAACGCCTTTTTCAAGTCTATTCTGACAGAAAACGACAAGGGCCGCCTGCATATGTGGTCTTTCATTCTGCCGAATGCGGCCAGTGATAAACCGCTCGCCGACTATCAGGTTCCAACGACCAAGATCGAAAAATACGCCGGGGTTCAGCTGTGGGACCGGCTCGAAGGCAGTAAAATTCTGAACGAGAAAAAGAAAATTCGCCCCCTCTGGTAACCGGCACAAAAAAGGGAGCACCCCCCAGAATGCTCCCTTTTCTCTGACCCCTGCGCGTTAGATGTCTTTCAATTGATCGGCAATCGGAAAACGGCGTATGCGCTTCCCACTGGCGGCAAAAATGGCGTTACACAAAGCCGGAATGGCGGCAGGTAACGCTATTTCCCCAAGTCCGGTCGGGGCTTCTGCGCTTTCCACAATGTAGGTATCGACCCTTTTCGGAGCCTGATTGATGCGCGCCATCTGATAACTGTCGAGATTATTGGAAACCACCCGTCCCTCTTCAATCATCACTTCCTGCCCCAGGGCCGCACTGAAACCATCAAGGGCCCCACCTTCCATCTGGGCCTTGATCCCCAATGGATTAACCGCAATACCGCAGTCGACGGCGCCGGTGACCCGGACGATCTCGAGCGCGCCCTTGTCAACCTTGACCTCCACCACGAAAGCCGCATAACCGCCGAACGTGAAATAATTGGCGATGCCCATGCCATGACCTTGAGGCAGCTTACGCCCCCAACCGGCCTTCTCGGCGGCGAGCTTCAACACCCCGATGATCCGGTCTGAATCAAGGCTGTCCGCGCCAAAATCATTAAAGGCGGTTTTGCCTTTGCCCTCAAGCAGGGACAGACGAAACGCCAGTGGATCTTTCCCCGCCGCATGGGCCATTTCATCGACAAAAGATTGTACTGCGAAACCGGCGACATTATGCCGCGGTCCGCGCCAGGCTCCTGTGGGGAGCCCTTTGAAACGCACCCGGTCCGCCTTATAATTGTCAATATAATGGGCCGGAAAGTTATGTGTCGCCATACCGCCGGCTGTTGTCGCCAACGTATAATGCATGGCCACGGGGTGACCGTTTTCATCCAGTCCCGCCTGCATGCGATGACGACTCTTCGGATTGAAGAAATCCTGCTCCACTTCATCTTCCCGAGTCCAGCTGACTTTCACGGGATAGCCCAGTCTTTGCGACAGAAGAGCTGCTTCACCGACGAAGTCACCGGTAAATTTGCGGCCAAAACCGGTGCCCATGCGGGCAAGCCGCACATCGATATTTTCCCCGTCGATACCCGTTACGGCCGCCACAGGATTAATCGCCCAGGCCGCCCCCTGATGCCCGGCAATGATCAACGCCTTGTCGCCCTTGACATCCGCCACACAGCTGTGAGGCTCCATGCACATATGTGCCCAGTAAGGGTTGTCATAACTGGCGTCCAGACGCACCGCAGCGGTGGCCAAAGCCTGATCCACATTGCCACTTTCATATTGAACATCAGTTTTGTTTTCAGTCAGCAACCGGTCAAATTCCCGCTCAATGCTTTCATTGCTGAGATCACTTTTCGGGCCTTTGTCCCAGGTTATTTTTAATGCGTCCCGGCCTTTTTTCGCAGCCCAGAATGTATCCGCGACCACCGCCACCCCGGCGGCGATATTTTTCTGACGCGACATATCCTCAGGCAGGCGTTTCATTTCCACGACTTCCCGGACACCCTTTATTTTCAGGGCATCAGAAGCATCATAGGACGTCACGCTCCCATCCACATAGGGACAACGGGCGATCATCGCATGCTTCATGCCTTCGACCTGCATGTCATATCCATACAAAGGTTTGCCCTGCACAATATCGGGCGCCGTGTAATTTCCGGTTTCATGACCAATAAGGGTAAATTCCGCCGGGGTTTTCAACGGAGGCACATCCGGCACATCAAGCGAAATGGCCAGATCAATCAGATCACCGTAGGCAATCCTGCGTCCGCTTGCCGCATGCATCACATGGGATTTGGCAGTTGTCAGGCTCGCCACATCGACCTTCCATTTTTGTGCCGCCGCTTGCTTCATCATCAGCCGCGCCACGGCTCCGGCTTCTCTCATAACCGTCCAGACCATCCGCACGCCATGACTGCCGCCAGCGCTTTGACGTACTGCGGGTTCCGCCATGCGGCCTTCTTTATCTTTCTCGACATAAGGTTTCAGTTTTTCAATGCGAACAGTATCCCAATCCGCATCGAATTCATCCGCTATGATCATCGGCACAGCAGTAAAGACCCCCTGTCCCATATCCGGGATCGGCGCCCCCAGCACCACGGTATTGTCGGCCTCGACCCGAATGAACATGCCCAGTTCCCCGGCCAGCATCGGCGGCAGGATAGTGTCCAGCCCCTTGGCCATCAGAGCCTGCGGGCAGGCGATCATAAAGGCGCCGGCCGCCCCGCTCATTTGCAGGAATCGACGTCGCGAGGAAATCATATCTACCTTGGTCATTTTATGCCTCCCCCCGCAGTGTTCTGGCCGCCCGGTGAATGGCCTTGCGCATGCGGTAATAAGTCCCGCAGCGGCACAAATTACTTAGATTTTCGTCTATATCGGCGTCGGTTGGTGTGGGGTATTCCTTCAAAAAGGCTGCTGTCGCCATAACCTGCCCGGCCTGACAGTAGCCGCATTGGGCCACATCTTCGTCGATCCAGGCCTGCTGCACCGCATGCAGACGGCTCTTCTGCGCTAACCCTTCGATGGTGGTGATCTCCCCCCCGTCAAGGGCGGACATCGGCACCGAACAGGAACGCACCGCCACATCCCCCATATGTACGGTACAGGCGCCGCATTCGCCGATGCCGCAGCCGAATTTTGTTCCCTTCATATCCGCGTCCTCCCGCAGATACCACAATAACGGCATGTCCATATCACCGTCAAAAGAATGGCCTTTGCCATTCACCCTGAATTTGATCATTGAAAGCTCCCATCCAATATCTTCGTGAAAACGGGCCCCTTGCGCGGGTGCCTCTCTACAGTAAAAGAGTAATCTATTTTCAGGAAATACCGAACGGCCTTTATCGCAAAAACAAGAGAGTTCACCGCAAAGAGCCCGGTCTGGGCGTTCTTTGCGGTGCATCAGAATGGAAAAGCAGCTTTTATGCCAGTTGATCACCAATTGGCAGACGACGGATGCGCTTGCCAATGGCGGCGAAGATCGCATTGCATAGCGCCGGCGCCACGGGTGGCACGCCCGGCTCGCCAACCCCGGTGGGCAGCTCGTCACTCTCCACCAGATGAACATGCACCTCTGGATTAATATCGGTTCGCGCCAGACGGTAACCATCGAAGTTGCCCTCGACCACCGCCCCGTTCTCTATGGTGATTTCAGAGAGAAGCGCCAGCGACAGACCGAAAATCACCGCCCCTTCCATCTGGGACCTGATCCGGTCAGGATTGACCGCCAGACCGCAATCCACCGCCACATCAACCCGGTGCACCTTCACCTCGCCCGCTTCGACGGAGGCTTCCACCACCATGCCAATGTAGGACAGAAAACTGCGATGGCCGAAAATCCCTTGGGCGTGGCCCTTGGGTAATTTGCGCCCCCAGTTGGCCTTTTTAGCCGCAAGGTCTATCACGTTGGTCAAACGTTTTGTCTTGAAGGGATATTTCGCCAATGGCTCGCCGTAATTGCCCTTGGCCTCAAACGCATCCAGATCAATGGCGCGCGGCGCACCGATCGCCTTCAAGAGATAATCCTTCGGGTCTTGCCCCGCCTTATGGGCCAGCTCGTCGATGAAGGAGCCAATGGCGAAGACCTGCTGGATGTTATTCACCGACCGCAGCCAGCCAATCCGCACATGCGCCTTGGCGGGCATGGCTTCCACCGTGATGTCCTTGATATCATAGGGAAGATCCACCGCCCCGAGACACATTTCCCAATCGGCCGCGACCTGCGGGTCGGGCATGAAGTTGGACATGATCGTCGGATAGGCCAGCCGGTGATGCCAGGCGATGGCTTTGCCTTTTTTATCGAGACCCGCGCTCATCTTCTGCACACTGGCGGCATGATAGAAACCGTGACGTGTCTGGTCTTCCCGGCTCCAGGTAACTTTGATCGGCAGGCCGGTTTCCTTCGCCAGATATCCGGCTTCAACGACGAAATCAGGCTTCGACTTGCGACCAAAGGCGCCGCCGAGCAGGGTGACATGCACCGTCACATCCGGCTCTGGCACGCCGAGCACACCAGCCACCGCCATGATCGTTCCCTGGGGGTCCTGCACCGGGGCCCATACCTCCATCTTGCCGTCAGCGAAAACAGCGGTCGCCGCGGGCGGCTCCAGAGTAGCATGTTCAAGATAAGGTACTTCGTAGGTAGCGTTATGCACCGTCTCAGCCTTCTTCAACGCCGCCGCGACGTCACCTTGCCGGCGGCCAACAAATTTCGCCGGTCCGTCGCAGGATTTATCCAGCGTCTTCATATAGTCAGCAGAATTATGCGTGGCGTTCGGGCCATTATCCCAGGTAATTTTCAGCGCGTCCCGGCCTTTCATCGCCGCCCAGGTGCTGGTGGCAATCACGGCAACCCCGCCCAGAGGCCGGAAAAACACCGGGCCTTGCGGGGGCAGCGACGGCATCTCAACCACTTTCACCACACCAGGAATTTTTAGCGCAGCTAAGGTGTCAACGGATTTCACGCTGCCCCGAAAAACCGGCGGCCTTGCGATCACCGCATAATGCAGACCGTCCAGCTTGCCATCAATACCGTATGTGGCGGTGCCATCTATGATCGCCGGCAGATCGATAATTTTCGTTTCGGTGCCGACAATCCGGTAGTCCTTGCGGTCCTTGAAGGTCAGTTCGGAAACCTCCGGCACCGCCTCATCCCGCGCCAGCACAGCCGCCGCGCCAAAGCCCATGCGTTTGCTGCCGTCTTTCAGGATAATCTCGTGATTTTCAGCCCGAACATCGGAAACCGCAACGCCCCACTGTTTGGCTGCCGCCCGTTCCATCATCAGCCGCGCCGCGGCCCCCGCTTCACGCATACGGTCAAAAAACCGCCGGATAGACCGGGATCCGTCGGTATTCTGCGAGCCGTATTTCTTGTCGCCGTCGCCCTGCGGGATTTTCACCCGGGCCCAGTCGGCGTTCATTTCCTCGGCCACCACCATCGGCAGGCCGGTGCGAATGCCCGTGCCCATTTCTGAACGGTGCGCGGTGATATGCAGGGTGCCGTCCGGGTCTATGGCAACAAAGACATTGGGAATAAAAGGACCACTGGTTTCCGCGAAGGCCGGCAGGCCAAAGCCGCCGCCGGTGACCGATATGCCAAGCACCAGAGATCCCGTTGCCATATTCTTTAAGATCGTCCGGCGATCAAGCTTCTGATGACTGATATTTTTGATCATGTTCATTTCATCATCTCCCGCGCCTGACGAATGGCTTTTGTGATCCTTTGATAGGTGCCACAGCGACAGATATTGCCATACATGCCCTCTTCAATCGCCGCGTCGCTGATCTCGGGATTACTTTGCAAGAGCGCCGCCGCCTGCATGATCTGCCCCGCCTGACAATAACCGCACTGTGGCACATTAAGATCAGTCCAGGCTTTTTGCAGCGGATGGTCGGCCTTGGCCGATAAGCCTTCAATGGTGAGCACTTCAGCCCCGGCAATATCAGCGACCAGCGTTTGACAGGAACGCACCGCCTCCCCATTCACATGCACCGTGCAGGCCCCACATAATCCTGCGCCACAGCCGAATTTGGTGCCCGTCAGTCCAGCCTCATCTCTGAGATACCACAAAAGCGGTGTGTCGGGGTCGCCGTCAAAAGACCGCGCCGCGCCATTCACTTTAAATGTCGTCATTCCATTCACTCCCAATTATTAATATCCGCTCCATAATCCCAGCCTAATCGAAAAAACATGTTTTGCGAAATCACTTTATCGTAAATGAGAATTTTATCCGATTACAGGGGGGAGACAGGCCGCTTCCGGTTGAGAATGAAGCTGTCAACACTGTAGATAATCAATGCTCCCCAGATGCAGCTAAAGGCCACCAGATGCGTGCTGGTGAACGGTTCATGCCACAGGAAAATCGCCAGAAGCAGGCTCATCGACGGCGCGATATATTGCAGCAGACCGATGGTGGACAAGGGAATCCGGATGGCCGCAGAAGCAAACAGAACCAACGGCGCCGTAGTCACCACCCCGCTCAACATCAACATCATCCAGGTATAATCATCATGTTTGTCGATCCCCATAAAACCGCCGCCCGTCGTAACATTGACATACAGCATATAACCAATAACCACCGGCATCAGCAGCAACAATTCAATCCACAATCCGATCACGGATCCCACATGGGCTTTTTTGCGGATCAGACCATAAAGGGCGAATAAGACACCAAGAACAAGCGCAATCCAGGGGAAAATACCACTGTTGACCACCATATAAAGAACCCCGATCGCCGCCAGTCCGACCGCCATCAGTTTTGTTTTGGTTAACCGCTCCCCCAGGAACAATATACCAAACGCCACATTGACCAGAGGATTGATGAAATAACCCAGACTGGCCTCCACCACATGATTATTCGCCACCGCCCAGATATAAATCAGCCAGTTACAGCTGATCAATGTTGCCGAGGCAAACAGCATCATCAACAGCCTGCGGTTGGACATGATCGCCCTGACATCCTTGATCAAGGTCGGCAGCGAGCGGCGAAAGAACAACATAAAAATCAACAGCACAAAAGACCAGACCATTCGATGCGCAAGAAATTCCAACGGCGGCACATGGGAAATCTCCTTGAAGAAGATCGGCACCAGCCCCCAAATCACAAAAGCCGCCAACCCACAGAGTACGCCTGCGGTATTGTTTTCTGTCAGATTATTATTCGCTGCTTGCGTAGAATTTAGTTTTGACATCGGGACTGAACACTCACTTTACCTGATTTACAGGTATAGGATAATAATTGATAAATCAAGTAACATAAAAAGTCGGTTAGGTTATCAAGCCCAGACACATCTTTCTGTTGCGGTGGTCCTGAAATGACGGCATACTAAAATCAAACGTATGATTTATATAAGGGAGAGAAAATATCATGGCGGCTCTGGAACACAAAAAACGTGGAAAATTAATGGCTGTTTTACTGGTGATTGTGGCGCTGGCCCTGGTGGTATACTACATCGCCCTGCCCCGTTACGCGGCCCATATGGATGCCCAGATGAACCAGGCCCTTGAATCCGGTCCCTATACCGTCAGCGAACCTGCCCAGAGGCTGCATGACAGCCTGATTGTCGCCGACATGCATGGCGATTTCCTGTTATGGAACCGCGACTTTCTGGAACAGAGCGACCGGGGCCTGATTGATTTGCCGCGGTTGCGAAAAGGCAATCTGTCGCTTCAGGCCTTCACCATTGTCAGCAAGGTGCCCAAAGGCATCAACATCCACAAGAATACAGCTGACAGCGACCAGATCACCCTGTTGGCTTTCGCGCAGCACTGGCCGTTCAAAGCATTAAACAGCCTGAAAGAACGCGCTCTTTTCCAATCAAAGAAACTCCATGATTATGCCGATCGTTCGGCGGGTCAGTTCACCCTGATCAAAACAAAAAGCGACCTGGCGGACTTTGTCGCAGCCCGACAGGACGGACAGAAAATCACCGCCGGATTCCTCGGCATAGAGGGCGCCCAGGTTCTGGAAGGCGATCTGGCCAACGTCAAGACCATGTTTGATGCCGGTTTCCGCATGATGGCAGCGACACATTTTTTTGACACGGAACTCGGCGGCTCCGCCCACGGGGTCAGTCTCGGCGGTCTGACTGATTTTGGCGCCCAGGTTTTTCAGGACATGCAGCAACGCGGCATGCTGATCGATATTGCCCATGCGTCCCCCAAACTGATTGACGATATTCTCGCCCAGGCCACGACCCCGGTTGTGTCATCCCATACCGGGGTGCGCGGGGTGTGTGATAATCAACGCAATCTCAATGATGCACATATCAAAGGCGTCGCCAAGACCGGTGGTATGATCGGGGTCGGTTTCTGGGATGTCGCCGTTTGTGACCCAAGCCCCAAAGGTATTGTCACGGCGATCAAATATGTCGCGGATCTGGTGGGCGTCGATCACGTCGGCCTTGGATCAGACTTTGACGGCGCCATCACCGCACCTTTTGATGCCGGCGGCATGGCCCTGATCACAGAAGAACTGATGAATGTCGGTTTTGCCGAAGAAGATATCCGCAAGATTATGGGGGGCAACGCCCTGCGCATTCTGGGCCAGACCCTGCCAGAATAAAGCAGGATCACCATTTCGCGGGAAAACACACCACATATTCAGAAGAGCGCCTGATCTTCTCTTGCTGATCGGCGCTCTTTGTTTCGTCCAGTTTCTTTTTCAACCGGTCACAGGCTGTTGCGGAAACCACTTTCAGGCGGTTGGCCATGCTCAGCGCCATATAGAGCTTTTGTTTATAGGCATCTCTGGTTTTAAAGTCATTCATGGTGACAACAACTGTTTCGTCCCGGTTCAAAACATCTGTGACTTCCGCTTTCACCTCGGCAAAATAGGCATTCATGGCCGGTGCTTCTTTTTCCGACACCCCATAGTCGCGAACATCAAATTCCGCACCAGCGGTCGGTACCTCGTCTTCCTGGATGGGCGACACGATGACCGGCGCCGGTGCCGGCGGCGGGGTTGTGACATCGGCGTAATACCAGATGCTGAACCCCAGCATAATCACGGCCACTGCAAATATTATCTTCTGAAAATGTCGCACAAAGTTTCCTGTCTTTTCATGAGCAAGCCCCTTTATTGCCGGACCGACCTCAAAGATCAAGGCCGATAGGGGACAAATCTGTTAAAATGCAAAAATACCCCTTTCGAACGAAATTTAAAAAATTCTTTAACTAAAACCCTGTATGGATTATTTTAAACAAGGATCAACAATTTAAAATGGCGCGTCATTTGAACAAGATTACAAAATTTCTGCGGGTCTTCGCGCTTCTCTTTCCGGGATTATTTGCGCCGCTGTTCGCCAGCCATGCGGGCATCATACAATCTGACACCAAAAAAAAAGACGCTTATGAATTGCACCATAATATCATTATTTATAACAAGCTATCGAGCTTTCAGAACCGCCACGAACAAAATCCACCGAATATATTCGATCCTGCCGCCTTTTCAACGCCACAGGCGGCGACATTTCCCTCTGAAGGTTTTTCCTCTTTGACCTCCCACAGTGTCCCGGCCCTCACCCAGGGCATTATCGAACCGGCAGGTCCGGCGTTCACGTCATTGCCGGGAGCAGGAGGCGTCGTCGGCTCTTTTCTTGACAATTTCAAGGATGACCCCAGCCTCAGAACCATTTACTTCACCTCGAAAGCCATCACGTTCGGGTATCAGAAAAAGGTTGCCAATATCATGCAACTTGATTTTGATATGGCACAGGAAAATTACCGGCAGGTGGAACATACCAGAGACCTCGGGTTCGCCGTTGAAGGACCTCTCACCGATCAGGAAGCCGTCGCGATCAAGCAGGAAACCCGGTTTATTTTCGGCTTTCTCAGCCAGGCTTATTTCGATATTCTACTGGTGCTGGCGACCATGGTTGGCGGTTTGTATCTCTGTTTCCGTTATGTCCTCGGGCGTTATATCTAACACCCTTTTGGCGGCACCTTCCCTTGGGGGATAATGCCGGACAGGTCCGCATCCAGAATACGCCCCGCCATCGCCCCTTGCCAATCGAGGCCCGCCCGCAACTTGGTGTTTTCCCCGAGCACGATCATCGCCGGCGCGACCATTTTCGCCTTCGCCACATCCTCTGCCGCCCGCGCCAGTGTGGTTTCCAGAACCCTCTGATCCGGGGTACTCGCTTTACTGATCACCGCCACCGCTTCATCCGGACGGCGTCCTGAGCGGAGAAATTGCTCCGTCATCTGTTTAATTCGGCTCAACGCCATGTAAACCACGATCACCGGCGAAGATTTTGCCAATGCATCCCAGTCAATATCTTTAGACAAGCCGCCATCTTCGCCGTGGCCGGTCAGGAAAGTTACCGCCGAATTTGTATGACGGTCCGTCACCGGAATACCGGCATAAGCCAGCCCGCCGATCCCGGCGGTAATCCCAGGCACAACCCGGAAAGGGATTTTAGCCTCCACCAGATGACGTGCCTCTTCACCGCCACGCCCAAAGACAAAGGGGTCGCCGCCCTTTAACCGCAGAACTTTTTTGCCTGACGTCGCATGTTGCACCAGTCGATCGGAAATATCCGCCTGTTTGGCCGACGGCTGCCCCCCGCGCTTTCCGGCAAATTCCAGAACAGCCTGTTCCCCCGCCATATCCAGAACACCCTGCCCGACCAAAGCGTCATAGACCACAACATCGGCTTGTTGAAGCGCCTTTAACGTCAACAGAGATACCAAACCGGGATCGCCCGGACCAGCCCCGGCAAGCCAGACCCATCCTGATTCGAGGTCAGCCATCCCTGCAAAGATTGTATTCAATGTTATTTGCTTTCCCGCGCTCATGATTTATATTTTCCTGTATGCTTCGCCATTATGACGAAATCTTCCTTAAAAAATAATATAGTACATCATCCAGGTCATTCTAAATACAGGCAGAAATCAACGACAAAGCCCCTCTGAAGAGGCTGGCTATTCATTGCATATTCACTTTAACTGCTATATAGGAAGGCGCTAGGCCTTGTATAACCTTTACTCTTTTTTAACCGTGTTTGTTATTAACCTTTTAAAACCTTATAATTTAAAATAGCGCATTGGTGAAATATTGAATTAAAAAATATACAAAATAGAATTGGCGCAATAGCGTGGTTACAGGACGTGGTTGATGGAGTTAAAGTATAAATTATTGGCAGTCGCAAGCACGATCGCCTTGAGTACATGGGTTTATAACGACCTCGTTGATAACGAGGCGAGCAAGCAAGCACTCCAGGACCAAATTGACCTGATGTCCCCGGACAAACGTAATGCCCAAACGTCAGAGGGAATTATTGTTACCGCGCCGCAGGAAGAAAATACATCCGTTTCATCCCCCTCATCACGCCCCTTGATATCACAAGGGACCGGCTATGCCGATACCCGCCTGGATCGCCTGCCGGAAACCGGACATCCCGACACTAGCCTTGAAAAAACCAGCCTTCCCCGGGATATTCCGTTTGTCCCTAAACTGACACCACCGCCCCAGAGCCTCGTTTCCCGCGAGGATGCGGTCAAGGCGGCCATCGACGGCAGTCCGGAAGCCCTGCAAACTCTGCAAAAGTATTTTGACAGTTCCGCCGGGAAAACAGACAAAATAACCGATCTGGCATCCGGCATCCTCACCGACCTTGGCGGTTCAAGTCTGGCGGCCAATGCCGCGGCACTGCAGGAAGCGGCATCACGGGTCATTGACGCCGCCGCCCGCGCCGCGAGTTCCGCCTATGCCTTGCCCTATGATTCCATTTCAGATTTTGGTTTGGGATATGATGATATCGGATGGGATTTTGGCCCCCATAAGAAAACCCCTCACCGGGGGTTTATCCGGGTGGCGCCAAGTGACCCTCACCTTGAAGGCAACCGACTCATCGCGCTCGAAGCCTCAAAAGAAAATGATTTTATCAAGGACGGTATTCTGAATGTCGAAGCCTTCGGCATTCCAGATGTCAAAAAAGGCTCTTATCGCCTGTACATATTTTCTGCACCGCTGCCGACCGGCAAAAGCCTGACCCATCCTTTCGGTCATAAATTTGGCGTCAACGGCAACGAATTGCGCGTGATTGACACCGCGAAAACCGGCACCCAGCAATGGGCCAAGTTATCAAACAATGGTATTGCTCTGTTCGGGGCAGAAGACACCGGACTTGTGGCTTCCAACAGTGACGTCAAACCTCTCGGGCTTGGCCGGGAAGAAAAAAATGACATTGACGGCTGGATGCTGACCACACTGGTCAGAAACACCGGTGAGCCGATCAATATGCGGTTCGAAGCAGAAAAAGAAGCAGAAACCTATATCGTTGGAGTAATCATGACTGTCGCCGATACCGACAGCATGGAAAAAGAGTTGAATGAGCAGTTGCTGGCAATGCTGGAGAATACCGCCCCAGGTGGTATTGACACCACAGACCAGACATTTAACAATGATTTCACGGCCAAAACCTTTGCCCAGTTTTTCTCCAACCCGAATACCCGATCCGCCCTCGGCCCGAACGCCCAGACATTAGATGGATCAGGGAACGGCGGCTTGGCTGCACCGACCGGTCCAACGGACCCAACTGATCCGACCGATCCAACTGATCCGACTGATCCAACCGATCCAACGGACCCGACTGATCCGACTGATCCGACTGATCCGACCGATCCAACGGACCCAACTGATCCGACTGATCCGACTGATCCAACTGATCCAACGGACCCGACCGATCCAACTGATCCGACGGATCCAACGGACCCAACTGATCCGACCGATCCAACTGATCCGACTGATCCGACTGATCCAACTGATCCTACTGATCCAACGGACCCGACCGATCCAACTGATCCAACCGATCCGACTGATCCGACTGATCCGACTAATCCAACTGATCCAACGGACCCGACCGATCCGACTGATCCAACTGATCCAACGGACCCGACCGATCCAACTGATCCGACCGATCCAACGGACCCAACTGATCCGACTGATCCAACGGACCCGACTGATCCAACTGATCCGACTGATCCAACGGACCCGACTGATCCAACTGATCCGACTGATCCAACGGACCCAACTGATCCGACTGATCCGACTGATCCAACTGATCCAACGGACCCGACCGATCCAACTGATCCGACGGATCCAACGGACCCAACTGATCCGACCGATCCAACTGATCCGACTGATCCGACTGATCCTACTGATCCAACGGACCCGACCGATCCAACTGATCCAACCGATCCGACTGATCCGACTGATCCGACTAATCCAACTGATCCAACGGACCCGACCGATCCGACTGATCCAACTGATCCAACGGACCCGACCGATCCAACTGATCCGACCGATCCAACGGACCCAACTGATCCGACTGATCCAACGGACCCGACTGATCCAACTGATCCGACTGATCCAACGGACCCGACTGATCCAACTGATCCGACTGATCCGACTGATCCGACCGATCCAACGGACCCAACTGATCCGACTGATCCGACTGATCCAACTGATCCAACGGACCCGACCGATCCAACTGATCCGACGGATCCAACGGACCCAACTGATCCGACCGATCCGACTGATCCAACTGATCCGACCGATCCGACTGACCCAGAAGAGCTTTATGCGAATGCGGGACCGGACCAGAGCATCTATGATGGAATGGATTTTAATCTGGATGGCTGCACAGTCGATTCTTCGAGCATATCAGCTGTTTCACTATGTGATATTGAGGCCCAACTGGGTGACGCCGGTTTTGATGCCTTATTCGACATCAGCTGGGAGCTTCACTTAAACGATGGAAACACCATCATTTTAGGAAACGACTTGCGGCTCTATGACGTCATCGCCAATTACAACAACCTGTTCTCCGCCACCGGGACAGAATTCCCCGGGCTGGGAAGCTATGTTATTGATCTTGTCATTGATTATACCGGCGGCGCATTTGAATATGATGGCATAAATGTCAGCAATAACGGCACGCCGTTAAATGCCAAGGACAGCATGACGCTCTATATCGTCAATGTTTCGGCGCCTCCCATGCTGGCCCTGTTTGGGCTGGGTTGGGGCTTTACCGCCTATCGGCGCAAAAAGAAAAACAGACTGCAGAAATAATTTCATAAAAGGCAGCCTCCGGGGCTGCCTTTTATTTATCCCCTGTCAGCTCTTGTCAGCGATTTTAAAATGGCTGAAAATATTGGTGTATAATTTTCCATTGAATGGCTGCGGACGCCCATGCGCAAGGCGGGTTGCTTCATAATAAATGACATCGCCCGGTTCCAGGAAAATATCGTGCTTACGGTAATAATTGTCCTCAATCCTCAAAGGCCAGGGGTCAGTCACTTCCTGATCAATATTGATAATGACCCCGATGATATGGGTCCCGTTGCGGTCCCGATGCACCTTCAGCGCAGTCCCATGATGATAGACCCGAATGCCGTAAACAAAGGTCGGTTCAAGTTTCAGCCCGCTCCATATTTCCAGCACCGGTTTCAGACAGGCCTGTATCTCCTTCTCCAGTGATTTCGGTAACTGAATGAGGCTGCTCTTCGCCGTGTCCGTCTTGGCATTCTTGATAAATCTCTCCGCAACCGTTTCCGGCACCTGGGCGTGAAAATTCTTCCGATAAAAATCCATAATCTTATCCAGCAACGGCTTCGGCAACCGGTCTCGCTCAAACCCAATAGTGGTATAATTGGGTACATTCTCCTTATCCAGACGCTTGAAGGCAGGCAAGCCATTTTCGGTACGGAAAATTTTCTTCAAAATCAACCCGCACCCCTTCTCCACAGGGCGACACAGATGAACGGCCTTGTCATTAACGGTGCCGTCGGGAAAAAGATTGTTCCAAATCACGGCGCGCCCTCGCTTCACAGGCACCGAGTGATCGACTTCAGGAAAACTCAGCCCCCCGCCGACACTTGTCTCCTCAAGATAAATCACAAAACTGTAACTGCGTTGTCCGAGCGCCCCGCCCTTTTCAATAAGGTCATCGGCTTCGAAGAAATCCCTTTTCGGATAAAAAGTCTGTCCTGCCTCATAAAATTGCGCCTGTAGAGGCTCCGCATGTTTTGGTGATAACCCCAGCACGGAACAAATCCGCCGATCCACGTCCTGAAACAAAGTGTCTTTGATCCCCCCCAGATCATGGTTTCTTGTGCAAAATGACGGATCGTTTTCATCCTTTAGGGCAATGCCCGTCGACGGCGCCTCGCGTTGCACCTTGCGCCTCAACGCATCACATTCCGCCTCATTAAGAAAATCATCCAACACGTAAAGCTCAAATCCCTCAACATTCTGACGTACGGCATTGGGAATGAAGGGGGAGGCCGTTTCACGCATCCGGGCATCTTTGTAACGTTTCAGCGGATTGATAATCTGGTCTACGGGAATTGCCGGTTCGAAGTTCAGCGCCGCCTTGGCCACCTCATAACTGAACCCCTCATCTATCATGATCCGGAACATACCGTTCTTGTCACACCCCGCATCAAGGTTGGTGCGGACCCATTTTTTCCAATGGTCATTCAGCTGCTTTTCGGCCAGAAATTTTTCCAGGTCCTGTTTATGCAATTCATCCGTCATACTGCTTATATTTCATCCTGTTACTACAGATCACGATTACCCGAGAGCATAACTTTATACGCTTATTTCGTCCAAAACCAGCCCTTTAATCCGTCTTATATATTCTCGCTATGGATATTTTTAACGAGATGTTGTATAGTCCTGCACAACCTATGAGAAACAATAGATGGGGGGGAGCAGTATGCTTATTGTTTTCACCAGTTATTTGTTTTGCTTAAAAATTCTTCTGATCGTCACGGCGGTTCTGATCTTGCTCAGCAATATCGACGACGCCTTTATCGATGTCTATTATATTTTCAACCGCATCCGCCGACGTTTCTTTTTCCATAAACGCATTCGATCCTTTAAAGCCCGCGACCTGATGCGGCGGCCTGAACAAAATTTCGCCATCATGATCCCCACCTGGTGCGAAGCCAATGTAATCGGCGACATGATCCGCAACAGCTGCCACAGTTACCAGTACGAAAAATATCATATTTTTGTCGGCGTTTATCCCAATGACCATAAAACCCGTGCGGCAATAGAACAACTGATCCCTCTTTTCCCTCAGGTGCATTTATCCCTGGTCAGCCATGATGGCCCAACCAGCAAGGCCGACTGCCTCAACCACATTCATCGTGATATCATTGATTTTGAACACAGACGCCACCTGTGTTTCGCCGGCTTCGTTCTGCATGATGCAGAGGATATTGTCCATCCTCTTGAACTCAAACTCTATAATCACCTCATTCCCCGCAAAGACATGATCCAAATCCCGGTTATTCCCCTGGAACGCCCCTGGTATGATCTGACCGGAGGGCATTATCAGGATGAATTTGCCGAGAACCACATCAAGGAACTGGTGGCGCGGGAAAGCCTGACCGGACATGTGCCTTCCGCCGGGGTCGGCACCGCACTCAGCCGCCGCGCCATGACCCTGCTCGCCGCGCCGCCGCACATTGTTCCCTTTGATACCGACAACCTGACCGAGGATTACGACCTGTCCTTACGGCTCCGTCAATATGGTCTAAATCTGATCTTCGCCCGGTTCCCCGCCGGTCGCGGCTCTATCATCGCCACACGCGAATTCTTCCCCAATACAATGCGTAGCGTCATTCGACAAAAAAGTCGTTGGCTGATGGGCATCGCCTTTCAGGGATTCCGGCGACAAAAATGGCAGGGATCGTTTGCCCTGAAATATGTTTTGCTGCGCGACCGCAAAGGCATTATTACCGCGCAACTGTCATTGTTGGCATATTTTATTTTAGTGAACATTCTCCTCGTCTGGTTGGCAGAAGCCCTGATGCCGCAAAGCTATCGCTACCCGCCTCTGGTCCGCCAGGGAGAATGGCTGGTGCCCCTGTTATGGGCTAATTTCGCTTTTCTCGTTAATCGGGGACTGCACAGGATATGGTTCACCTA
The DNA here is from genome assembly GCF_006385135.1 of Paremcibacter congregatus. Taxonomy (GTDB): domain Bacteria; phylum Pseudomonadota; class Alphaproteobacteria; order Sphingomonadales; family Emcibacteraceae; genus Paremcibacter; species Paremcibacter congregatus. The sequence continues at coordinate 2,955,336 of NZ_CP041025.1, forward strand.
TCGCACCTATGGCCTGCTCGCCGGGCTGTTTTCTGTGCCGCGCCAACTCTGGGGCAATATCCTCAATGGGGTGGCCTCCTTACGCGCCATCCTGCTCTACAGCACCCATCTGATACGGGGCACCCCCTTGGTATGGGACAAGACCGATCATGCCTTTCCTGATCACACGCAGCTTAAATCCTTTCGTCAGAAGCTCGGCGACCTGCTGGTGCATCAGGATTATATCAACGCCAGGGACCTGAAAAACGCCCTGCGCCACCAAAAAAAAACTGGCATGCCTCTGGGTCAGATGTTGCTTCAGAACGGCTATATTACACCGCGACAGCTTCAGGATACGTTGCGACTTCAGGATTTACGCCATGACCACCCGGGTTAAGTTCCTTTCCCTGATCGATTTCTGCGTCACGGTTCTGATTGCCCTGACATTTTTGTTCCTGCACAGCAGCTACGCCCGGGAAGAATACGCTTATTTCACCGGTTATCCTGCCTGGGAAATGACGGCGCGTCATACCCCGCAGCCCCTCTTTCCCCACATGGCTACCCCCATAACGCCCCCGCCACGCCAACAGATGCGGTCACCCGCCCGTTCCCGGACAGATCCCCGCCACACAACACCGCGTCCGATGCTTTATCTCGCCGCGCTCCGCGAAGATTATGCCGAGACGTTTACCGCCACCACGCCCCCGGTTAAGGTGAAGGTCACGAAGACGCCCCCGACGAGGGTCGAAACAGCCCCGGCGGCACCCCCTGATCATCCTTCCCCACCCCGTTCCAAACGCACGGCCGCGCAACTGGGGTATCTCGCTTATGCCCGTGAAGACTATTATCAGGCCATGACATATTTCAAATTGGCGATCCGCGATGCTCCTGACAACCGCCATCTTATTCTGCAATCGGCCTATGCCGCGAAAAAGCTTGGCCGCAACACTGAGGCCATCCACGGCTTTCGCCGGGCGATAGAACTGTCCTCCCCCCAGCCCGCGCCCTTTCCTCTCCGACGGGAAGTGGAACAGTTACAGAACCGGTTTGATATTGACGGCTACTGGATATACCGCGACGAAAGCAACGCCCGGCCGCGAAATATCGGTGCCGACCTGACCCAATCCCTGACCGGTATAGAGGTCAGTTACCAGCCCCCCGGCATCGGGTACCGAAATGGCCGACGGTTTCAGGTTTATGGACGTCTGCTCGCCGGAATGGTGCAAGACAGCCTGCGCCTGAACGATAAAAGCTATCAGGCCGGGCTTGGCCTGCGCTATAAACCTTTGACGCGCCATAATCTGGTGTTAAGTGCCGAACGCCTGATCAAGGTCGGGGACTTCACCCGTCATGACTGGATGTTGCGCGCCGGCTATTCCCGCGATCACGGCACGGATTATCGCGAAGACGTCTCCCGCTGGCTGAGCTACAGTCTCTATCTTGATGCCGCCCTGATCCGGCCCGCTGACCCGGATATGTTTCTCACAGCTCAGGCCGACGGCGGCTACAATATGAAACTTGGTCCCGGACTGGTCCTGCGTCCACACCTTCTCGCGCTCGCCACCTGGCAAAAGGATCGTTATCGCACCGCCAGTCTGATCGAGGCCGGTCCCGGCGCCAGCCTGCGCTTCTATTTCAACGATACCCCCTATCAGGCCTACAGAAGTTATGTTACGCTCACGGCCGAATATCGCATCAAGATAGCCGGCAACAGTATCGGCGGCAGCGGGCCGGTCATTGGCATCGGGGCACATTTCTAACCCCGGACCGGAAACACACAACAAAAGAGGGAAAGTCATGAAGAAAAGCCTCCTCCTATCCACCCTAAGCGCCAGTCTGCTGGTCAGTGCATCGGCCAACGCCGCCTGTGTCTCTGCTGACTTGCTTCTGGTCAACGGCCATATTTATACAGGCCTTGCCACAACCGCGACCGCCAGCCGACTTGCCGTCAAAGAAGGAAAAATCCTCTCTCTCGACGACAAGACCGCCTATTGCCCCGACACCAAACAGATTGATCTGCAAGGCGCCTATGTCTATCCCGGCTTCACCGACGCCCACGCGCATCTGAAAGGCGTCGGTTACCGCGAACTGACCCTCAACCTGCAGGAAATCAACAGCCTGAAAGAAGTCATGGACAAGGTGCGCGCCTACGCCGAGACCACCAAACCCGGCGACTGGATCGTCGGTCGCGGCTGGATCGAGAAAGTCTGGCCGGAGGGGCGTTTCCCCACCCGTCATGACCTGGACCAGATCGCCAAGGACCGCCCGATCGTGCTGACCCGCGCCGACGGCCATGCCCTGGTCGCCAATAGCTACGCCCTGACCCTGGCCGGGATCACCGAAAACACGCCAGCGCCGGACGGCGGTGCGATCTCGAAAGACGACACGGGCGCGCTAACCGGCATGCTGGTCGATCACGCCATGGAACTGATATACAAACATGTGCCGTCCCCCAGCCGCGCCGATGACAAAAAGGCGCTCACCACGGCGCTCGCGCGTAATGTCTCCGTCGGCTGGACCCAGACCCAAAACGCCGGCGGCAGCTTTTCTGATATCGCCCTGCTGAAGGAATTGCGCGCCGAAGGCAGGCTCAAACATCGGCTTTACTACGCCATGGACAGCGGCCCGGAGGCCGCCAAGCTCCTCGAACAAGGGGTTGAGGTCGATCCGGACCACTGGCTTGATGTGCGCGGCATCAAGCTTTATGCCGACGGGGCCCTCGGCTCACGCGGGGCGGCCCTAATCGACAAATATCATGACGCGAACAGCCGCGGCCTGCTGCTGACCACCCGAGAGGCCGCTCTGCCGGTGATGATCAGCGCTTTGAGAAAGGGTGTGCAGATCGAAACCCACGCCATCGGCGACCGGGCCAATCGTCTGGTGCTCGACTGGTATCAAGAGGCCCTCACCGCCGTGCCGGAAACCGAGCGCGCCATCAAGGACCCGCGCTGGCGCATTGAACACGCCCAGAATATCCAGCGCGATGACCAGATCCGCTTCAAGGAGCTGGGCATCATCCCGAGCATGCAGCCAAGCCACGCCATTGGCGACCTGCATTTCGCGCCGAACCGGCTCGGACCGGCCCGTCTCGCCAACGCCTACCCCTGGGCCAATATGATCAGGCTCGGCCTGAAGGTGCCCGCCGGTTCCGACGCGCCGGTGGAGATCGGTGATCCGCGGATTGAATTCTACGCCGCCGTCGCCCGCAAGGATCTCTCGGGCTATAGCGCCAAGGGCTGGCATCCGGAACAACGGGTGAGCCGCCTGGACGCGCTCAAGATGTTGACCCTCTGGCCCGCCTATGCCGCCTTTCAGGAAGAGGTGCGCGGCACGATCGAGGTCGGCAAGCTCGCCGATGTCACCATCCTGTCGAAAGACATCATGACCATCCCGGAAACCGAAATCATGTCGGCGGATGTGGTCCTGACCATCGTCGGCGGTGAGGTGGTTTATCGCAAAGAATAAAGACCGATTTATATATCGCAATTTGGCATAAAGACCCGGACAGCGATTACGGGGTCATCCTCCCCGATGCTCCCGGCTGCATTTCTGCGGGCGGCATATTGGATGAGGCCCGCCGCATGGCGACGGAAGCGCGGGCGCTCGATGTGGCGGCCTTGCCCGATGCGCCCCCGGAAACGCCCGGCTTCCCTGAATAAGATGAGTGTGTTCAAAATGTGTCAAGATTCCTTACACATATATAACATCTTATGTCATTTTCGTTAATTCTTACCGTAACCATTTGATATAATTACCATATGGAAATATCTTCCGCTCCCCGAAAAAAGCAACCTGTATCTGCATAATTAATATTATACATTCTCATAGGAGGCAATACCTCGTATTTATGTGACACAATAGGGTTTAGAGTCAGGATTCTTTACAGATTCCGCCTGTCATTTATCACAAATAATCATAACACCTTGATTTTATATGAAAGTTTAATAATGGCACACCGCTTGCATAGTAGCTGACATCGTGAAGGTATCTTTTTTCAGGTATGTTTCACTGGAGGGAGAGGACACTAAAGAAGAATAGTACACTCCTGTATATCTACTTAAATAGTATTGGACGTATAATGAAAACTACACTCTTAAAATCTGCGGCAACCCTGGCCATTGTATCTGGCTTTATGATGCCCATGGCAGCCATGGCCACGCCGGCCACATACACACAAGCATCCGGTCAGGCGATTACGGATAATACCTCCCTCGTTTCAAATATGCTGATCAACGACACCGGGATGATTGACGGCCTTACCATCGAACTTGATATTGAACATACCTGGATTGGTGATTTGATCATTCAACTGACCGGTCCTGATGGCTTCACCACCATCACCCTGATGGATCGCCCTGGGATTGTTGGCGGTGGATGTTGCGGAGATTCCTCCGATTTCGTCTTTGGCACTTCTGTAATTTTTGATGATGCCGCTTTAACAGCGGCAGAAGACGCAGGTGCTGGTCTCGGCGGTGGTGACGATGCGGGCGGTACCTACGCGCCGGACGGCCTGCTCTCCACATTTGTCGGCGGAAATCTCGCTGGAACCTGGTCTCTGTCCATTTCCGATAATTTCGGTGGTGATACCGGAAACTTGCGGTCATGGAGCCTGAATGTCGACGTCACCAGCGTTCCAGAGCCTGAAATTCTGGCGCTGTTCGGATTTGGCCTGATCGGCATGGGCGCACTGCGTCGCCGTCGTCAAAGCTAGGGTCACATCTCAGACAATAATGAAAAGAGCCTCCTTACCGAGGCTCTTTTTTTATGCGCTAAAGCTTGTCTGCCAAATCCTTGTTTTTATGAATCATCTGACCCTCGAGCGGGGAGTTTAGATTTAACCGGGGCTTCTTCTTGTCCAACTTGCCCGTGACCCAGCCTTCCAGCAGCATGACTTCCAGAGACTGTAGCGCGAGTTGCAGTCCCAATTCCGGGGTCGCCGCCGCCTTGGTTTTGGTGAGATACTGCATCAAGGCCTGGGCAATGGTGGCGATATCCTGATGCTGCTGCAAAACCTGAATGAGCAAGGCATAAAGGCCTGAATCCAGCAGTGTCTTCTGACCGCGTTTCCAGCATTTTTGTGTCTCGATGCGCCCGTCTTTATAACTGAAGACCACATCTTCCCTCGCCCGTTTCAGGTTGAGCTTGAATTTATTGTATTTTGACAGGGACCAGCCGACGGTCCCGTCGGTGAACATACCTGTGATTTGCTTTACCCCGCCGAGGTCCAGCCCGCCCAATCCGGCCTGTCCGGCGACGTCCCCGGTAAAACCACCCGTGCCCAGCCACTGAAACGCCTGCTGCGGATCAAGACGCAAGCCCGCATCCTTGGCGATCTCGGTGGTATATTCCTGCAGGTCGGTGAATTGCTTATTGGCGGAATACCAGAAATCGGCAAAGCGAATATGCTGCGTAATCCGGGTGCGCTGGGTCTCGCAATAATGGGATTTCAGCGCCTCCCCGTCCAGCTCGCCCCGCTCCAGTTCCAAAATCGTATAGGCCGCCTCGCGGGCGCCGCCGTGGGCCAGCGTCATGCCCGCCGCCAGAATGGGGTCGGCAAAGCCACAACTCTCCCCGATCAAAAACCAGTTCTCGCCCACCAGCCGGTCGGCCAGAAACGACCAGTCCTTCGTCGCCTGCACTTTGCCGTCACGGGTCGCCTTGGCGGTCAGTTCCTTGACCAGCGGCTGCTTCTCGAGCGCCGATAAATAGAGCTCCTCCGTCGTCATCTCCATTTTCTTGTAATGGTCGGCCGGGCAGATAAAGCCAATACTGGTGCGGGTCGGGCCCAACGGAATAAACCAGATCCAGCCCACATCAATGCTGAGCACCAGCACTCTTGTGCCACCGGTGCCGATGGAAACGCTCCATTCTGCATTATCCCAATAGTCCCACATGGCGACGTTACGTAATTTTGTCGGCGCTTCGGTGGCGATCCCCATGGCGCGGCGTAATATGCCGCTGTTACCGGACGCGTCCAGATAATATTTCGCCTCAATCCGGCTGCCGTCGGACAGCTCCACGCCGGTGACCCGGTCACCGTCTTTATGGATTTTTGCGACTTTAGTGTTCTGACGCACCTCCGCGCCCAGTTCCGCCGCATGATCCAGTAATATCGTGTCATAAATGGCGCGATCCACCTGAAAGGCGGTTTGCACGCGCTGGCCTTCATATTTTGCCGGCCGGGCCTCATCCTTAAAGGTGTCGAGGGGGAGAAATTCAAAATCCCATAGGTCGTCGCTGGTCCCCCAGCGGTAAGTCGCGCCAACCTTTATCGGAAAATTTGCTGCTTCCACCTTATCCCAGCAGCCCATTTCATCAAGGATTTTGCTGATCGGCGGCAACTGGCTTTCCCCCACATGTTCGCGGGGGAATGTTTCTCTTTCCAGAACCAGAACCCGTAAGCCCGGATTGTATTTTTTCAGCAACGACGCGGCCGTACTGCCCGCAGGTCCGCCGCCAATAATCAAAACGTCATACGAGGGTGAAGACACAACACATCCCAATCTTGTTATTATAATTATTTCAATATACTAGCCCAGAATACTAGCCCAGGCTATCATAACAACGCGAGCGGCAAAAAAACTATTTCAAAAGTCTGTTCTACAGGACAGTTATCGGCTGCCGTACGGCCCCCATGGTGCCCGAAACAGGCCCTTCTCCCTCGAAAAGCCACCAACGGCCTTGCTTCCCCTTATGAAGCCGGCGTATACTCGGGCTTCGCAATATGACGGACAGACCGCCGTCAAGTTCAGTTTCCGGCATCTGGGCCTGCCCAAAAGAAGATACACCCAATGAAAAGCGCGTCACGTTATAGAAAATATTTAGTAGGCTTTCTCTTTTGTCTGACCAACATTTCCCTCTTGTCTCCGGCTTATGCCGCGGAACCTTCCCCCACTCTGGCGCCATTGCGAGCGGCAGTATCAGAACATTTCCCTCACGGGCTGGAGCGGAAAATACTGCAGGCGCTGGCCGATCGTATGGGACGGCAGATCACCTTCATGCCCTATCCCTTCGCGCGTCGGCTCGACACTTTGGAAAAAGGCGGCGTTGATCTGTCCACCGGACTGTTGAAAACGCCAGAGCGTACGGAAAAACTGATTTTCATCGATGCCCATAAACGCAAGACTTACCGCGCCTTTTTCGTTCTCAAAGACAGGGCGACCAGGATCGAAAAATACGAAGACCTTTACGGCCTGAAAGTCGGCACCCGTATAAAATCGCTCTATTTCGACCGGTTTGACAAAGATGATAAAATCCAGAAAATACCGGTGACCAGCATCGAATCCCACATCCACATGCTCCTGAACGGGCGCATTGACACCTTTGCCTTTCAGGAAAAAAGCGGTCTCCTGAAAATTGCCGAACTGGGATATGAAGGCCAGATTATAACTGCCCCCTATAAATTCAGCCGTACGAACCTGACTCATATCTGCATTTCAAAGAAGTCACCACTGGCCAATGACCTTACGGACATCAACAGGATCATTAAGGAAATGTCCGAAGACGGGACCTTCCGCCAGATCACGGAAGATCACTATCGAAATTTGCAGAACTAACCGTTATTTCAAACTCTTTGAGACGATCTCATAAGTATTTTCCGACAGGTTGGGTAATGCCAATATGCGCTCCAATGTCGCCTTCATCAATTTCTGCCGGTCTGCGTCATAATACTTCCAGCGGCCCAGAGGCTGTACAAGACGCGAAGCGATCTGCGGATTGATCGGGTCCAGCTTCTCGATCACATCACCAAGAAAGGCATAACCGCGCCCGCTCTTGTCATGGAAACAGGTCAGGTTCTGACCGCAGAAGGGACCCACCACCGACCGTACCCGGTTGGGCATATTCCAGTCAAAGTCTGGATGCTGGATCAGGCGACGCATCAGGTCCTGGGTTTCCGGCTTGCTCACCGCCGCCTGCACCGAGAACCATTTATCAAGCACCAGATCATCATCACGCCATTTGGCATAAAAGCTCTCCACCGCGTCTCGCGTCTCTGAAAAAGCGCTGTTGACCATACAGGACAGGGCGGCGATCTCGTCGGTCATATTATCCGCGTTGCTGAATTGCGCCATGGATTGCGTGAAAACTGCCGGCGTCTCCTGCGTCATCAGATAAGACAAACAAACATTCTTCAGGCGGCGGTCGGCCACCGCTTGTGGTGTGAAGGCATAAAACCCCGTTGTCTGACAGGCGTTATATATGCTCTGCAGAGCTGTCTCATGTGTTGCCGCCAAGGCGTGCCGGACAAATTTCCGCGCCTGATGAATGGCATCCACATCCACTGGACTGCGATATTGACCCAGAGTAGCTTCACTGGGCAGGCTCAGGACCTCTGCTTTAAACGCCCGGTCCAAGTCCAGGTCGCCGATGACCTTGCCCATCGCCGAGCTAAAGCCGTCATCCAGATGCAACGGTCGCCCGGCAGCAATATCATCAACCAGTTCCATAATCAGGCCGGCGGCGATCTCCTGCCCCGCTTCCCAGCGATTGAAACTGTCACTGTCATGGGCCAGCAGGAACAAACGGTCTGCCGCCGTGAGGTCGCTTTTCAATTTCACCGGCGCTGAAAATCCGCGCAGAAGAGACGGCACCACCGGCTCTTTCACGCCGACGAAGGTGAAACTCTGCTCACTTCCGGTCAGACTTAGCAAGCGGGTAGTTGCCACATCATCCGGGGCATTCTCACCGTCCAGCTGTAACGGGATATCCGCGCCGTCCGGTCCGATCAGCCCCACCGCCATCGGAATATGCAGGGGCTTCTTATCCGTCTGTCCCGGGGTATCCGGGGTCATTTGCCGGAAAGTCAGGGTCAGACTTTCCGCTGCCGCATCATAAGACTGGGACACGGTCACCTCCGGGGTGCCGGCCTGAGAATACCACAGACGGAACTGGCGAAGATCCACGCCGCTGGCATCCTCCATCGCGGCAACGAAATCATCGCAGGTTACCGCCTGACCGTCATGGCGGTCGAAGTACAGGTCGATTCCCTGACGGTATTTCTCCGGCCCGAGCAGAGTATGGATCATGCGAATGACTTCGGCACCTTTTTCATAAACCGTAACGGTATAGAAATTGTTGATCTCCATATAGCTGTCCGGCCGGATCGGATGGGCCATCGGGCCGCTGTCCTCGGCGAACTGATGCTGGCGCAGGATACGTACATCTTCAATGCGCTTGACCGCACGCGAGCCCATATCGGCGGAAAATTCCTGATCCCGGAACACCGTCAGGCCCTCTTTCAATGACAGCTGAAACCAGTCGCGACAGGTGACCCGGTTGCCGGTCCAGTTGTGGAAATATTCATGGGCGACCACCGCCTCCACTGCCGCAAAATCACCGTCTGTCGCGGTTTCCGGCTTGGCGAGCACGCATTTGGTGTTGAAAATATTCAGGCTTTTGTTTTCCATCGCCCCCATATTGAAATGGCTGACGGCGACAATATTGAAAATATCAAGGTCATATTCAAGACCGTAGACCTGTTCGTCCCACACCATGGCCTTCTTCAGGCTGTCCATGGCATGAGGGCATTTATCAAGATCCTCCGGCGCCACAAATATCCGTAACGTCACCGGCGCCCCGGACCGGGTGGTGAAATGATCCTCCAGCACCGCGAGGTCACCGGCAACCAGCGCAAACAGATAACTGGGCTTGGGAAACGGATCATCCCAAACGACATAATGCCGCCCATCCGCAAGATCTCCCTGTTCGATATTATTGCCGTTCGACAACAACACCGGATAGGCTGTTTTGTCGGCCTCGATTCTCACCCGGTAGGTCGCCATCACATCCGGCTGATCCAGGAAATAGGTAATGCGGCGAAAGCCTTCGGCCTCACACTGGGTGCAATACATGCCTTTCGAGACATAGAGCCCTTCCAGCGCCGTATTTTGCGCCGGATCAAATTCATTCTCGATCGTCAGTTCAAACTGGTCCGGCACATGGGGCAGGGTCAGATGGTGATCCTCCAGCTGATATTGATCGGCTGTCAGGCGCACACCGTCCACCGCCACCGACATCAGGGTCATATCATGACCATCAAGACGCAGAACCGCATCTGCCGCCCCTTCCCGTCGCACCTGCGACGTCGCCCGCACATGGGTCACGCCTTCCCGTAAATCAAACACCAATGTCACCTGTTCAATCTGAAAATCCGGCGCGCGGTAATCTTTCAGATATTTGGTTTCGGGCGGGGTGATGGTTGAGGTGCGGCTGTCGGCCATAAAGGAAAGCTCCTTGTCTGATGTGTCGTATGCGAATTTGGGATCACTGGATCATAAATCGAGTGATATATCTATGGCCGCGGTTGCGCAAGACCATATCGGCAAATCTAGTTAATATCATGGTGAGGCAGAGCCCCACCCCACGGGGAAGCATGAGTATCCAGATCCAGATCGGCATCTGTATCTCGCTGCCCGGTGTCGGCCTGACCCTTTTCTTCCGCTTGCCAGGTTTTTATTTTCCGGTACAGGGTCGACGGGTTGACATCCAGATATCCCGCCGCGCGCGAGACATTGCCCGCACAAATTTCTATCGCCGATTCAATGACATCACGTTCGACCTCGGCCAACGGCCTGATCGATTGGATGCCATGCCGCGGCACCACTGCCTGCGCGATGGCAGAAACATGATCCTCGCCCATAGCCCCGGAGGCTATATCGTCCTGCCCCATGCCGGGCTCATGTTCCGCAATGCCATTGAGTAAAGGTGTTTTTTCCAGGAAGTCCTGAGGCAACATATAGCGCCGCACCACTTCGCCGTCGTTGAGAACCACCACATTGCGAATGATATTCTGAAGTTGCCGCACATTCCCCGGCCAGGGGTGACGCATGATGATTTCTTCCACCCGGGAGGAATAATGGGTAAAGTCCTTGCCTTCCTCGGCGGCAAATTTCACCAAAAGATTCTGGGCGATTTCCAGTTTGTCCCGTCCCCGTTCCCGTAACGCCGGCAACCGCACCGGAATCACATTAAGCCGGTAATAAAGATCTTCACGGAACAAGCCCTTTTCAACCATTTCCAACGGATTGCGGTTGGTGGCGCAGATAAAGCGGATGTCGGCGGTGTAGGTCCTCGCGCTGCCTACTTTCTGATAGGTGCCGGATTGTATTACCCGCAAAAGCTTGGATTGCAGATCAATATCCATTTCACAGATTTCATCCAGAAACAGAGTCCCGCCATTGGCGCGTTCCGCCGCGCCCTGCCGGTCGGTCACCGCGCCGGTAAAGGCCCCTTTGATATGACCGAATATTTCGCTTTCCATCAGATCCTTTGGAATCGCCCCACAATTAAGCACCACCAGTTCACGATCATGCCGGGCGCTGATATCATGCACCGCCTGGGCGCAGAGTTCCTTGCCGGTCCCGCTTTCACCGGTAATGAATACCGTGGCCGAGCTTGACGCCACATTTTCAATCGTGTCATAGACAGTCTGCATAACCTTGGAACTGCCCAACATCCCGTGGAAATCGGTGCGGCCAAACTGGGTCTTGTATTTATCGACGATCTGACGCAGATGCATCCGTTCCATGGCGTTGCGTACCGTGAAAACCAGCCGGCTTTTATCAAACGGTTTCTGCAAATATTCGAACGCCCCCAGACGCATGGCATCCACCACCCGGGAAACCGAACCATAGGCCGTAATCACGATCACACAGCATTTCAATCCGCTTTCAGAGATAAACTTTAAAATATCAATACCGTCCACATCCGGCAATTTCATATCCAGAAGAACAATATCGGGGGCATGACTGGTAAAATAGTCGAAAGCTTCCGCGCCGGTCGAGACATGCACAATGTTGGTGCTCTCTTCCCGCAAATATTCTGTATAGAGATCGGCCAGCAGGCTGGTATCTTCGATCAGTAGGATGGTCATGTCGTCCATAGCATTACGCCTCTCGTGCGCCACAGGAAATACGCGGATGGAATACTATTTCAGAATACTTCATGCCTGAAATGAAACAGTTATTGGTCTTCAAATAACTTCACAAAAAAGCCGGTCCACCTCATCGACAAGATCTTTCAGATGAAACGGTTTTTGCAGAACTTTGGAATTTGCCGGGCGATCTTGGGCTTTATCCATGGCGACCGCCGCAAAACCGGTAATGAACATAACATGGAGTTTAGGCTGTATTTTGGTGGCCCGCCGGGCGAGCTCGATACCATCCATGCCCGGCATGACAATATCCGTCAACAAAAGATCAAAGCCACCACCCGCCAAGAGCGGCAATCCGTCCGTCCCCAATCCGACGGAAACAACCTGATAGCCCGCCTTCTCCAGAGAACGCGCCAGAAAGACCCTCATTGTATCATCATCTTCAGCTAACAAAATGCGCGGCAATGTTTCTACCCTTGTAATTCCTAAACCCATCAACTTTCATAGCGCAGAAATTATGAATAATTCAATAAATATAGCGAAAAACGCTACAAAAAAATGCACCATGTCGTGATCACAAATACCGGAGGTCTCCAAGAATTCCTCTCACGGCCCTTTATTATAAACAACAGGCCTGAAATGAACAGGCTTGCGGTCAAATATATTCAAGTATTTAGAAATAATGATTTTTATGTTAAGCTTTCCGTCTGAAAGCATGCACATAAGAACAAATCAGATGATCCATGTCCTGAATCGACAGAGTTTAAGAACCCATGTTGCCCTATTCGATATACTTACCGGACAGCGACCGTAATGGCGTACTGTTCAACAGCCCCCACAGCGGCACAATACTACCTCAGGACTTTCTCGAGCAGGTCGCGATTGATCCGGCTTTGCTGCTCTATTCCGGTGACACGCTTGTCGATCAACTGATACAGGACGTACCCCGCCACGGCGCCATCCGGTTTATCAATCATTTTGCACGCATTTATGTCGACACCAACCGTTCGCCCCGGGAAATCGATGCCGACATGTTTCTGGACCCGCCCAAGGTGCCGGCCTTTTTACGCACCGACAAGGTCGCCCGCGGATTTGGCGTAATTTCGCGCAAATCCTATAACGGCCTGGAAGTATATGACCGGAAGCTGCCCAAGGGCGAAATCAACCTGAGACTGGCCCAAGCCTACCACCCGACCCATCAGGCTCTGCGCGACCTTCTGCAGGATCTCTATCAGGCCCGGGGGTTCTATATAATGATTGATTGTCATTCCATGCCGTCCTATGGCTTCATTGACCCAAGCCTGGCCACAAGCCAGCAGGCCGATCTGATCATCGGCAACCGCTTTAACACCAGCTGCCATGATGCGCTCAGTCAGCATGTGGCCGACTATTTCCGCCAACAGGGACTGGAAGTAACCTTCAATGTGCCATATGCCGGGGGGTATAATACCGAACATTACGGCAATCGTGACCAACGCCAGCAGGCGCTGCAACTGGAATTCAACCGCGCCCTCTATCTGGATGAAAAACACCTCAGTCCAAATGAAAATTTTCTGGCTCTTCAGGAAACCCTGACCCGCCTGAGCGAAAACCTCAATATGCACCTGCCCCATCTCTGCTAAAGCGCTCTTGTCGATTGGCCTGAGTCTCTGAGGCGATCACAATCTTTGCGTGCCGGACAATCGCAAAATGGGCCAGCAGTGCCTAACTTTTATTTTCAAAAGTGCCTAACTTTTTCATGCCACCGCAGAAAACCGCAGAAAACCGCCAAAAAAAAGGCCACTCAAACGAGTGGCCCAAGTTTAGGGAGGAAACGCCCACGAAGGGCATAAGAAATGTTCCTACACCAAGAACATCTCTCATCCCTATATTTAGGCTTTCCAAGCCGGAAATCAAGAGAAAATTTAGTCATATTTTACAAAGCCTTACCCAAAACATAAAGGCCACATTGTGACAATTATGCAACATATAAATTTTTGAAAAAATCACGTTTATTTTCAGTAAATTACCCCTTAATTCAGCTTGATTAAGTATTTTTACCACACTGAGAGACATGATAAAAAAAATGATTTTTTTTGCAGAATTTCGGCCTTTCCGGCCCGGAATACAAAAAAGGAATCTCATACAAACGAGATTCCTTTATAAATCAAAAAAATTGAGACTTTAAATAATCTACTCTACCACTGAGGGTCGGCCATTGCCTGAGCCAGATATTTACCGATCTGATGGTCTTGGACGCCCGCCTCGGCCAGAACCGCCAAACCTTTTTCATATTCAGCCGTTGCCCGCTGATCTTCATCTCTGTTCCGGTAAAGCATCCCCAATTTATAATGCACGTAAGCCGTCACGATCGGAGCCTGGTTAGACGCGACAATTTTTTTATAAATTTTTTCCGCCTCGTCATACCGTTCAAGCAAGACCTTGCTGTCGGCTATTTTTACTTGCTTGGGAAAATCCTGCGCCATACCGACCTGCCCCACGCCAATAAAAACAAGCCCCGCCATGACGCTACCGGCGACAAACCTCTTCGTCATTTTTTCAAATTTTTTCATTTTCCAAATTAACCCCTTTTCAATCCTGCCTGACTGTTCTTGCATTGCCGCACTGTTTATCTTTTCGAAGCAACAGAAGCAACCATAAGAGGATTTTTATATGCCTATTTAATTTTATTGATAATTTGTTATAACTAATCAGCCACCTTGGACTTATCATCCGGTTCGCTTCTTTTTTCGCATACTCATTTCTACAAAACCGACTTAATACACATACAACCTTAATATAGCCTGAATATAACATGAATTTTATGTCAAAAATAAGAAAAGTGACCGGTATTCACGTAATTTTAGTCCTTTGCCTGCTGTTCATCAGGGGCGGCACGGATTTTGCCTTCGCCACATCCCCCGGTCATAAGACATCCGACGCCAAGCCCAAAATAGGTTTGGTGCTCAGTGGTGGCGGCGCCCGGGGGGCAGCCCATATCGGCGTTCTCAAGGTTCTGGAAGAGCAAGGCATCACGATTGACATGATTTCCGGCACCAGCATGGGGGCCGTGGTCGGCGGACTCTATGCTTCAGGCTACTCCGCGGCCGAGATCGAAAAGATCGCGGAAGATATCGATTGGCAAACCATATTTGATGACAACACCCGCCGTGAAGACCGCCTGTTCCGCCAGAAACGGATCAAGGATGACCGGTTGATGAAATTCAAGCTGGGGTTCAAGGATGGAAAAATCATCTTCCCCAAAGGCTTGATTAAAGGCCAGAAACTGCTGCTGGAACTCAAAAAACATACCTACCCCGTGCAACATATTGAGAAATTCGACAATCTGCCCATTCCCTTTCGCGCCGTCGCCACGGATATTGAACGGGGCACCCCGGTCATCCTTGACCAAGGCGATCTTGGTCTGGCTATTTTTTCCAGCATGTCCATCCCGGCGCTGCTGCCGCCGGTCGAGGTGGAAGGCCGTCTTCTGGTAGACGGGGGCGTCGCCAACAATCTGCCGATTGATCTTGTCCGCAAAATGGGGGCCGAGATCATCATTGTTGTCGATGTAAGCAGCCCTTTGTTGAAAAAGGACGACCTTGATTCTGTCCTCAGCGTCACCAACCAGCTGATCCGTCTCTTGGGCCGGAACAATTCCCTGCGCCAGCTGGACGACCTCAAATCCTCGGGCCTCAAACATATCATTATTCGGCCCGACCTTACAGATATTGAAACCGGCGACTTTTTGAAAGTTTCCGACGCCATTCCCCGCGGCGAAGCCGCCGCCCGGGCCGTGCAAGACCAGTTAGCAGCATTTGGCAAGGAACGCCCCCTGCATCTGGTGACCCCGAATCTCGACCCCGTCATCGAGTTTATTAAAGTCGACAATCGCACCGGGCTGTCCGATAAGGTAATTTTACGCTACCTGGATATCAAACCAGGTTTCCCTCTGTCCCCGGAAACCCTGAATGAACGAATTGCCCGGGTCTACGGACTTGATGTTTTTGAGCGGGTCACCTACGAAATCATAGAAGAAAATGGCGAAACAGGCTTGCTGGTCACAGCAACAGAAAGTTCTATCGGTTCTAACCATATTCGGTTTGGCCTGATCCTGTCCGACAACCTCAAGGGCGACAGCAGTTACAGCCTGCTGTCCAGT
The DNA here is from genome assembly GCF_006385135.1 of Paremcibacter congregatus. Taxonomy (GTDB): domain Bacteria; phylum Pseudomonadota; class Alphaproteobacteria; order Sphingomonadales; family Emcibacteraceae; genus Paremcibacter; species Paremcibacter congregatus. Next base: position 2,971,328 of record NZ_CP041025.1, read on the forward strand.
CTCACACTGACCGAATTGACCGATTTAGGGGCAGAAGCCCGTTTCGACGCCGAAATCGGCGATGAAATGCTGCTGTCTGGCGAATATTATCAGCCGGTCACTGTTTTTTCCAATCTGTTTCTGTCCAGCAAGGCCACCATTGGCGCCTATAACCGCACCGTATTCGAAGGGCTTCAGGTCGACAACAGGCAACGGGTTTCCTATGTGGAACTGAACGGCTTTGGCGGCATTCAGCTGGGCAGCTGGGGGGAGGCCAAGCTGGGCATGGTGCGCCGCTGGTTGAGGGTGCGAGAACGGGACGACCAGCTTGACTTCTTCGGAGGGGAGAAATTCATCTCCACCGGCTGGAATGCCCAGTTCAACGCCGATACCCTTGACCGGATCAGCTTTCCCCGCAACGGCGCCCGCGTCAGCCTGTCATATTACGGCGGACGCAAAATCCTGGGCGGCGACAACCGTTTTGATCTGATACATGGCCGGGGCCGTTACGTGAAAAGCCTTGGGAAACATACCTTCGACTTTACTGTGGAAGCCGGGGGAACCTATAATCAACAGGGCGCGATTATTGCCCCCTTCTCGCTCGGTGGATTTCAACGGCTGTCCGGCCTGTCGCGCGACAGGCTCAGTGGCGGCTTCATCGGCTATGGCGCCCTACGTTATCACTACCGGCTGACCAACGATCAGATTAATATTATCGATCTGCCGATCTATCTGGGCGCCAGCCTGGAAACCGGCAATACCTGGGACCGGATGGGAGATATTTCCCTCAGCAACATGATCTTCGGCGGCAGCGTTTTTGTCGGCGTCGAAAGCCCTATCGGCCCGATCTACTTCGGGCTGGGCGTGGCCGACAACAACAGCCAGTCTCTCTATTTCTCGCTTGGTCAATCCTTTTAGATCCGCCGGCTATAATGATTTCTATTATTATTATCTTAATCCACCATAATTCTCCTCTATTCTCTGACCCGTTAGCGACCTGTATTTCGGCACCGGGAAATCCCTTTATTCCCCGGACAGCTTAAGTTATTAATAGTTCTGTAAATTTTCCCGCGTAGAAGGGAATGAACGAAGCAGACGATAATTGGGAATGCTATGAAAATACTGGTCACCGGCGGCGCCGGCTATATCGGCAGCCATACCACACTGGAACTACTGAAAGCTGACCATGACGTCGTGGTCATCGATAACCTGTGCAATTCCAGTGAGGAATCCCTGACCCGGGTGAAAAACATCACCGGCAGGAACAGTCTTGCTTTTCAGCAGCTGGACATTCTTGATCGTCCTGGCTTACAGGCACTGTTCACCGCCCATGATTTTGACGCCGTGGTTCATTTCGCAGGCCTGAAAGCGGTCGGCGAATCCGTCGAAAAGCCCCTCACCTATTATCAGAATAATGTGGTCGGCACGATCACGCTGTGCCAAGTGATGGATCAGTTCAACGTACGCAATCTGGTGTTCAGTTCTTCCGCCACGGTTTACGGCGACCCGGCCAGCGTACCGATCCGGGAAGATTCCCCCACTGGCGGCACCACCAATCCCTATGGCGCCTCGAAACTGATGATTGAGGAGATCCTCGCCGACCTGCATCGGGCCGATCCGCGCTGGAACATCGCGCGGCTGCGCTATTTCAACCCGGTCGGGGCCCATGACAGCGGCCTGATCGGCGAAGACCCCCATGACATTCCCAATAACCTGATGCCCTATATCACCCAGGTGGCGGTCGGCAAACTGAAAGAACTGTCCATCTTCGGCGATGATTACCCGACCCCCGACGGCACCGGCGTGCGCGATTATATCCATGTGGTTGATTTGGCCCTCGGTCATCTGAAGGCCCTCGACAAGCTCATGGCCAATCCGGGGCTCGTAACCTATAACCTCGGCACCGGCAGAGGCTACAGCGTCCGCGATATGGTGAAAGCCTTCGAAACCGCCAACGATATTAAAATCCCGACCCGCATCGCCCCGCGGCGCGAAGGCGATATCGCCAGCTGCTATGCCGACCCGACCCTGGCCGAAAAAGATCTCGGCTGGCGCGCCCGGCACAGTCTCGAAGATATGGTCCGTCACGCCTGGAACTGGCAATCAAAAAACCCGGACGGCTATAAAATCTAGACGGCCATCCCTTTCGGCAGACAAATATAATCCCCGCCCCGGTCAGCGTCGTCGCTGTCAATCTTACGGAGCCGGAAAACATAGCCCTGCGTGAGCAACCGCCACAAGGTCAGAAAAGGTCGCGTCTTGTCCATGCCAGCCCCGTAGGCATAAATATCATGGCCGGGGAAATTCAACGGCAGAGCATCTTTTTCTTGCAAGATGATCACCGCCTCACTGGCCTGCCGTACGGTTTCTGTCGCCCTGTCACAGCGCAGGATGCAGGGGCCGGATGGCGTCCGCTCCGCGTCATACACCTCCCAACCACCACCGGGGGCTTTCAGGCCGATGTTAACGGTTAATACCGCCCGCAAAGTGTCATCCGCCTCGCAAAGCTGCACCGTCTTAAACAAAGGAGCAACCGCGCAGGCAATGGCGCCGAACCCGGCGTTCAGATCACCATAACAGGTGGTATAACCCTCGCGCCCAGCGAAATGACGAATCGCATGAATGATATGATCGTCATAGACCCCTTCCCGCAGGATGTCCCGCCCGGCCTTCAGCGCCGGGTTGAGAAAGATATCGCCTTTGCAGAAGCCAGAGAAACCAAAAACTTCCTTGGTTTTTTCCTTCAGGTAGCGCAACAGAGAAAGACGATAGAGGATCATCCGCCGTGGGTCTTTCTTTTAACTTTCCGGGGTAAACTGTCCCTTGGGGCGATACTGCACGAGATAGGTCGGCAGGATCACTTCGGCCAGCGTGGGCTCAATCCCGAGATCTTCCAGCCCGAGCGCATCTTCCGACACCACATTATCTTTTTGCAGCATCTTATACTGGTCCAAGGTGATCGGGGCATTTGGCAACAGGCTGAGGAAGAACACTTTCAACGGAGCGATAAAAGCCGGCACATCGATAAATACAGGGGTCAATTTGGCAATTTTCGCCGCCAGTTCCATCATCTCGCGCAGGCTGTAAATCTTGGCGCCACCGAGCTCATAGGTCTGACCGCGCATGTTATCTTCCCGCAAGGCCCGAACAATCACCTCGGCCACATCACCGACATAAACCGGCTGGAACTTTGTACCCCCGGAAATGACCGGCACGATCGGAAATTTCGCCAGTTTTGCGAACCGGTTGAACAACTGGTCCTGTGCGCCGAAAATCACACTCGGCCGCAGGATGGTGGCTTCGGGGAAGGCTTTCAGAACCGCCTGCTCGCCCCGCCCCTTGCTCTGCCCGTATAGAGACGGCGAATCAACATCCGCACCCAATGCCGACATATGCACCAGGGATTTCACTTTCATCTCGGCGCAGAGTCGCGCCACGGTCTTGGCGCCTTTCTCGTGAATGGCATTGAATTTCTGCCCTCCGGCTTCGGCAAGAACGCCGACCAGATTGATCACGGCATCGGACCCCAGAATTGCCGCCCGCACGGAATCTTTATCCCGCAGATTGGCCTGAACCACCTGTACCTGACCAACTTCGCCCAGAGGCTTCACATGCATCGCCGAGTTGGGTCGACGCACCGCCACCCGAATCCGAACCCCGGTTTTCGCCAGATGTTCCACCAATGTGGTGCCCACAAATCCCCCGCCGCCAAAAATAGTCACCAATTGCTGTGCCATGATATTCTCCAGAAACACCGTAATGATTAATGTCATCTTCCGCCTGAACATGATCTACCCCTTTGATTCATGCCGCGGAAACATAGGGTCTTTTTATCCATCGCCCGGGTTTTAGTCCAGCCAATTCTATTTTTTTCATTTCATCTCTTGACTTTGCCTTTGCGCAGTCGTAATCACTGCACACCAATCACGTGCCCAGATGGCGGAATTGGTAGACGCGCTAGCTTCAGGTGCTAGTGTCTGTATGGACGTGGAGGTTCGAGTCCTCTTCTGGGCACCAAAATTTTCTCAACACATTTTTGAAGAATTCCTTCCCGAACTTCGGGTGCAATTTCCCATTACCTACACTTTTGTGTGGAAACCTATATTCTATCATATAAGATGAATTAAACTGGAAAAACCAACGTAGGTACTAAATGGTGACGTAAGTACGTTCTGTCTAAAGGCTATTAGACCTTAAGAAAGATAAACCAATGGTAAATCAAAAATACACCACCGAAAAGCTTACCAAACTTTTTACAGAAAATAGCAATTATCTACAAAACCAGTTGATGTTTGGCGGCATGCAACTGATGTTGATAGAATTTCTAAAAAAATGGATGAAGGATCAGTTAGAAGGATTTTTTGGTTCATTTAAAGGCCTCGATAAAAATGGTGAATGTCTGTACCTTGTCGAAGAAAAATACAGCTACCTTTTCAAAAAGAACATAGACGGTCATCCTTTTGACAAACAACTCCAGTGGTTTGTCGAAAATGGTGCCATCAACGAAGATGAAGGCGTTTATCTGTCAGCTATGCGCCATCGTCGAAACGAAGTAGGACATGAACTAATCAGACTGATAACCGACGACAAACGGCAAGAACTTATTTGGGAAGAGTGCAAGGCCATCGCCAACCTATTATTTAAAATGGATAACTGGTGGTTTCGTCAAATTGATGTACCTACTGGATTACTATCTGATCACGAAGAAATAACAGAAGAAGATCTTGAGAATGGATCTAGCGTCGCGATAAATATTTTGTTGAATTTTGTTGAGAGAGTAAACCCCGAAACTAATAAATAAATCTATTGATTTATCGACCAAGATAGACTGTGTTTAACGGTGTTTTAATATGTTATCAAAACCAAAAAATATCCCTATTTGACTCCTGCACACAAGCTCCCCTATAAAAACCTTATGCAGATATTTGACGGAATTATTTCGGATCGCGGATCAAAATACGCGGTGTCCGGTGGCCCCTGCGGCTCGCCCGACGAGGCCAAGGCCTTTATCAAGACGCTGTGCCGCAAGAAGAAATTTCTCAAGGCGACCCACAACAGTTGGGCCGTCCTGCTGGCGGATGACGGACCGATCAAGAATGATGACGGGGAAAGCGGAGCCGGCATGGTCATCGTTCGCATGCTGGAGCGGGAGGGCGTGAAAAACCATATTGTGGTGGTCACCCGCTGGTACGGCGGCAAGCATCTCGGTGGTGACCGTTTCCGCCATGTCCAGACCGCCGTGCGCCATTATCTCGATACCGCCCTTTAAATAGAAAAACCGTCCCAAGAAGCCCTCCCCTTGAGCCGCCCTTATCCCCGAGGATACGCCCTCAATTGAAACTGATGCGCGAATAGGCTATGATACAACCTCTTTAAGTCGCATTTATGCCTGTCCGTTATCGTTTCAGGGAGGTTATCATGACGGATTACAAGAAGACCAGCGCCAGATTTCTCATCGATTATATTTCGACCCTGCCACAGGACGACCCCGACAATGCCGCGAAAGCCGCTCTCGCCGGAGATGTTTACATCAAGGCCTGGAGCTGGGCCGCGCTCAACAAACTTTTTTTCTTTCTTGCCATGTTCGGCAGTCTGGCTGTGATCCTCTGGCCTGCTTTCGTCGTGATCTTCACCAAATTCTTCACGCTTCAGGAAGCCGCCATTCTTCAGACCTGTCTGACCGCCATAACCGCCTTTTTCGTTTATTTTTACCGTTATTACAAAACCCGTCAGATGTTCAGTGAAAATATTCTACGCCATATCGCCTTTGGCAAAGACCCTGTCGCGGACCTGATTCCCAAAGTCATCGAGGGCATGGGGCGGCTGGATCAGGGCTTTACCTTTTCTGTTCCCAGAAAAGACGACAAACACGACGCCACCGGGACCCCCTCACCGGGTAAGTCCCCAAACAAACCCTCTGACAAATCAAAGACGCCGTCCAAACCAAAAAAAGCCTCCTGACCCGTTGGATCAGAAGGCTTCTTATATGGTCGGAATGACAGGATTCGAACCTGCGACCCCTTCACCCCCAGCGAAGTGCGCTACCATGCTGCGCCACATTCCGTCAATTCTGAATAATCATAGCATAAGATACCTGAAAAATCAGCATGGCAAGCTATATAGGGCGCGCTTTTCTAAATCAATATCAAAATTAAATATTTCTGATTTCAAAAACCCCGTTTGCTCGGTTTGTTGCTCTTGCGGCGGTATTGACGGGTGCCGGGTTTCCCTGCGCTGGAATTGCCGGTGGGCTTGCCCGACTTGATATGACGGCCCACCGGATGGCCGGTGTCAAGACCAAGCTCATGATCCTCCAGCCGCTTGACTTCATCGCGCAGGCGCGCCGCCTCCTCAAACTCCAGGTTCCCGGCCGCTTCCAGCATTTGTTTTTCCAGATCGGCGATATAGCTTTTCAGGTTATGACCGACCATGTTACTGCCGTCCGCATCAATCGGCACCAGGACATGATCGCCTTCCGCGACGCTCTCGATAATCTCGCCAATGGTTTTCTTGATGCTTTCCGGGGTGATGCCATGTTCTTCATTGAAGGCTTTCTGAATTTCCCGTCTTCGGTCGGTTTCGTCCAGGGCCGCTTTCATGCTGCGGGTGATTTTGTCGGCATAAAGAATCACTTTACCATCCACGTTCCGCGCCGCCCGGCCAATGGTCTGAATGAGCGAGGTTTCGGAGCGCAGGAACCCTTCCTTGTCCGCATCCAGAATCGCCACCAGAGCGCATTCAGGGATATCCAGTCCTTCGCGCAACAGGTTGATGCCCACCAGAATATCAAACGTGCCGAGCCGCAGGTCCCGGATGATTTCGATCCGTTCCAGCGTGTCGATGTCCGAATGCATATAGCGCACCTTCAGGCCATGCTCATGCAGATATTCGGTCAGGTCCTCGGCCATGCGTTTGGTCAAGGTCGTCACCAGCACGCGGTAACCCTGAGCAATGGTGGCCGCCGCCTCATGCAACAGGTCATCAATCTGGCTCTCCACCGGTTTGATTTCGCATGGTGGATCAATCAGACCGGTGGGGCGGATGATCTGCTCGATAAAGGCGCCGCCGGTCTGTTCCAGTTCCCACTTTCCGGGGGTTGCCGAGACATATATCGATTGCGGCCGCAAACGGTCCCACTCTTCGAATTTCAGGGGGCGGTTATCAATACAGGACGGCAGGCGGAAGCCGAAATCCGACAGGGTGTTTTTGCGGGCAAAGTCACCGCGACTCATGCCGCCGACCTGGGGCACGCTGACATGGCTTTCATCAACGAACAGCAGCATATTGTCCGGCAGATACTCAAACAGGGTCGGTGGATTGCTGCCCGGCGCCCGTCCGGTGAGATGGCGGGAATAATTTTCAATGCCGGCGCAACTGCCCGTCGCCGCCATCATTTCAAGGTCCAGTTTGGTGCGCTGCTCAAGCCGCGCCGCTTCCAGAATCTTGCCCTCTTCGTTGAGCTGCTTGAGCCGCCAGTCCAGTTCGGCCTTGATGGTCTTCTGCGCCTGGCCCAGGGTCGGCCCCGGCGTGACATAATGGCTGTTGGCGTAGAGTTTGGTCTGGGCCACCGTCTGGATTTTCTCGCCGGTCAGGGGATCAAACATGGTGATGGATTCCAGCTCGTCACCGAAGAAATCCAGCCGCACCGCCATATCCTCGTAACTGGCCGGAAAGACCTCGATCACATCACCGCGCACCCGGAAACAGCCGCGCTGAAAGAAATTGTCATTGCGTTTATATTGCAGTTCGACCATGCGGCGCAGCAGGTCGCGCTGATCAATGCGCATGCCGACCTCGAAAGGAATCGTCATTTCGAGATAAGTTTCCGGCGAGCCCATGCCGTAAATGCAGGACACGCTGGCGACGATGATCACATCATCGCGCTCAAACACCGACCGGGTTGCGGCATGGCGCATACGGTCGATCTGCTCGTTGATGTTGGCGTCTTTTTCGATATAGGTGTCGGAACGCGGCACGTAGGCTTCCGGCTGATAATAATCATAATAGGATACAAAATATTCCACCGCGTTATCGGGGAAGAAGGCCTTCATCTCCCCGTAAAGCTGCGCCGCCAGAGTCTTGTTATGGGCCATGATCAGCGCCGGGCGCTGAGTGCGTTCAATGACCTGCGCCATGGTGAAGGTCTTGCCCGATCCCGTCACCCCAAGCAGAACCTGATCTGCCAGTCCTTCGCCGAGACCTTCCACCAGTTTGTCAATCGCCTGAGGCTGATCCCCGGCGGGCGAATAGTCCGAGTGGATTTTAAAGGCAATGCCGCCTTCTGTCTTCAGGGGTCGCGTATCTTTATCCATAACAGCATCTCATCATAGGTTTCCCTTTTGTTCTTATCAGAGTCGCGATCCCCTGTCACCCTTCCTGAAAAAAACCTGCAATCATCAAACAATTTTGTGCTATGGTGAGCCCACAAATGAGGAGACACTATGGGAACGGTCATCAATCTAAAGCAGGCCAAACGTAAGCTGGCCAAAATAGAAAAAGAAAAACAAGCCAGTGAGAACCGCGCCAAACACGGCCAGACAAAAGCCGTAAAAACCAGCGCAAAAAAAATCAACAAACGCACCCAGGAAACGGTCGACGCCCACAAGCTGAACGACCCCGGGAAAAAAGACAAAAGCTGATCCGGCCATAACCGGCCGTTATTTACCGGTATAATGTTTAGGCAGGAAGTCCTTCACAACGGGACCTTCAGAGGACCAGCTGTGACAACTGTCGATGATGCCGGGCCGTTTCTCATCGGTCTTGTCAACCGTCTCGCCTTTGGCTTTGGCTGCCTTGGCCGCCTCTTCCTTGCGGCGCAGCAGGGTTGGCATCATGGTTTGTATGGCCACTGTCGCCAGAGGCTGCAACAATTCATTGAGATGAGTACAGCCCTGCACGCCCCCCATCCGGTCCCGGATCGCCCGCCGCCAGCCGAGACCAATTCGCGCCCCGACCAGTTTCCTGTAATCGGGGGCAATCGCGGGACAGGTGGCGAAGGGATGATTGTCAATATGAGCTTCGATATCCTGGACCACCATATCGTCATCAATCGTCAGCCGCAGATACATTTCATGCAGCGGCTCGCCCGGCTCAATGGTGCCGCGATAACGGTTGTCAAAGGTATAGGTCTTGATATCCTCCATGCGGGCCTCGATATCCCACAGGCCATCTTCACGTTCATAACCGTCACAGATAATATTGCGGGTATGAAGATGTTTTCGCGGGGCCGGGGCGGATAATGGCATGGTGTTTCTCCTGAAAAGTCGGGATAACTGGTCACTTTTATAAAAAAACCTGTTATTCAGAACTGGTACTAGACTGAAAAGTGCGATATGTGAAGCCTAAATGCAAATAATTAACGTAGTATATATGTGATGACCGAGAAAAAGAAAGCCGTTGTCCTGCTCAGCGGCGGCCTTGATTCAACAACCTGTGTCGCCATCGCCAAGGCAGAGGGCTTTGAGGTGTACGGCCTGAGTTTTGACTATGGCCAGCGCCACACCATAGAGCTTGACGCCGCCGCCCGGGTGGCCGAAACCATGGGACTTGCCAAACATGTCATCGCCAAGATCGACCTGCGGGTTTTCGGCGGCTCGGCCCTGACCGCCGATATCGATGTGCCCAAAGGCCGTGACGAGGATCATATGGGCGACGATATACCGGTAACTTATGTGCCGGCCCGCAATACCATTTTCCTGTCCTTCGCCCTGGCCTTTGCCGAAACCCAGGGGGCTAACGATATTTTCATCGGCGTCAATGCGCTCGATTTCAGTGGCTACCCCGATTGCCGCCCGGATTATATCGCCGCCTATCAGAAAATGGCCAATCTCGCGACCCGCAGCGGGGTGGAAGGAGCAAAGACAGAAAGCAGCCTGACCATTCACACGCCGCTAATTGACCTGACCAAAGCCGATATCGTGCGCACCGGCCTGTCGCTCGGCGTTGATTACAGCATCACCACCAGCTGCTATGACCCGTTGCCGGACGGCACCTCCTGCGGTCAGTGCGACGCCTGCCACCTGCGCCTGAAGGGCTTCCGCGAAGCCGGAGAGCGCGACCCCGTGGCCTATAAGAATGATTTGGACCGATGACCTATAGCGTAAAGGAAATATTCTATACCCTGCAGGGAGAAGGCGCCCAAAGTGGCCGGGCGGCGGTTTTTTGCCGCTTTGCCGGCTGTAATTTCTGGTCCGGTCGCGAACAGGACCGCGCCAATGCCGACTGCAGCTTCTGTGACACCGATTTTATCGGAACCGACGGCCCCGGCGGTGGAAAATTCAAAACCGCCGCCGCCCTGGCCGAAGCGGCGCGCGTCTGCTGGGATGGCATGGCCGACGCCACCGGCACGCCATACATTGTCTGCACCGGCGGTGAGCCGTTAATGCAGCTCGACAGCCCGTTGATCACAGCCTTTCAGAAAAAAGGCTTTGAAGTAGCGGTTGAAACCAACGGCAGCCTGCCCTGCCCGCCGGAACTCGACTGGATCTGTGTCAGCCCCAAGTCGCTCGACAAACTGGTGCAGTTGACCGGCGATGAATTAAAGCTGGTCTATCCACAAACCCCTGTGAAGCCTGAAGATGTGGCCCACCTTAAATTTGATCATTTCTATCTCCAGCCGCTGGATGAAGCGGATCATAATCATGTCCCGGCGACGCTGGACTATTGCCGTCGCCACCCGCAATGGAAACTCAGCCTGCAGACCCACAAGATCCTCGGCATCGCCTGAGCTATCTCACAGGACCTTATTCACAATCCCACCGGATCCTCCGGCAATGTCCTCAACGGATGAACAAACATCATCACGATAAGGTGTTTTGACGGATCAGATGTTTTTCTTATTTAATCAGAAAAATAACGAGAGAAAATATTATGAAAACCATTCATAGAATCATTATTTGTTCCGCTATTGCTGCGACCCTGTTCAGCCGACCCGCCCTGGCGACAGAAGTTCAAAATACCAATATATATGGCACTGAAGAGATCAACCATCTGGGGCTCTCTGTGAGCAAACTTGATGAGACAGCCGCCTTTTTCATTGACGTTCTCGGCTGGCAGAAGGCTGGGGAAAAGCCGGATTATCCTGCGGTTTTCGTGACCAATGGATCTCTTTTTCTCACTCTGTGGCAAGTGAAGGACCCGGCGACGGCAACCCCCTTCAACCGGCGGCAAAATGTCGGATTGCATCATCTGGCGATCACGGTCAACAGCCTTGATAATCTCCATGCCTTACATGACAAGCTGAAAGCCCTACCAAACGTGCGCATAGAATTCTCGCCGGAACACCTGGGCGATGGCCCAACCACGCATATGATGATCCGCGACCCCAGCGGTTTACGTCTTGAATTTATCGTACCGAAAAAATATCTGATGCCTTAAAGTTTCAGCCCCGCCCCCGATAGGTCGGCACATCCTGGTCCGGCACCCAGACATGTTCCGGCGCTTTGCCGGTCTGGAAGAAGACGTCGATCGGAATGCCGCCGCGCGGATACCAGTAACCGCCAATGCGCAGCCATTTTGGCTTAAGTTCCGCCACCAGCCGCTCGCCAATTCCGACCGTGCAATCTTCATGAAAGGCGGCGTGATTGCGGAAGGATTGCATATAAAGCTTCAGGGATTTGCTTTCCACCAGGGTTTCATCCGGCACATAATCAATAACGATATGGGCGAAGTCTGGCTGGCCGGTCACCGGACAAAGCGAGGTGAATTCCGGGCATGTGAAGCGGACAAAATAATCCACATTTGGCCGGGGATTCGCCACCCGGTCAAGTTGGGCTTCATCCGGATTGGTCGGGGCCTTGACGTCCTTGCCCAACTGGTTCAAACCTTGATAAATGTCTTTGGTCATCTGATGCCTGCACTATGGTTGATGTTTCTGCAGTCTGACTATACCATTTTTTATCACTTGTCATTATTGACTTTTTAATCTTCAGCCGTTACATCTCGGAATTATGAAACAAGTCAGCTCTATACGAATGCGAATGTGTCGAATTACCACCCCGGTTCTCTAACCGAGGCCGGATTTCTATTGCCTCACGGCAAATCCAATTTGATACAACCATTTATATAGAGGCGCGCGTCTGGACAAGACGCCACGAATTGACATGACGACATTCACTCCCCGTCCGACGACAAACGATAATTTCACCAGTTCCGTGCATTATGCCGTAACCGCAGATGCCCATCCCGGCGCCCTGCCCCGTGTGTTGGAGCTTTTTGCCCGGCGCGGCATCACGCCCGATCTGGTCAAGGTCAGCAAGTACCGTTCTCCGGCCTTCACTGACGATAATCTCGCCATCGACATCCATGTCTCGGGTCTGTCAGATCAGGAACAGGACATCATCCGCCAGAACCTCGCCATACAGGTCACGGTGCAGCAGGTGCGGGATGAAGTTTTTATCGGGCGGCAAAAGAATCGGCAAAATTCACCAGCGAAACTTGTTTCCTAAAGCAGCCTTGCCTATATTAACCTGATATTATCAGGCTCATTTTCTCAAGGTATGCGTTATGGACATCAAAAACGGTTTTGTCGGCACCATCGGCAACACGCCCATGATCAAGCTGGAAAAACTCTCGGCGGAGACCGGTTGCACCATTCTCGGCAAGGCAGAATTCCTCAATCCCGGCGGATCAGTCAAGGATCGTGCGGCGCTGTATATCATTCGTGATGCCGAGGAAAAAGGCCTGCTGAAACCGGGCGGCGTCATCGTCGAAGGCACCGCGGGTAATACCGGTATCGGCCTTGGCCTCGTCGCCAACGCCCTTGGCTACCGCACCGTGATTGTCATGCCGGAAACCCAGTCCCAGGAAAAGAAAGACATGCTGCGACTTTGCGGGTGCGACCTGCATCTGGTTCCCGCCAAACCTTATAAAGACCCGGATAATTATGTGCGCTATTCCGGGCGCCTCGCCGAAGAAATCGCGGCCCACGAGCCCAACGGCGCCATCTGGGCCAATCAGTTCGACAATGTCGCCAACCGCCGGGCCCATTATGAAACCACGGGACCCGAAATCTGGGATCAGACCGACGGCACCGTTGACGCCTTCACCTGCGCGGTCGGCAGTGGCGGTTCTCTCGGCGGCATTTCCATGGCGCTGAAAGAACGCAACAAAGACATCAAGATCGTCCTCGCCGATCCCATGGGCGCGGCGCTGTATAACTATTACAAGCATGGCGAACTGAAAGCCGAAGGCAGTTCCATTACCGAAGGCATCGGTCAGGGCCGAATTACCGCCAACCTGGAAGATGTGGTAATCGACGACGCCTATCAGGTGCCCGACGCCGACGCGCTGGAAGTGATTTTCGACCTGATGAAACATGAAGGCCTGTGTCTCGGCGGTTCCGCCGGGATCAATGTCGCCGCCGCCAAACGCCTGGCGCTCGACATGGGGCCCGGTCATACCATCGTCACCCTGTTGTGCGATTATGGCACCCGCTATCAAAGCAAGATTTTCAATCCGGAATTCTTAAAGGAACAAGGCCTGCCCTACCCGGACTGGCTGTAAGAAACGTTAAATATGATGCAGAAGGAATAATTTATGGCTGATACTGCCCCGGCACTGGTCTCCACCGAATGGCTGGCCGAACATCTCTCCGCCCCTGACATCCGCATTGTCGATGCCTCCTGGCATCTGCCCGATCAGGGCCGTGATGCGAAAGCCGAATATCGCGAAGCCCATATCCCCGGCGCAGTTTTCTTTGATATGGATGATATCTGCGACCAGGATTGCGCCTTGCCGCATATGCTGCCCTCGGCCGCAAAAATGGCGAGCCGCATGCGCAAGCTCGGCATCGGCGACGGCAACCGGGTAATCGTCTATGATAACAGCGATCTGCGCAGCGCCGCCCGAGCCTGGTATATGCTGAAATGCTACGGCCTGTGGGATGTCGCCATCCTCGACGGTGGTTTCCAGAAATGGAAGAAAGAACATCGCGAGACAGAGGATATTCCGCCGATCCCCCGGGAACGTCATTTCACCGCCCGTTTCGACACCACCCGGGTCCGCGACCTGCGTCACATGCTGCGTAATATTGAAACATCAAAAGAACAGGTCATCGACGCCCGTGCGCCGGGCCGGTTCAGCGGCCAGGACCCTGAACCCCGCCCCGGCATGAAAAGCGGCCATATCCCCGGCAGCCTCAATGTCTGTTTCCGCCACCTTCTCAGCCCGGAAGACGGCACCTTCAAATCCCCGGACGAGATACGCCGCACCTTCGAAGACGCCGGTGTGGACCTTAAGAAACCCCTGGTCACCAGTTGCGGCTCTGGCGTCACCGCCGCCGTATTGTCACTCGGTCTCTATCTGATCGGCCATCGGGATAACGCCCTTTATGACGGGTCCTGGGCCGAATGGGGCAGTCACCCCGAAACCCCTGTCGAAACCCAATAAGTCACATATTAAGTACACGCCATGAAAAAAGACACCCTGATCGCCACCACAGGCCGCAACCCGGAATTCACCCACGGATCGGTCAATACCCCGGTCTATCATACCTCCACCGTCACTTTCGATACGGTCAAGGACATGAAGCGCGCCATCGCCAAGCGGCATCAGGGTGTGCCTTATTACGGACGACGCGGCAACCCGACCACCTTCGCCCTGGAACAGGCCATGTGCGATCTGGAGGGCGCGGACGGCTGTTATCTCTATCCCTCCGGTCTCGCCGCCATCACTGGGGCGATCCTGTCTTTCATCAAGGCGGGAGATCATATCCTGATTGCCGACGGTGTCTATGAACCCACCCGCGGCCTTGCCGATAAGGTCCTCCTTCGCATGGGGGTCGAGGTCAGCTATTTTGATCCCCTGATCGGCGCGGGCATTGCCGACCTGATCCGGGATAATACCCGCATCGTCTTTGTCGAATCTCCCTGCTCCCTGACCATGGAAATTATTGATATTCCCGCCATCACCAAGGCCGCCCACGCCCGTGATGTGCTGGTGATGATGGACAACACCTGGGGCACGCCGCTGCATTTCAAACCCTTTGATCACGGGGTTGATTTTTCCATTCACGCCGCGACTAAATATATTGTCGGCCATTCCGACGCCATGCTCGGCACCGTCTCCACCCGCAAAGACTATTGCGAGCAACTGTTCAATATGTCCTATCAGCTGGGCTATTGCGCCGCCCCGGATGATGCCTATCTCGCCTTGCGCGGGATTCGCACCCTGAAGCTCCGGCTGAAACAGCATGAAGAAAACGCCCTGACCGTCGCCCGCTGGCTGAAAGACCGCCCCGAGGTCGCCGAAGTGCGCCATCCGGCGTTTGAAACCTGCCCCGGTCACGAGATCTTCAAACGGGACTTCACCGGCGGCAACGGCCTGTTTTCGATGATCCTGAAGGGTGGTAGTGAAGCCGCGGTTACCGCTTTCCTCGAAAACCTGCATCATTTCAAGATGGGCTTCAGCTGGGGCGGTTATGAAAGCCTGATCCTGCCCTATTATGGCATCGCCAAAAACCGCAGCGCCACCGGCTGGCGGGCGCCCGGCCCGCTGATCCGCCTGCATATCGGCCTGGAAGACCCGCAGGATCTGATCACTGATCTCGCGCAGGGATTAGCAGCCTTTAACGATGTGACATAGTTAGATCCGGTAGCGATGTGGCAAACCGCGACCGATCAGGAACAGGATCAGGGCCGACAGGACAATAGATGGGCCCGCCGGCAGGTCCCACAGGCTGGACGTCATGATGCCCATGACCACCGCCAGGCTGCCAATGATCATCGAATAAATCGCCATCTGTACCGGGGAACGGGCGATATTGCGCGCCGCCGCCGCCGGAATAATCATCAGCGAGGTAATCAGCAACGCCCCGATCACCTTCATGGCAAACGCCACCAAAAGAGCGATCAATAACATATAGATAATCTTGGTGCGCAGAACATTCACGCCTTCCACCTGGGCGAGATCCTCATGCACCGTGATGGACAGCAATGGCTTCCAGATCAGAATCAACCCGCCAAGCGCCATGGTCATCATCACCGCAATCCCCATGATTTCCGCGGGCCCAATGGCAAGAATGTCCCCGATCAGGAAAAACATCATATCCTGCCGCAGCGTTTCCTGCAGGGCGATAACAATCAAACCGATGGATAGAGAACTATGGGCCAGAATGCCGAGCAGGGTGTCGGTGGAAAACTTGCCGCCTTTTTGCAGCAACAGCAGCACGCCCGAGACCACCGCACAGGTCGCGACAATCACCCAGGGGCTTTGGGTACCGAGCGCGACACCAAGGCCGACGCCCATCAATGCGGAATGGGATATCGTGTCGCCAAAGTAAGCCATACGGCGCCAGACCAGAAAACAACCGAGCGGCCCCGCCGCCATCGCCACCATGATGCCCGCCAACATGGCGTTAAGGATAAATCCATCAATCATGATGACACCCCTTGCCATGGTCCCCGCCGACCACATTGCCATGACTGTCATGATGATGGTCATGATGATGGGTATAGAGCGCCGCCCCTTCCACCGGATGGCCAAGCAAGGCATGATATTCCGGATCATGCTGCACCGTTTCCGGTGTGCCACTGCAACAGATATGACGGTTAAGGCAGACCACTTTATCCGTGCCCGCCATCACCATATGCAGATCGTGAGAAATCATCAGAACCCCGCAATTAATATCATCGCGAATACGGCCAATCAGCCGATACAGTTCTTCCTGGCCGGTAATGTCAATGCCCTGAACCGGTTCATCCAGCACAATCAGATCCGGCCGCCCAAGCAAGGCCCGCGCCATAAGGACACGTTGCATCTCACCGCCGGACACCCTCTGCACAGGATGTTTCGCCACATGGGAGATGCGTACAAGCTTCATCACATCCCGCGCCTGAGCTTCCGTGGTTCCCGGCCGCAGCATCATAAACTGATGCACCGTCAGCGGCAGGATGTCCTCGATCTGGATTTTTTGCGGCATATAGCCAATGGTGATCCCCGGCATCCGTTCCACCCGCCCCTGGTCCGGCACCAAAAGCCCCAGGGCGATTTTCATCACCGTGCTTTTCCCGGCGCCATTGGGACCGATCAATGTCACGACCTCTCCCCGGCTGACGGAAAAGCTTACCTTTTCCAACACTGACGTTCCGGTAAAGGCCAGGGTAACGTCTTCCAGATTAATAAGAGGCGGCGCCGTTTCAGACATAAAGGGCTAACTTTGACAATTTTCGCACAATCCCATGACTTCCAACATACTGTTCTCGCATGTATAGCCATTGGCATTGGCTGATTTAGCAATTTTGGTGGTCAGCTTCGGATCGCTGATTTCCGTGACCGTCCGACATTTGCGACAGATCAGGAAATGCCCCTGATGTTTGTGCGCCGGGTCAGGACAGCCGATAAAGGCGTTCAGGGATTCGAGCCGATGGACGAATCCTTCCTCAATCAGAAAATCCAGCGCCCGATAAACCGTCGGTGGGGCAACTCTTTTATTGCCATCGTTACTGAGCAGGTCCAGAAGTTCATATGCCGTGACCGGCTTATGTCCTCCCCATACCAGCTCCAACACCTTGCGACGCAACGGCGTAAAGCGGGTATCGCGAGATTCACAGAGCTCCCGCGCCAGTCCCAAGGCATCCTCAATACATTTCCCATGATCATGCGTATGTGTAGACATTACAATTTTTTCTATTTCTTGATATGTTATAGCTTCCCATTAAGCTAATATTGGCCTGAATTAAACAATAATACAAGCCTTCTAAACGAGATGACCATGAAAAACCCACCCTTCACTCCGATCCCGGAAGAAACCCTTACAGCCTGCCTGGCACAATTGGCCTTTACAGATCAAGGCCTTGTCCCCGCAATAGCCCAGCAGCATGATACGGGCGAAATTCTTATGATGGCCTGGATGAATGAAGCCGCCGTGCGGGAAAGCCTGACCACCGGCGTGGTCTGCTACTGGTCCCGGTCACGTCAGGCCCTGTGGCGCAAGGGGGAAACGTCCGGTCAGGTGCAACGTCTGGTGCATTTCCGCTATGATTGCGATCGGGATTGCCTGTTGCTGCTCGTCGATCAGACTGGGGTCGCCTGCCACACGGGCCGACGGAACTGTTTTTATCACGAGGTCACCAGCGATGGCATAAAGGTGATTTCGAAGGTCGAAATTGACCCCAAGACGCTTTATTCAAAATAACCCAAAGGGTCACAACAATCCCAACGTCCGAAAGGACCGCCAGACGGCACCCCTTCTTATTTCGGACAGACTGCCGTCTTAATTTTACCCTACTCCGCGTTATACTATGTCATTATCACGCCTGAAATTCGACCATCATGCTAACTGCCGGGACGCATCACATGTTAAAGCTGATCAAACTTATCCTCATTGTCGCCTTATGGACACCTGTCGCCGTTCAGGCGCAGACCTACACAACACCCCCCAAGATTGATCAGAAATATCAAATCCCGGACAGAAGCGGCGAAGCGGCATTGCTGCTGAAGAAAATCAAGCTTCTCCATCAAAGATCCCGTGCGCTCGCCAAAGGCGGCCAGGCGGATCGTTCGGTCGATGACCTGATCAGTGACCTTTACCTGCCCGATAACGTCAGAGATTTCAACCGTACCTATTCCCAGGAAATTGATCTGGCGCGCAACCCGAAAAATGCCCACAGTTGGTTTTCCCTTTCCCGCAACTACAGTCGTCGCGGGCAGTATGAAGATGCCGCCACGGCGGCATTCAAAGCCTATCAGCTTGAGAAAAACTCCCGCCAGAGAGCCGAAATTCTTGCCCATATGGGAGAAGTCTATGTCGAACTTGGCCAACTTGAAGATGGTCTCAACATCCTGCATCGAAGTCTGGAACTGTCCCCGGGCGACAATATCCAGCGCAGAATCACTGTGATCAAGGAACGTTTTTTTCTGACCATCAGCGATATTTCCGTCAATGTCGAGCAAGCCAGTCCCAACGCCTGCATTGTCTTCAGCAAAGCGCTGAAACACGGCCAGAAAGCTGAAGATTATGTCGCCGTCACCGGTCATAAAGACCTCGACATCACCGCCAAGGGAACACAAATCTGCATCAATGGTCTAAACTATGGCGAGACTTATGAGGTCACCATCCGCAAAGGCCTGAAAGGCGTGGAAAAGACCATACTGGATCAGGATTCCATCCGTAAATTCACCGTTCAAGACCGCGCGCCCCGCACCAGTTTTTCCCAGAACAGCTACGTGGTCAGCCGCACCCGCGATAACGTGCTTCCCGTGACCACCGTTAATGTAGACAGCCTGGAACTTTCGCTTTACCTGATCCCTGACCGCAATCTGATCCACGGCACACAAAGGGACTTTTTTACCAGACTCAACCAATATTCCACCAATCGTATCAGTAACGAGGAAGGCAGCCTGATCTGGCAAGGCAGCGTTGATATCACCGGGGGTCGTAACCGCGAAATCAATACACTTCTGCCGCTGGACGACATGATTACCGACAAACAAAATGGTCTTTATGCACTGGTCGCCACCATGCCCGGTAAAAAGGACGAACCTGAATGGCGCCTGCGCAGCCGACAAAAAGCCACCCAGTGGCTTCTGGTTTCCGACATGGGGCTGATGACATTCAAGGGCAAGGACGGCCTACATGTGATGGTGCGGTCGCTGGAAAGCGCAAAACCGCTGCGCAAGGCCACCGTGACCCTGGTGGCGCGCAATAACAAAATTCTCGGCACCGCCAAAAGTGACGCCCAAGGCCTGGCCCACTTCCCTGCAGGGCTTGTCCGTGGCAAGGGCGGCGACGCCCCGGCTCTGATCAGCGCCGAAACCAAGGCCAAAGACTATAACTTTCTGAAGCTCGACACGGGTTATCTTGACCTGAGCAATCGCGGGGTTGGCGGGCGAAGCGCACCCGGGGAACAGGATGCGTTCCTTTATACCGACCGCGGCGTCTACCGCCCTGGCGAAACGGTAAAAATCAGCGCTCTGCTGCGTGATCCGGACAGTAAGGCTCTGGGCGCTCTGCCCCTGACCTTCAAGGTCGTCAAACCCGATGGCGCCGTCCTGATGGAAAAAGTCTTCACCGGCGATGCCCTCGGCGGATATGGCTTTGACATTGCCATCGCCAGCGCCGCCATTCCCGGTCGCTATACGGTAACAAGTTATCTTGCCGACGAAACCCATGCGCTCGGCATGGTCAGTTTCCAGGTTGAGGATTTTGTTCCTCAACGCATCCGCGCCACCCTTAAAACCGACGCCGACTGGATCGAAACCGGGACACAAACCGAGTTTCTCCTGCAGGCCAACTTCCTGTATGGTCCCCCCGCCAGTGACCTGAAAAGCGAAACCCGTGTTCAGATCAATCGCAATCCCCGGCCTTATCCAAATTATAAGGATTTCAGCTTTGGCCTGATTCAGGATGATTTCTACGCCAAAACCCTGCCCCCGATAACCCGGACCACGGATAAGGACGGGCGTGCCAGCTTGGCGCTGGACCTCAAAGATCTGCCAGACACCAGCCAGCCACTTCTGGTTTACCTGCAATCTTTCGTTTTTGATGTCAGTGGCCGTCCTGTCGACGCCAAATCGGCAATCCCCCTACGTCTGCGCGACGTGGAAGTGGGGCTGAAGAAAAGCTTCACCGGCAACCTGTCCGACGGCGACACAGCCACATTCGACGTCATTGCCCTTGACCGCAAAGGCCAACCGGTCAAGAACCGTACTCTCGCCTATGAACTGATTAAGGAAGACTATTATTACAGCTGGTATCGTCAGGGAGATTACTGGAACAGCCGCCGGCAGATCACCGACACCATGGTCACCACCGGTGAAATCATCACGGATGAAACCGGTCGTGCGACAGTCAGTCACCCTGCCGCCGATGGCCGTTACCGTCTGCAGATACGGGATCAGAAAGGCGACAGCGCCGCCAGTCTGCGTTATTATGTCGGTTGGTGGTCAAGCGGCAGCGTGCCGAATGTTCCTGATGAACTTGAACTGTCCCTGAAAGACAAAACCACCCGCTCCGGCGAGAAAATCACCGCCTTTATCAAGGCGCCCTTCGCCGGTAAACTTACCGTCATGGTGATGAATGACCAGCTGCGCCACAGCAAGGAATATGACCTGCCGAAAGAAGGCCGCGAGATCGAGATCAAGGTTGACGGCGACTGGGGTCCCGGCGCCTATCTGATGGCCACCGCCTTCCGGCCCGATGCCGGTGACGTGTCCCGCCTGCCGGTGCGCGCCATGGGGCTCGCCTGGTTCTCGATAGATCAGGCCAAACGCAAAACCAGGGTTAGCATTGAGGTGCCGGACAGCGTCCTGCCCCGCCAGACCGTGACCCTGCCGCTGCAGCTCGACGGGGAAGCCGTCAAGGGACAGAAGGTTCGCCTGACCCTCGCCGCCGTTGATGAGGGCATTCTCGGCCTGACCAACTTCTCAAGCCCCGATCCCATCGCGCATTTCCTCTCCCAACGCCGCCTCGGCATGGCGCTGGCCGATCTCTATGGTCGCCTGATCAAGCCTCTCGACGGCGTGCGCGGCAAGCTGCGCACAGGTGGAGACGCGGCCAGAATGTTTTCTGGCCTTGCACTGGAAAAAGCCGCCATGCAAGACGCCTCCGATGAAAACGCGCAAGGGGTGCAAACCAAAACCGTCAAAACGGTGGCGCTTTATCAGCGGGATATTCAGATCGATGAGACTGGCCGGGGCGAGATTACCCTCGACCTGCCCGATTTCAATGGCCGCTTGCGGCTGATGGCGGTGGCCTACGGCGAAGATATTGTCGGACAGGGTGATCAGGAACTGATCGTGCGTGATCCGGTGGTCGCCGATATTCTGCTGCCGCGTTTCCTCTCCCCCGGCGATCAGGCGGAAACCACCCTCAGTCTGCATAACCTGAGCGGCAAGGACCGGACCTTTACCATCGACCTGAGCCACGCGACGGGCCTGAGCCTTAAGGGCGACAAACGGCGGACCATTACCCTCGCCGATGGCCAGCGTTTTGAACAGGTGATCTCGCTCAAGGCTGACAGCACCGGCGACAGCAAGGTGGCCCTCACCGTCACCAGCGACGGCCTGCCGGCCATCCAGAGGGAATGGGACATCGCGGTGCGCCCGGCTCAACCCTTTGTCACCAAACGCGCCGTCGCCTATCTCGGCCAGGGCGATCATGGCATGATCAGCCAGGACGACATCACCGGCGCCCTGCCCGGCACCCTCAGCGCCATGCTGACCCTGACCGACACGCCAGACTATAACGTACCGGACCTGCTCGACAGTCTGTATCTCTACCCCTATGCCTGTGGCGAACAGACCACGTCACGGGCCCTGCCCCTGCTCTATTACGGCGATGACGCCGGGAAATGGAACAAGGAATATGATCCGCTGACCATGCGGCGGGCGATCGACAAGGCGATCCGCCATCTGCTGCATCTGCAGAAACATGACGGCTCCTTCGCGCTCTGGCGCTCCACCGGCGATACCCACCCGTGGCTCACCGCCTATGTCTTCGAGTTCCTCAGCCGGGCGAAGGAGCAGAATATAGAGGTGCCCACCGCCGCCTATGACCATGCCCGCAGCTGGCTGATGAATTACAGTAACCAGCGCAACTCCCGCGACCTGCATGTGATGGCCTATGTCCAGTATGTGTTGGCCCGCGTCGGCGATATCCAGCCCAGCGTGGTGCGCTATTTCGCCGATAATAACGGCCGAAGCATCGAAACCAAACTGGGCCACGGCCATCTCGCCGCCGCCCTGAAACTGGTCGGGGAAACGCAGGCGTCGGAAGATTTCTTCCAACGCGCCCTGACCACCTTCCGACCAGAAGGGTCGCGATGGCGCTGGTTTCATGATTTCGGCTCCAACATGCGCGACAGCGCCACCCTCGCCGCCCTGATCGCGGAAAGCGCACCGAACAGCGAACGCGCCCAGCGGGTGATCGAGGCGCTGGACAAGGCCTTTGACCAGCGCGCCTATTTCAGCACCCAGGAACAGGCCTGGCTGCTGCTCGCCACTCATAGTCTCAGCCAAAAGGGTGGCGACCTCCATCTGGCGATCAACGGCAAGGCCCTTCCCGCTCACC
Source organism: Paremcibacter congregatus (assembly GCF_006385135.1). Lineage (GTDB taxonomy): Bacteria > Pseudomonadota > Alphaproteobacteria > Sphingomonadales > Emcibacteraceae > Paremcibacter > Paremcibacter congregatus. The sequence goes on from NZ_CP041025.1 coordinate 2,994,315, forward strand.
CGGCGCCGCTGCGCTACAGCCTCAAGCCTGAGGCCATTCGTCACGGGTTCGATGTGGAAAACCGGGGACCGCAGACCATCCGCGCCATTCAGTCGATCCGCGCAGTGCCGGACGCGCCCCTGCCGCCGGTCGCGAACGGGTTTGAGATCAGCCGAACTTTTCTCACCCTCGACGGCAAGCCGGTGGATCTCGCCAACATCCGGCAGAATGACATGTTGCTGGTGGTGATTGAAGGCCGATCGGTCAATAAAATTGATCATGAGGCCCTGATTGTCGACCTGTTGCCTGCCGGTTTCGAGATCGAGAATGCCGCCATCGGTGGATTTGAAGGCGGCAAGGATATGAACTTCCTGCCCGCCAAAACAAACTTCCTCTATGAAGCGGCTCGCGATGATCGCTATGTCGCGGCATTGAATCTGGGCAATTACACACGCAAATTCGCCACGTCCTATATCGTGAGGGCGGTGACGCCTGGGACCTATCAACTGCCCGCCGTTTTCGTCGAGGATATGTATAAGCCGCAATATCATGCCCGTGGCGACGTGGGACGGGTAACAATCCGGAAATAGGTCATGATGAAGCGTGCGACACGAAAATGGATCATCGGCGGGGCGGGCATTCTACTGCCTGTCCTGCTGCTGGCCATTCTCCATATCGCCTACCCGCTTGATCTCAGTCGCTATCACAGCCTCTCGACAGAAGTGGTGGACAGAACAGGCCAACCCCTGCGTCAGTATCTCAGCGCCGATGGCTACCTGCGGCTCGCCACCCGTCCCGAGGACGTCGATCCCAATTACATCAAGATGCTGATCGCCTATGAGGACCAGCGGTTTTACAGCCATGTCGGCGTCGATCCGCTGGCGCTAATCCGGGCAACGGGACAGGCAATCAGGTCGGGCCATGTCGTCTCCGGCGCCTCGACCCTGACCATGCAGGCGGCGCGCCTGCTCGAACCACGGGACCGGACATTTTCTGCCAAACTGATCGAGATGTTCCGCGCCGTGCAGCTGGAAATCACATATAGCAAACGCGAAATCCTGTCGATCTATCTCACCCTTGCGCCCTTTGGCGGCAATCGCGAGGGGGTGCGGGCCGCAAGCCTCGGCTATTTCAATCGCCCTCCGTCACAGCTCACCGCCGGGGAAGCCGCCCTGCTGGTCGCCCTGCCTCAGTCGCCGAGCTTCACCCGGCCTGACCGCCATCCGACCCGTGCCCGCGCCGCCCGGGATAAGATCCTGCAGCGTATTCGCGACAGCAAGGCCTTTGCCCCAGACGTGATTGACCTAGCCCTGAAGGAGCCAATCAGTACACAGACCTATCCCCTGCCGCAAACCGCCCCCCATCTGGCCAACCGGCTGAAACAGGCGGCAAGGTCCTCCCGCATTGTCAGCAGCATCGACGGTGACCTGCAACGCTGGAACGAAGACGCCCTCGCCCGTTACCTGACCAAGCTGCCCGAGGGGGCCACCGCCGCCGTGGTCGTCGTGGAAAACAAAAGCCGCCAGGTGGTAAGCTATGTCGGCTCGGCTCATTTCAGTGCCGAGTCAACGGACGGTTATGTCGATATGGCGCAGGCGGTCCGATCTCCCGGATCAACGCTGAAACCGATGATTTACGGCATGGCGCTGGATCGCGGGCTTGCCCATCCGTTAAGCCTGATCCATGACGCGCCCACCGCTTTTGGCGATTATCAGCCGAAGAATTTCGAGGATACCCATTACGGTGATGTAACCTTGACGGATGCGCTGCAACTGTCCCTTAACGTCCCGGCGGTGATCGCACTGGAACGCATCGGCCCGACCCGCTTTGTCGAAAGCCTGCGCCGCGAAGGTCTCACCCTCGCCCTGCCGGGGCTCAGCCAGAAAGCCGGACTTGCCGTCGCCCTTGGCGGGGTGGGCAGCCGTCTGGATGAGCTGGTCGCCACCTATGCCGCGCTGGCCGGCGATGGCCGCCTGCAGCCACTCTCTTTTGACAAGAACAGCCCACCTTATTCGGATAAACCCCCTTTCCTTGACGAGAAAAGCCGCATCCAGCTGGCGAAAATCCTGCGCGGGGTGCGGGCCCCGGCGGGCATGATAGAAGAAGGCGTGATGCCAACCCGGCGGGATATCTCCTACAAAACCGGCACGTCATATGGGTTCCGCGACGCCTGGGCCATCGGGTATAATCGCGATTACACGGTCGGCGTCTGGATCGGCCGCCCGGACGGCGCACCGGTGCCGGGGCTGTTCGGGGCCAGCGCCGCCGCCCCTTTCCTGTTCCGCGTCTTTGACCGGTTGCCAGACGCTCCTGGCGCGCATCTTGACCATCCCGCCGCGGACAGATGGGCGGAACTTCCCCCGGCCTTGCAACGCCTTGACCGGCTGGGCAGCCGTCACCACTGGGCCCGGAAAAGTCCCCCACCGCAAATCACCTATCCGCTCACTGGCAGCCTGCTTACGCTACCGCAAGAGGGACGAAGCCTGACCTTCGAGGCCACGGGCGGCAAACGACCTTTCACCTGGGTGGTCAATGGCACGCCCCTGCCGCAAAAACGCTGGTCGCGCAAAATTTCCTGGCGTCCGGATGGGGCGGGCTTTAGCGAAATCACCCTGATCGACGCCCTTGGCCGCCGGGTGACCGCCGATATAAAAATCCAGTAAATGTGCGAAGTTTGACATCCGTCAATTTTTTGACGGGAGACACCCTTAGTCTTAGCGTTGGGATAGTTTCACAGTATATTCTTTAAGAGGTTAACTTTTGCACCAGGATAATACGCGGCATTTTTCAGACATTGCCGTCCGGAAAATTGAACATCTGAAGCAGAATCCATTGGGATTCTTTATTTCCACCATGATGGCCGGCGCTTATGTCGGCATCGGCATTATCCTGATCCTCACCTTGGGTAATGAGGCCGAGCCCTCATCCCGGAAACTGATTATGGGGTGCTTCTTCGGCATTACCCTGACCTTGATAGTTTTCGCCGGCGCCGAATTATTTTCCGGCCATACCATGTATATGACCTTCGGGTTCTTCTATCGCAAAGTACGGGCCACAACGGTTATTCTGGATTGGATCATCTGTTGGTACGGCAATCTGTTCGGGGCACTGATGCTGTCGATTCTGTTTATGCTCGGCGGCGGGGGCGGCTGGGCTGAAGACCCGACCAGCCTAGTGCACAGTCTGGCGGCGGCCAAAATGAACAGCAGCATTATTGAACTTCTCTCCCGCTCCATTATCTGTAACTGGCTGATCTGCCTCGCCATCTGGATGTCGACAAAAACCAAAAGCGATACGGCAAAATGCATCCTTATTTTCTGGTGCCTGTTTGCTTTTGTCGCCGCCGGCTTCGAACATGGCATCGCCAATATGACTGTCTTCACCATATCCATGCTGGGCCATCATCCGGAGAGCGTCACCCTGATGGGCGGTCTTTATAATCTTCTCTGGGTTTCGGTGGGCAATATCATCGGCGGTGCGGGTTTTATCGGCGTCGCCTACTATCTGACTTCCAACCCTCTTTTTCCCAAAAAAGATTAACACTGGACGGTGCGTCATAACTATTGCAATGCCTGTGCGAACAGGCTATTGATCTGTCTTCACATCGGTTATGCGGGTGTGGTTCAATGGTAGAACGAAAGCTTCCCAAGCTTTAGACGAGGGTTCGATTCCCTTCACCCGCTCCAACCTCTTCAACGCACCAACGGCGGCAACCTCATCTCACCCTGACCAGCGATATTTTCTGCCTAAAACAAATCATACAAACTCTTGCTTTTAAGATCGCCCCCATTAACCTTTCGTTTGCATCCGGTATCCTATACTCATTTTCTTTAAGGATAAAATAATGTTCGTGTATGAGGACCCCCGTGACTGAAGAAACATTTCACAACAAAAAAATACTGATTCTGGATGATGATCGGTATATGGCAGGCATACTTCGTTCCATTCTTGAAATTTTCAACATTGGACATATCAGCCTGACCGCCTCTACGGACGAGGCCATAAAATCACTCCAGAACCGGACATTTGATTGTGTCTTCGTTGACAACCTGATCAGCGCTGATAACGGTATGAATCTGGTTGAATATGTTCGTAAATCCCAGGATGATCAAAAGCGCAAGATACCAATTATCCTTTGTACCGCCTTTACCGGCCTCCGGTCCATTCTCACGGCCAGAGACACCGGCGTCACTGAAGTTCTGGCCAAGCCCATTTCCCCGGAACAGGTTATGAGTAAGCTGGGCAATGCATTATTCAATCCACGTCCTTTTATTTTTTGCGACGTTTATACCGGCCCTGATCGCCGGCGCAGAATAAACCGGGACGGAGACGTGAAAGAAAAACGTCGGACGGAAGAAGTCATTCTGGAAGATACAGAAAAACCCCCGCTTCCGCCACAGGAGACAACCCCATGAGCAAAAATCAACATACCCTCCAGCAACGTGAGATGATTCTGCGGGCACAAAATTTTCTAGACGCTGAAAGCGTTGGCTATGGCGAAAAACTGGCTGCCCTGATTGAGCAACTAAGAGCCGCGCTTGACTCCCAGGACCTGGCACAGGCGATACGAACCACTGACCTGATCCAGGGGCAGGCAGGAACCTTTGGCTGGTCTTTGGCGACCGAAGTTGCCGGATGGCTCAAACGGCTGCTCAATAAACAGAAGGAGGAGGGTATAAAAATACAGGTGAACGATCTTTTTCTCGAGAGTTTCGACCGGATCCTGACGGAGAAAATCAAAACGGAGTGTGAAGCCGCCGTGACGCTTTTGCTTCATATAGAAGCGACCCTCAAACATATCAAGGAACAGTAACCTGAATGTGGAATTTGAGGGAGCAATCATCGAAAGGGAAATGGGGCGAGTGACCGGGATTGAACCGGCGACTTCCAGAATCACAATCTGGCGCTCTAACCAACTGAGCTACACCCGCCATAGGTATAAGTGAGGCTCTTTTACGTTCCCTTTGCCACAGCGTCAAGAGAAGATTTTGTCTTTTACAATAATCTTTTTCCCAGAACTTATTTTTTCCGCTCACAACCTTGGCTTCTCTTCACAAAGCCTTAATCTGCCTATTTTTTAATCAATACTAGCATATTTTTTAGTCATACGCCTAAAAAACATCAGAAACAAATTTGATTATCGACGGAAAACTGCCCTCCTTAAAAACTGGCACGAATTATGCTTATATAGAGATCATAAATGGAAATCTTACGAAAATTCGCGTGAATTAATTTTAAAGTTTTAAGGTAAACCAGAACGATGAAAAAAATCGAAGCCATCATCAAGCCCTTCAAGCTTGATGAAGTCAAAGAAGCCCTTCATGAAGTTGGCCTGTCCGGCATTACCGTGACAGAAGCCAAAGGATTTGGCCGCCAGAAAGGCCATACCGAACTCTATCGCGGGGCAGAGTATGTCGTGGATTTCCTGCCCAAGGTTAAAATTGAAATCGTTCTCAGCGATGACCTGGTGGAACGGGCCATCGAGGCCATTCAGGTCGCGGCGAAAACCGGCCGCATCGGTGACGGCAAGATCTTTGTCAGCACCGTTGAGGAAGCCATCCGCATCCGCACCGGAGAAACCGGCGATGATGCCATTTAAGGCGGAAAACCTCCTTAACTCTATATAATACCTTTGTTATTCTCCAATTTATCGGGAAAAGAAAAAATGTCTGATGTAAATACCGTTCTTGAAATGATTAAAGAAAAAGATATTGCCTTCGTTGATCTGCGGTTCACCGACCCAAAAGGCAAATGGCAGCATCTTACGATGGATGCCAGCGTCATGGACGAGGATATGCTGGAAGAAGGCGTCATGTTTGACGGTTCCTCCATTTCCGGCTGGAAAGCTATTAATGAATCCGACATGATTCTGATGCCAGATACCAGCCATATCACCATGGATCCTTTCATGGATCATCCAACGATGGTTCTTTTCTGCTCGATCGTTGATCCGGCAACCGGAGAAGGTTATGGCCGCGATCCCCGCTCCATCGCCCAGCGCGCGGAAGAATACCTCAAATATACCGGCATTGGCGATACCGCCTATTTTGGTCCAGAACCTGAATTTTTCATGTTTGACGACGTGAAATTCAAGGTTAGCTATAACGGCTCCTCCTATTCTCTCGACGATGTCGAAGGCCCGTATAACTCCGATCGCCAGGAAGAATTCGGCAACCCGGCCCACCGTCCCGGTGTCAAAGGCGGCTACTTCCCCGTTGCCCCGGTTGACACCTGCTGCAACATTCGCGGTGAAATGGTCACCATCATGAAAGAACTCGGCCTGCCGATGGACAAACACCATCATGAAGTGGCCCCGTCACAGCATGAGCTTGGCATGATGTTCGGCACCCTCGTTCAGACCGCTGACCGGGTACAGATCAACAAATACGTCACTCATCAGGTCGCCCATGAACATGGCAAGACTGCCACCTTCATGCCAAAACCTGTTGCAGAAGATAACGGTTCAGGCATGCACACCCACATGTCCATCTGGAAAGATGGCGAGCCTCTTTTCGCCGGAAGCGGCTATGCAGACCTGTCCGACATGGCGCTGTATTATATTGGCGGCATCATCAAACATGCCAAGGCGCTGAACGCCTTCACCAATGCTTCCACCAACAGCTACAAGCGTCTGGTGCCCGGCTTTGAAGCCCCGGTTCTGCTGGCCTATTCCGCCCGCAACCGGTCCGCATCCTGCCGTATTCCATACAGCACCAGCCCGAAAGGCAAGCGTGTTGAAATCCGCTTCCCGGATCCAACAGCCAACCCGTATCTGGCCTTTGCTGCCATGATGATGGCAGGCCTTGACGGCATCGAGAATAAAATCCACCCTGGCGACGCCATGGACAAAGATCTCTATGCCCTGCCACCGGAAGAGCTGAAAGAGGTGCCGACCGTAGCGGCCTCACTTGAAGAAGCCCTAGCGGCTCTGGATGCTGATCGGGAATTCCTGAAAAAAGGCGATGTCTTCTCTGATGACCAGATTGACGCCTATATCGACCTTAAACAGGAAGAAGTTGACGCGGTTCGGGTATTGCCTCACCCGAAAGAATTCCAGCTGTATTATTCTGTATAATACACAGATGCCCGTTACATCCCCAGCCTTCGGGCTGGGGATTTTTTTTATGGCAAAATATAGCTTTTATTAGACAAATGTTAAATATTTCCGTTAAAGATGGGGCTTGGAAAGCTCCAATTCCGCAACGTAATAAAAGAAAAGCCCCCAGGGCCAGATAATAAAGACGGGTAATTTGACAAGTTATAACAGCTATATTGATAAGGTGCAGGGCAAGAACATAAATGCGCAAACCCTGCTGGCCACGGATTATCTAAACCATTTCAATGAAGTTCACATGCTCATTGACATGTTGCCCACTATGCCCGATTGCCTGGAAGACATTAAGGAGTGGGTTCCCAAAAGCTATCAGGAGCATTTCGCTGACAGTGTGTTCACGGAAAAAGATCTGGCCATAGAAGCCTTTGAACATGCCCCCGCTGAATACCGTTTGCCGTTTGAAGCCACGGTCAATGAAATGGACAGCCTTGTCCTTAAAACCATTCAGCAGGCAGAGACCTGCCTGGAACGTCAAGACACTGATCAACTGCAGAGCGTGATCAGCCAGTATACTCCGAAAATGCGCGACCTGATTGAGAAATGCGGCTGCATCATCAATGGCGAAAAACATATGACACAGCAGGACAGCATCGATCATTATTTCGATGACAATGAATCCAGCCTCGACGGCGAAGATCTCGACCAGAGTACCATTGATGACCTGTTCGGCTGATTTCTAGCCCGCGTTCGCTTGTCCGGCAAAACCTTTGGCGCAGAAATTCACCAGACGATCCCGGGTTTGCTCTCGCGTCCCCACTTTACAGGCCTTATGGGATAACAGGCTGATCCGGTCGAGATGATTGATCGTGTGATGCATTGTCCCCATGGTGAAATGAATATCCCAGTAGATATCCTCCACGCTCAACCCCGGATTTATCTTTTGCAGATAAGGCACAAACCTGTCAAAGACATCCACTTCCTGCCGCAACACATGATTCATGTCACTGGCTTCTTCGAGATAGGCCCGCGCCAGAAACCGGATATACCCTGACAATCCCATTTCCTGGTCATAAAGCCAGAAGATCGGGGGCGTTAAAATGGCGCCAAGAATTTCCTTCAGCGTCACATCGCGGCCTTCGGCCCTGGACTGCTCCTCGGCCTTCGCCAGCAGGCATAGACGTTCGTGGTTCATCTGCTTCGCCCGACGGACATACACCGCCTGAAACAACCCCTGCTTTGACCCGAAATAATAATTCACTGCGGATAGATTAACCTTGGCCTCTGTCGTAACGGTACGCACAGAAACGCTTGCATAACTACCTTCCGCGAAAAGTTTTTCCGACACATCCAGAATGCGTTCTTTCGCATCCCCCCGTATATTTTTTTTTGGTTTCATTATTTTTATACCCACCTGACAATAAGTTACCACCGTTTAAAACATACGTTTAGATATAGCTAAGCGCAAGTTGTTTCTTCAACTAGATGGCTTGGGCGGGGATAAAAGTCAGGCGGGTGGCTTATCCTGTTCGTCATCCTGTTCGTCGCCCTGCACTTCAGGCGACGTCCGAAAACGTCTGCGATGATGAATATAAGCCATAGGAATGGTTGCAATGTAAGCAAGGCCCACAACAGACATGGTGGCCCAGACATGGGTCACCAGCATGGTCGCAAAAATGGCAATCCCCAGCAAATAGAGCAACACGTAATCCCGTTTGATCGACATTTTTTTAAAGGAAAACGTCGGCAGACTGCTCACGGTCAGGGCCGCGATAATCCCGAGGTAGATCACACAAAATACCGGGTCCTTGAAAAACGCAATATCCGTCAGGAAATACAGGATCATCGGCCATAACGCCAGGGCGGCCGCGGCCGGGGCGGGAATTCCGGTAAAGTAATCGCGCTTTTCCTCGGCGTTCTGGCCTTCATTCTGGCTCATGGTATTAAACCGCGCCAGACGAAGCGCCATGGAAATGGTGAAAATCAACGCCAATAGCCAACCAACACCCTTCACATCCCGCAATGTCCAGCTGTAAAGGATCACGGCGGGCGCCACACCAAAGCTGACAATATCGGAAAGGGAGTCCAGTTCTGCACCAAAACGGGAAGAGCCTTTCAACAACCGGGCCATCCGGCCATCAAGACCGTCAAGAACCCCGGCGATCAGAATTGCCAGAACGGCCCCTTCCCAGCGCCCCAGTATAGCGAAGCGCATGGCCGACATGCCCGCACAAATCGCCAAAACGGTAATCGCATTCGGCACCAGGCTGCGCAAGGGAAAGATATGTCGGTTGTTCAGGTTGGGCATAATATGGCTTTCAGGACGGGGTTCAGGTGCGGATTTCGCCTTCGCGATCCCGTTCATTGGTTTTCTCATTGGCAATCACAGTTTCACCCGCAACTGCGCGCTGTCCGACAGCAACCATGGAATGAACACCCTTGGGCAGATAAACATCAACCCGGCTGCCGAAACGGATCAGACCAAACCGTTCGCCGGCCTTATAGTCTTTGCCATCTTCCGCCCAACACAAAATCCGCCGCGCCACAAGGCCGGCGATCTGTACAAAGGCATATTCCTTGTCCGTCTTGGATTTCAGCAGCAGGGCATGACGCTCATTATCCACACTGGCTTTTTCAAGTGATGCATTGAGGAATTTGCCCGGCGTATATACCTGTTTGAGAATCGTCCCATCAATCGGCACCCGGTTAACATGCACATCAAAAACATTCATGAAAATACTGACCCGCGTGCGGGCTTCTTCGCCAAGCCCCAGTTCCTGAGGCGGCACCGCCGCACAGACGGATTGCACGACACCATCGGCCGGGCTGACGACCAGGCCCTCCTTAATCGGTGTAACCCGCTGCGGATCACGAAAGAAATAAGCACACCAAATGGTCAGAAGAAGGCCAAGCGCCCCCAGAAGATCAATACCCAGAAGATAAAAAAGGACAGTGACCGCCCCAAATCCCAAGATAAATTTATGACCTTCTTTATGAAAATAGCCAATTACGGCAGGTATGTTATCCATGACATTATCCAATTCTTTATTTATCTGCTATTTGTAATGCAGTCGGTGCCGTTCATCAAACTTTTTTATCAAGCTTCGAAGGCAACTCATCCAGTTCTTCCAGTTTTTGCAACACGGCTGTGGCTTCTTTTTGTTTCTGCCACATGCTGAAATAGGCGCCCTTGCGTGTCAGAAGATCATCGTGGGTGCCGCGCTCAACAATTTCACCCGCATCCAGAACGATAATCTCATTGGCATTGACAATGGTCGACAGGCGATGGGCAATCACGATCGTCGTACGGCTCTCGGAAATCTTTTCCAGCGCCTGCTGAATACCAAGTTCCGTTTCGCTGTCCAGCGCGGAGGTCGCCTCATCCAGCAACAGGATCGCAGGATCCTTCAGAATCGTGCGGGCAATCGCCACCCGCTGCTTTTCTCCGCCTGATAGTTTTAGGCCGCGTTCACCGACTTCGCTGTCATATCCTTCGGGCAGGCCCATGACGAAATCATGGATCTGGGCATGCCTGGCCGCGTTCTCGACTTCTTCATCGGTGGCGTCCGGGCGGCCATAGCGGATGTTATAGCGAATCGTGTCATTAAACAGCACCGTATCCTGTGGCACGACGCCGATTTGCTGACGCAGGCTTTTTTGGGTGACGTCTTTTATATCCTGGCCATCCACCAGTATCCGCCCCGCCGTGATATCATAAAAACGGAACAGAATGCGCGAAATCGTTGATTTCCCGGCGCCGCTGGCCCCGACAATCGCGGTGGTGGTTCCGGCATCAACCGTAAAGGAAACATCCTTCAGGATTTTCCTATTTTCCGCGTAATGAAAAGACACATTTTCAAATTCCACCGCCCCGCCATTGATCTTCAGCGTCGCGGCATCCGGCGCATCATTAATATCGGATTGCTGTCGGATCATCCCGAACATTTTTTCCATATCCACCAGGGCCTGTTTAATCTCCCGGTAAACAAAGCCGAGAAAATTCAGCGGCATATAAATCTGGATCAACAACGAATTCACCAGCACGAATTCACCGATGGTGAAACGACCATCAACCACCCCTTGCCCCGCCATCAGCAATACAATCACCAAACCTGCTGAAATGATAATACTCTGCCCAACATTGAGCAGTGCCAGTGACGCCTGGCTGCGCACCGACGCCTTTTCAAATTTTGCCAGCGCCACATCATAACGGCGCGCTTCATGTGCTTCATTGGTGAAATATTTCACTGTTTCAAAGTTAAGCAAACTGTCGATCGCCTTGGTATTGGCGTCGGTATCCTGCTTGTTCATTTCCCGGCGGAATTTCAGCCGCCAATCGGTGATGTAAATGGTGAAAAAGATATAACTGACCAGACACCCGAAGGTAACCAGAGCGTAGAGAAAACCAAACTTCGTCCAGAAGACCGCCGTGATCAGAACAATTTCCAGCAAGGTCGGTAAAATATTGAACAGCATAAACCGCAACAGAAAATCAATCCCGCGGGTCCCTCTCTCGATCACACGACTAAGCCCCCCGGTTTTACGCTCCATATGGAAACTCAGGGATAAATTATGCAAATGACGAAAGGTGTTCAGCGCAACATTGCGCAGGGCATTCTGCCCCACCTTGGCGAACACCGCATCCCGGATTTCGCCAAAAAACAGGCTCATGATCCGCGCCAGACCATAGCCCAGCACCACAGCAACCGGCAGGACAAGCACCACGGCCTTTGCATCGGCCTGAAAATTCGGAGTCAGGGCATCCACCGCATCCTTAAACAGGAACGGGACATAAATGCCAATCAGTTTTGCCGTCACCAGAAAGATCATCGCGAAAACCACCCGGGTCCGCAAATCCCAGCGCCCCTTCATCCAGACGAAGGGCAGCAGGCTTTTGATGGTATGCCAATGGTTTTCGCTTCCGTCCTCGGCAGCAGTTTTGGGGTCGGTTTGGTTGGAAGATGTATGGTGCGCCACTGATTTTCCCTGATGATTTCATTCTGTTTTTTTATGCCATAACTGACTAACTATACAGATATGGGAAACATTTACAGTATTTTAAGTCTCTCATCATAATATTCAAGAGAAGCCGTCTTCATTCACATTTGACGGATCGATTTCGATTGTATTTAAGTTCGGGAAAAGCACGTGACCGCAGCCATTAAACCAGACAAGACCTCGGCGACTGAAAAAACCAACCTGCTGAATCTTGATGATTTGCTCACGGAAATTGCACATAATGTAACCGGAAACAGTATTCAGCTTCCCGCTCATTTTAAATTTGACTGGCATGGCATTCATTTCGCCGGACAGGTTCTTCCATCACAGAACGGCCAGAAATCCTCCCTGAATTTGGTGGCAAACCTGGGCTACATCCCGTTCAGTGCAGAAAACAAAGAACGCCGCAGAACATTGATCACCACCTTCACTCCCCTGTTTATGAAGGGTGAATACAGCCTGTCAACCAGCAGTCAGATCCAGATGATCCTGCTCACGGAATTCACCGGCAGCGTCAGCGCCCGGCGGCTGATGGAAGTCATCACCCTGACCCTGCTCGACCTGCAGGAAGATCTGAAAGATATTCATAAATCCATTTCCGCCTAAGGGAATTCCCGGCAGGAAGGCTTATTCCGAGGCCGGCGGCTTCGGCAATGCGAATTTCTGCCCGGGATAAATCAAATTCGGGTCTTTGATCTGCGTCTTGTTGGCGCCAAAAATCAGCGTATAATGAAACCCGGATCCATATAGCCGGCGGGCGATATGCCACAGGCTGTTGCCTGGCCGGACAATCACTTCCCCTTTGGCGCGTGCATTATCCAATGCCACACCACGGGTAAAGGGCTGTTCAATCCGCACCTCCACATCATCGCCGTCCAATAACTGGTCAATACGGATAACATGTTCCTGATCGTCCAGAGTCTTATCAAACGTGTGGGACCAGCTCCCTTCTTCCGATGCGGTGACATCGGCAAGATATGCATTGTCCATATAAAGCCGTACCCGGGAATTGCTGGCCGCGGTTCCCGAAATGATCACATTTGACACCCCGTCATAGTCCAGGGAATCCAGCGACAATCCCTTCGCCATATCACTGAAGTTCACCAGCCGAGGCTTTTGCAGAACCCGTGTCGGGCCACCGCCCATCCGCGGGCTTAAAATCGCAATAACCCCACTTGTCTCATCTTCAAGGAACCGTTCTTCATCCCGCTCTGGGACCGCGACAATGACCACATCACTGGAAAACACTTCGAATTTGCCCGGCATCCGCGATTTCAAACTAAGTTCCGTTGGTCCGCTCGGCAACGGATTATCAAACAGGAGCACCCATTCGCCATTGCGGTCCGCGACGGCAGAACCGATTTCCTTGTCGCGGGCATAAATGAAAATATCGCTATTGGGTTCCGCCCGTCCGGCGATCACGCCAGTGCCATTGCGGCTGATCCGCACCACATCAAAACTGGGCAGAATGGTGCTGACCGGTTCCTGCGCCGTGGTGTTATTATCTTTCGATGGTGTCTCGACAACCGTCGGGGCAACGGGTTCTGACCGGAAGAAATCCCGGGCCCCGTCCTCGGCAAAGAACAGGATCCAGGCCACGGCTGTGATCGCAACTACAGCAAGAAGTCCCAAGCTGGCTCTTAACACCCAGTCTGATCCGTTTTTTTCCCGCTTGAAGGAATTCTTCGATTGTTGCTCAGTCAATTACTCACCAAATCCGAAAATTAAGAAAAGCCTATAGGTTTCAAGAAAAAACGCAGGCTATTTATTTAAAAAACGCAGGAATATATACTGCATCGCGTTACAAATGTCAGTATCAATTTAAAATCGGTCCTGCTTTATCGTTTATTCATCATCAAATATGCTTTACTCTTAAGGACATGAATAAGAACAAACCTTGTCAAAACTGTGACTTTCCTCAATGATTAACCAAATTCCTTCCCGGAGCACTATCACACATAAACCATAAAGGGCACTACTTAAAAATGGCACACATCAATTCTATCTGCGTTTATTGCGGCTCTCGACCAGGACGCAATGGCCGGTTCAGCAAAATGGCGAAAGAGTTCGGGGAACTGCTGGCCGCCGAAAAAATCCGTCTGGTTTACGGCGGCGGCAATGTCGGATTGATGGGAGTCATCGCCAACAGCGTCATGACCGCTGGCGGTATGGTCACAGGCATTATTCCACAACATCTTGACGAGGAGGAAGTCGGCCTCAAAGACGCCACGGATTTTTACGTCGTCGATAACATGCATGACCGCAAACGGATGATGTTTGATCATTCAGACGCCTTCGTCGCCCTGCCCGGCAGCATAGGTACCCTGGACGAAACCATTGAAGTCATCACCTGGAAACAGCTGCAATTGCACGCCAAACCAATTGTGATCGTCAATGTCGATGGCTATTGGGACCCTCTTCTCACCCTGATCGATAACTGCATCACGGAAGAATTCACCAGCCCCGCCACCCGCGGCCTGTTTCATGTGGTCAGCAGCGTGACCGAGGTGGTGCCGTACCTGAAATCTCTGCCGGAAATTAATCAGGAAACCAAAAACACACTGATTTAGTCGAAGAATCGTACCTGAGCCGTGTTTCTGCTCTTCACATTGCAGTGCAGCAATGCTAGTTTGCAGCCAGAATCATAAAATAAGCTAAAAAACGCATCATATGGCGCATCACGCGCATATTCACGATGGGAATGAGAGGCGCCAAACCTCATTGTATATTCCTGAAACCCAGGCACAGATTTTCCGTGCCGCTGTTACATTAAGGGGTCATTATGGCTAAAATTAAAGTAGAAAATCCTGTTGTCGAACTCGACGGCGATGAAATGACACGCATCATCTGGGCGTGGATTAAAGACAAGCTTATTCACCCTTATCTTGATATTGATCTGAAATATTATGACCTCGGCATCGAAAAACGCGATGAAACCGACGACCAGATCACCATTGATGCGGCAAACGCCATCAAACAGTATGGCGTCGGCGTCAAATGCGCCACCATCACCCCTGATGAGCAACGCGTTGAAGAATTCGGCCTGAAAAAAATGTGGCGTTCGCCGAACGGTACGATCCGTAACATTCTGGGCGGCACCGTCTTCCGTGAGCCGATCATTTGTTCCAACGTACCACGTCTGGTGCCTGGCTGGACTGACCCGATTGTCATCGGTCGCCACGCGTTCGGCGACCAATATCGCGCCACCGACTTCAAGGTACCCGGCGCCGGTAAACTGACCATCAAATTCCAGCCTGAAGATGGCGGTGAAGCCATCGAACATGAAGTTTTCAACTTCGAAAGTTCAGGCGTGGCCATGGCCATGTATAACCTGGATGACAGCATCCGCGATTTTGCCCGTGCGTCCTTGAATTACGGCCTGAAGCGCGGCTGGCCTGTTTACCTGAGCACCAAGAACACCATCCTGAAGGCCTATGATGGCCGCTTTAAGGATCTGTTCGAGGAAATTTACCAGGCCGAATTCGCGGCCAAGTTTGCGGAAGCCGGCATCACCTACGAACATCGTCTGATTGATGACATGGTCGCCTGCGCCATGAAATGGAACGGTAAATTCGTCTGGGCCTGTAAAAACTATGACGGCGACGTGCAGTCCGACACCGTGGCCCAGGGCTTTGGTTCCCTCGGCCTGATGACGTCAGCCCTGATGACACCGGATGGGTCCGTGGTCGAAGCCGAAGCCGCCCATGGTACCGTCACCCGTCACTACCGCATGCATCAGCAGGGCAAGGAAACATCCACCAACCCGATCGCGTCGATCTTTGCCTGGACCGGTGGCCTCAATCATCGCGCCAAACTGGACGGCAATGAAGAACTGGCCAACTTTGCGTCTACTCTGGAGCGGGTTTGTGTCGAAACCGTTGAAAGCGGTTACATGACCAAGGATCTGGCGCTTCTTGTCGGACCGGATCAGGCCTGGCTGACGTCCAAGCAGTTCTTCGACAAAATTGACGAGAACCTGCAAAAAGCCATGGCATAACGCCTTTACCGACTTTTTTGCTTAAACATTACGATCCCGCGCTTTAGAGTTTCAAGCGCGGGATTTTTTTTAACGGGCGGCTCTGTCTGTTTCTGGCGACAAGACCCCGCCCCTAGATATCTTCAGGCAGATCGGCCTGGCCAAAATCCTCGTGCGGCATCTGACGGTATGAATCTTTAATCCGCTGCTTCAGATCGGGGTTTTCATCAAGAAGATGATGAAACTCGCTGCCGTCCAGAATAAACAAATGACATTTGCTGGCCGTGACATAATTGGCCGTATATGTCGTCTTCTCCATCAATGACTTGGCGCCAAAAAAACCGCCCTCCTCCAGGACAATGGAATCTCCGCCATTTCTCTGCACCACTTTGCCCGAAACGATCAAATACATCTTGTCGGCCCGACTGCCTTTCGTAGCGGCGACATAGCCCTTTTCCACCACGCGGGAGCTTAAATTGCGGGCGATGTCGCGGATAACGCCGGCATCCAGCCCCTTAAACAAAGGCACATTGGCCACAAGCCCCCAGCGGATCACGAAATCACGCTGGTGAATTTCATTGGCAAAACCCGAGGCAATGATCCCCACCGGCAAAGCATAGACACAAACGCCAAATATCATCACCACACCACCAAACAGACGCCCCCAGGCGGTCAGTGGCACGACATCGCCATATCCCACCGTCGTCAGTGTCGCCAGCGCCCACCACAACGCGTCAGGAATCGTGCCAAAAGCCTGCGGCTGCACATTCCGTTCAAGGTTATACATCACCGTCGCCGAAAAGCTCGCCAGGCCTAGCCCAATGATCAAAGTCGCCAGCAGCGCCCGCCGTTCGGCATATAGCACACTGCCCAGTGATGCCAACGCCGGCGAATAACGCATCAGCTTAAACAATCGCAACAGGCGGAATATCCGTAACAGACGTAAATCCACCCCGACGGCAAACAGCAATGACGGGGCAATCGCGATAAAATCAATGACCATCAGGGGCGACGTCATAAACTTGAGCCGAAATCTGCCCTTACCCGGCGCCTCGGGCTGTGCGCGATGCTCCACCGCGACCCATATGCGCAGCAAATATTCCACCGTGAAAATCCCTAAGGAGAAAATTTCGAACCCCAAAAATGCCGGACCGTATTCAGCGTCAAGAGCGGGAATGGTATCCAGCATGACCGCCATGACGTTAAGCACGATCAAGCCGACCATAAAGTGATCGAACAGACGGGCAGCACGATGGCTGCTCAGACCCATTTCAATCACTTCGAACAAGATGCGCCGAAACGTCTTTTGTATTTTTTTCATAGCCTCTCCCGCGCCGTAGGGCTTAATCATGCAGGGAGATGTTATAGGGTTTCCAGCAACTCTTCAATGGCCGAAAGCGCCTCTGCCGCCTTGGCCCCGTCCGGACCACCGGCCTGGGCCATATCGGGGCGACCGCCGCCGCCCTTGCCGCCAACAGCCGCGGCACCAACCCGCACCAGATCAACCGCACTGACGCTGCCCTTCAGGTCATCGGTAACGGCTGTTAAAACTCCGGCCTTGCCGTCATTGACCGCGATCAGGGCGATCACGCCTGAACCGATTTGCTGCTTGGCCTCATCGGCAAAACCACGCAGGTCTTTTGGCTGCACCCCGTCAAGCACCCGGCCAAGGAACTTATACTGCCCCACAGTCTTGATTTCAGCACCGTCCCCGCCGACGCTGCCGCCCATGGCCGCCTTCTTGCGCAGCTCGGTCATTTCCTTTTCCGTCGCCTTGCGGTCCTCCAGCAGCGCCGCAATGCGGTCGGCCAATTGCGCCGGAGTCGATTTCACCAGCGCCACCGCGTCCTGTAAATGACTTTCCTGCTGCAGACTATATTCAAGCGCCGCCGCCCCGGTCAGGGCTTCCAGACGCCGAACGCCAGAGGCCACTGCGCCTTCCGCCACAAGCCGGAGCAACCCGATATCGCCGGTCCGCGCCACATGGGTGCCGCCACAGAGTTCAACAGAATAATTGACCCCCGCATCCACAATATCGCCCATGGAAACCACCCGGACCTCGTCACCGTATTTCTCGCCGAACAGAGCCATTGCCCCGGTCTCGATGGCTTCATCCGGAGTCATCAACTGGGTTGTCACAGCGCTATTCTGACGAATGATGCGGTTGACTTCCCGTTCAATGGCGTGTTTTACCTGAAGTGAAAGAGCTTTGTTATGGCTAAAATCAAACCGCAGGCGGTCCGCCGCAACCATTGATCCCTTCTGGGTCACATGATCGCCAAGATGTTTACGCAGCACCGCGTGCAGGATATGGGTCGCAGAGTGATTGGCGCGCATCGCGTCCCGGTGATCGCCCTCCACTTCCAGATCAACAATATCGCCCACCGCCAATGCGCCGGCCGTCACGGTCGCCTGATGCACATGAAGTTTCCCGAGCTTCTTCATCGTATCAGAGACTTCCGCCCGTAACTTACTGTCGCCGGTGCCGGTCAGGGTTCCCACATCGCCCATTTGCCCCCCGGATTCACCGTAAAACGGTGTCTGGTTGGTCAGAACTTCCACCACATCACCAACCTCGGCCTGCTCAATTTTAACGCCGTCCTTGACAATCTGCAGCACTTTGCCCTCTGCATGCAGGGTCGCATACCCAAGAAATTCAGTGGCGCCGAACTCTTCATTGGCTTCGAACCAGATTTCCTCGGTCGCCGCACTGCCGGACCCCTTCCAGGCGGCGCGCGCCTCGGCCTTCTGCTTTGCCATCGCCGCCGTGAAACCCGCCTCATCGACCGAAAACCCCTGGGTCCGGAGCGCATCCTGGGTCAGGTCAAGCGGGAAACCATATGTATCATAGAGTTTGAAGGCAATCTCGCCGTCCAGTTGCCCGCCTTCGGACAGTTTGGTGACTTCATCATCCAGCAGCCGCAAGCCACGTTCCAGCGTTTTCTTGAAACGCAATTCCTCCAGCTTCAGGGTTTCGCTGATCAGGGCTTCCGCCCGCACCAGTTCCGGAAACGCCTGTCCCATTTCCTGAATAAGCGTCGGCACCAGACGGTACATCAACGGCTTCTCGCAACCAATCAGATGCGCATGGCGCATGCCCCGGCGCATGATCCGGCGCAACACATAACCGCGGCCTTCATTGGACGGCAAGACCCCGTCAGCAATCAGAAAACAACTGGACCGCAGATGATCGGCAATCACCCGGTGCGAGATATTCTTATCGCCGTAGGCCGCGACACCGCTTTCCTGAGCGGAGGCCTCAATCAAATGTTTAAACAGATCGGTTTCATAATTGTCATGGGTGCCCTGCAAAACCGCGGCGATCCGCTCCAGCCCCATACCGGTATCAATACAGGGTTTCGGCAGGTCAAGACGCGATCCATCCGCCTGCTGATCATATTGCATGAACACCAGGTTCCAGATTTCCACAAAGCGGTCCCCGTCTTCATCAGGGCTTCCCGGAGGCCCCCCGGCAATATGGGCGCCATGATCATAGAATATTTCGGAACAGGGCCCGCACGGTCCCGTATCCCCCATGGACCAGAAATTATCCGAGGTGGCGATGCGGATAATGCGTTCATCCGGTAATTTGGCGATCTTCTTCCATAAATCATAGGCTTCGTCATCTTCATGATATACCGTCACCAACAGCCGATCCGGGTCAATGCCATACTGTTCGGTAATCAGGGTCCAGGCATGCCGAATGGCGTCTTCCTTAAAATAATCGCCGAACGAAAAATTACCCAGCATCTCGAAAAAAGTATGGTGACGGGCGGTATAACCAACATTGTCCAGATCGTTATGCTTGCCGCCGGCCCGAACACATTTCTGGCTCGACGCCGCCCGGACATAAGGACGGGTCTCCGCCCCGGTAAAGACATTCTTGAAAGGCACCATACCCGCGTTGGTGAACATCAACGTCGGATCATTCTGCGGCACCAAAGGTCCACTGGGCACGACCTCATGGTCCTGCCCTGCGAAATAATCCAAGAAGATCTTCCGGATTTCATTTGTGCCCTTCATGGCGCATCCCTTTCAACAAATTACAAACACGGTATATTTTCTATGAGTTTTAGCCATATCGCCAGTCCCTGTCTAGCGATGGTTATCAGGAGAGCGAAAAAACCCGCCAAATTATGGCCCCACGCCCGTTCTGAAAATATTTCCCGACCTCGCCCGCAAGGAGGAAAGCGCAACAAGCCCCAAAGGATGGTGCTGCAAACAAACAACGCCCATAGGACGGTTATTCAAAAAAAGAGGGCGCCCATAGGGCGGCTGGGTCAAAAAAAGAGGGCGCCCATAGGGCGGCGGGGTCAAAAAAAGAGGGCGCCCATAGGGCGCCCGGAGACAGTTGGAACTTCTTAATCCTCATCAGGACAAAGACAAGCCCGTCTTATCCCTCATCCTTATCCCGGGTCATGCCTTCTTTCAGCATAACTTTGTCGAGAATACCTTCACTTTTCCGAATATGCGCCTCAAGTTTCTCTGCCATCTCTGGATTATCCGCCAAGAAGCGTTTGGCGTTTTCCCGACCCTGACCAATTCTTTGACTATCATAGGAGTACCAGGACCCGGATTTTTCGACAACCCCGGCCTTGACACCCAGATCAACCAGTTCGCCGTTTTTGGAAATCCCCTTACCATACATAATATCAAACTCGACCATTTTGAACGGCGGCGCCACTTTGTTTTTCACCACCTTGACCCGGGTCTGATTACCAACGATATCCTCTTTTTCCTTGATCGCACCGATGCGGCGAATATCAAGTCGTACAGAGGCATAGAATTTCAGCGCGTTACCGCCAGCCGTTACTTCCGGGCTGCCATACATCACGCCGATTTTCATCCTGATCTGGTTGATGAAAATCACCATGCATTTCGATTTGGAAATCGAACCGGTGAGTTTGCGCAGTGCCTGAGACATCAGCCGCGCCTGCAAGCCGACATGACTGTCGCCCATTTCGCCTTCCAGTTCCGCCCGCGGCGTCAAGGCGGCCACACTATCGACAATAAGAACATCAACCGCACCGGACCGCACCAGCGTATCGGCAATTTCCAGCGCCTGCTCGCCCGTATCCGGCTGAGAAATCAACAGTTCGTCGATATCAACCCCGAGAGCGTTGGCATAGACCGGATCAAGCGCGTGCTCCGCATCAATAAAGGCCGCAACGCCGCCTTCACGCTGCACTTCCGCTGCCACATGCAGGGCCAGCGTGGTTTTACCGGAGCTTTCCGGTCCATAAACCTCAATCACGCGTCCCTTCGGCAATCCACCGATTCCCAGCGCGATATCAAGCCCCAGAGATCCGGAAGAGACCGCCTCCACTTCCATGGTGGCTCCCTTGCCGAGCTTCATCACAGAGCCCTTACCAAAGGCCCGTTCAATCTGACTTAATGCGGCGTCGAGCGCCTTCTGTTTATCCATATTTCCCTGTCCAACGAGTTTTAATTGTGTTGATGACATTGTCCGTCTCCTCTATATCCCATAGCCAGGGGAATGTTTCAATCACAGACAAATGTACATATTTTGTTCTTTTTGGCAAGAACATTTTTAATGCATTGAAATAAAATGATTATTTCAATTAGGTACATGACATGTTCTCTTTAAATTATTTTTTAGAACAGAAAATCGACTCATCCGGCCAGCCCCCGCGTTCCGGATCAGTTACTTTCCAGAACCTCCTTCACCTGTTCCGCCAGCTGTTTCAGGCTGAACGGTTTGGGCAGGAAATGGAAATCCTCCTCTCCCGGTGTCTTGTCAAAAGCATCTTCCGCATAGCCGGAAATAAAGATCACCTTCAGATCCTTATTGATATCGCGGATTTTACGCACCAGTGTCGGGCCGTCCATCAGGGGCATCACCACATCGCTGATCAACAGGTCGAGTTCATCCTCGATCTGTTTAAACATATCCATGGCGGCTTCCCCACTGTTGGCTTCATACACCTGATACCCTTTGTTCTTGAGCGCCCGGGAGGCGAACATGCGTACAGCGTCCTCGTCTTCCACCAGCAGAATGGTGCCTTTTCCGGTAAGGTCCCGTGCCGGCTTCTCTTCTTCCGGTTTCCCGCTGGCGACATCCTGGTCCAGCTGCTTGTCTTTCTCTACATAGACTGGCAGATAGATGCTGAACGTGGTGCCCTTCCCCACCTCACTGGTCGGGAAAATAAAGCCATCGGTCTGTTTGACAATTCCATATACCGTCGACAGGCCCAGCCCCGTACCCTTCCCGACTTCCTTCGTGCTAAAGAAGGGCTCGAAGATCTTACCGAGATGCTCCTTGGCAATGCCGCTGCCGGTGTCTTCCACTTCCAGCAGGATATATTCATTTTCCGGCATCACCTGATAGCGCTCGCTGAGCACCTTGGACTGAGCCAGACTGATGTTGCGGGTGCGAATCGATATCTTGCCCTTATTGTCCATGGCGTCGCGGGCATTCACACAAAGGTTGATGATCACCTGTTCCATCTGGCCCTGGTCAACCTTGACCCGCCCCAGGTCGCGTCCATGTTTCATTTCCAGTTCGATATTGTCGCCGATCAAACGCCCCAGCAGGTTTGACAATTCCGCCAGAACATCGGTGATGATCAAAACCTTGGGCCGCAGGGTCTGCTGCCGTGAAAATGCCAGCAGCTGCCGCACCAGATTGGCGGCCCGGTTGGCGTTCTGTTTGATCTGAATAATGTCGGAAAAAGATTGATCCCCCGGCCCATGCCGCACCAGCAGAAGGTCACTAAAGCCAATAATCGCCGTCAGCAGATTATTGAAATCATGGGCGATGCCACCCGCCAGTTGCCCGACCGCCTGCATTTTCTGCGACTGGGCAAATTGCAGTTCCAGGTTTTTCTGTTCGGTGGTATCGATCAGGTAAAGAATGGCCACCTGTTCCCGGTCGGCGAATTTATTCAACCGTGTGATATAGAACTGACCATGTTTGTCTCCGACCCCCCTAAAGCCCACGTCTGAAATCGAACTCGCCTGCCCCGACTCCAATGTGCCCTCGATTTTCTCATAGAATTCCTGAAACTCGCCCTCATCAACAATATTTTTGAGATTACGGGCGTTCTTGATGTCCAGGTCCGTGACATATTCACGGAAAATCTGATTGCGCTCCAGCACATCGCCATTTTCCGCCACGATGGCGATGCCGATCGGGGATTCCCGGAAAAACCGGTCGATATTGATATTTTCCGTACTGACATCCTCCGTCGAATCCTCCGCCTGACATAAAGACACATGGCAGATCACCGCCGTGCCACTTGCCTGGTCAGAGGCCAACTGTTTGACCAAGTCATGGCCCATCGGTAAAAATTCGAGATAAAGCTCTTCGTCCCGTGCCGTCTTCATCAGAACCTTGCCCGACAAGTCCTGCGCAGACACCGTACAGAAGTCGGAAAGATACAATGATGTCGACATTTCGTCAGGTACTTCGCCGGTCAGCCAGTGCAATATAATGCCATTGGCATAGGTAATTTCCCCCTTCGGCGTCAGGGCAATCAGGCCACAATCACTGAAATCAAGAAAACGCCCCAACTGTGACAAGGTCAGGGCCCGGTTCCCTGGCTGCGCATGATCCAGGGGCACTTCTGACGTCTGCCCCGTAAACGTCCAGCTGACATAACCCTCATGACCGGTCTTCCGGCTGAGGGTCACCTCGGCATATCTGATTTCCTCATCACCGCAGTGCAACTTCAGATGACGCACATCCTCGCTTTCCATCGCAAGGGCGGCCATGTCTTCCTTCACCTGCGTCGCCTGATCTGCCGTCAGAAGCTCCACGGGAGAAAGAATATCCCGCCGAATCTGTTCTTTCAAAAACACCCGGTAAGGCGCATTGCAATAGATCAGATCACCTTCCAGTGAAGTGATCGCCTGCGGTTGACCGATCCGGGTCACGGACAGGGATTCAGGACTTTGAGCGTTTCTGTCACGTCCGGTATAAAGTTTTGCCACGATCACGACGACGGCGATCAGCAGACAGCCTGCCCCCAGGAAATATCCCAAAGCCACATCATCCACCGCGACCCCGATCATCAGGCAGGCCAGGGCGGATAAAATCCCGACCCCTCCCAGCGTAATTAAATAGGGATAATCGATTGTTTTTGCCTGAACTGAATTACTCATTTTTCGCACTTTTCAAAACCTGTTTTGACCCCCAAAAATACTGCAAAGCTGTCGGGGACACTCCCACAGCCTGATGCAATTTTTTGTTATTGTATGAAGATGCCATATTATTCAGTTGATTTCATTTATTTTTTTGACCGGCACCACAAATCTCGCTCGTTCCCCGGCCCCTGCCTCCCCTGGGAAGATCCTATAAGTCCGCCGGACTGTAAACGGCGGCCTCGCCTTTACGCAATCGCAGGATATACCCGACCACCTCGGCAACCGCCTTATAATGATCTTCCTGGATTTCCTCATCGACCTCCACAGTGGCAAACAGAGCCCGGGCAAGAGGCGGATTTTCCAGAATGGGAATATCATTTTCCACCGCGACCTCGCGGATTTTCAAGGCAATATGATCCGCCCCCTTGGCCACCACGACCGGCACCTGCATCTTGTCGGCGTCGTATTTCAGGGCGATGGCGAAATGGGTCGGGTTGGTGACCACCACGTCCGCCTCCGGTACTGCCGCCATCATCCGGCTCCGGGCCCGTTCCATACGGATCTGCCTGAGCCGCGCCTTGACATGAGGATCACCGTCGGTCTGCTTCATCTCGTCCTTGATTTCCTGCTTGCTCATACGCATTTTCTTGGTGAACTGAATTTTCTGGAACATAAAATCCAGCGCGGCGATCACCGCCATCACCGCGACAACCCCGCCCAGAATACGCAACACCATGACGTAAATAATATCCGTCACTCCGTCGAGGCCAAACGTCATCATCTGTTCAAGCCGGTCCCGTTCCGGCCAGACCAAGATCAACACCACACTGCCAACAATGATCAACTTGATGACCGACTTGGTGATTTCAAAGAAATTCTGCGCCGAAAACAATCTTTTAAAACCGGCCAGCGGTGAAATCTTATTGAGCTTCGGTTTGATCTTTTCCGCACTCAGAATGGGTTTATGCTGGATCACGGCCCCCGCAAGCGCCCCGATCAGGAGCAGAATTGCCGGCAAAAGCATATAATTAAAAACCTGGCCCAGGATACCGCCACCATATTTAAGCAGATTATGGGCGCTCATCTCAACACTGTGAGCTTCACTGAATACCGTTTTCAAGACATCCCTGATGCCCCCCATGCTCGTCTTGGCCGAAACCATGATGATCACCGTCGCGGTAAACAGAATAAACCAGTGACGGACCTCCTGACTCTTGGCAACCTCACCTTTTTCATGAGCATCCTGAAGTTTTTTGTCCGTCGGGTCTTCGGTTTTCTGGGATTCATCCTGATCGTCTGCCATCCAAGCCTCCCTTACCCGACGCCGTAATTCAGAAAGACGCCAAGGCTATCCTCCATATGCTGCAGGAACCAGTTCATTCCGGCCGCCAGCATAATACTCAGCACGATAAAACCCGCCATAATATTCAGCGGCATAGCCACAAAGAAAACCTGCAACTGTGGCATCAGACGCGCCAGAATGCCAAGCCCGATATTAAAGATCAGGCCATACACAATGAAGGGCGATGCAATCTGTACCCCGAGCAGAAAAGAGTTCGCGACCGTACGGACCACGAGCTCGGCAAAATTGCTTATCTCAAGGTCCGACCCGACAGGAAACAGTGTATAACTGTCATACATGGCCGAAATCATCATATGATGCAGGTTGGTGATAAAAATCAGCACCACCGCCATCAGAGTGAGGAAGGTCGACATTAATGCGCTCTGCGCCCCCTGGGCCGGGTCAAAAGCCTGGGCCATCGCAAGACCGGTCTGCATGGCAATGATCGTACCCGCCGTGTGGATCGCCGTCATCAGCAACCGGATCGCTGTCCCGATCAGCACCCCGATCAGAACTTCAAAAACAATCAATATTCCCAGCAAGATAGCTGAATCGGGAATGGCAGGCAACTTGGTCCGCACCAGGCTGTATATCACAAAACTGATGGACAAGGCCAAAGCCAGTCGAATGCGTTGAGGAATGCCCGTCTCTCCCAGCGCCGGCAAGACCATAATCATGGCCCCTAATCTGGCGAAGACCAGAAAGAATGCAAAAACCTCTGCCGGCAGCATATCAACCAAGGGTCACTATCCGTTCCGCAATAAGCTGCATGAAATCAGCTAATGTTTGGCCCATATAGGGCATAAACAGATAAAGAGAGATAAAAATAGCGATAATCTTGGGCACAAAAGTCAGAGTCATTTCCTGAATTTGGGTCAAAGCCTGAAATAACGCAATGGCCAGCCCGACAAACAAAGCAACAAACATCACCGGCGCCGAGGTCTTGATCAACACCCATATTGCGTCCTTCGCAATATCTAATACATCCGCCCCATTCATGGCTGGTCTTTCTTGTCTTTGTTTTTTATCTTATCAGGAAGACAGCTATACCTTTAGATCGGCATTTTGATAATATCCTGATAAGCCGCGATCACCTTGTCCCGTACCGCAACCACCGTATCCAGAACCATTTCCGCATTTTGCACCGATGTGACTACATCCACAAGATTAGCGCTGCCATTCAGGGCCTCTAGTCCTATCTTCTCGCTCTTTCCAACCGCATCCGCCGTATCCGAAATTGTTGTTTTCAGCAACTCCGAAAAACTGCCGGGGCCCTCGCTGCCCGCGGACCCTGCCGGCGAGATGCTGCCAATCTTGTCAATACCGCTGCCTCCCGCGCCCTGGTTCTTCAGAACGTTGGCATACGCATTTGCCGCATCCATCGCTTTGATATTCATAGTCTCTATCCTTCAGTCGTCATAACCACCGTCACCCGCCGTATCAGCGCAGCAGATCAATGGTCCGCATCACCATTTTCTTAGAAACCTCGATGGAATTGAGATTTGCTTCATAGGAACGTTGCGATTGTTTCATATCCATGGCTTCCACCAGTCCATTGACGTTCGGTGTCTTGACATAGCCATTTTCGTCCGCGCCAGGGTGGCCTGGTTCATACCGCATGCCAAAATCGGATTGGTCATATGTCACCCCTTTGACGTTCACCCGGGTCACGCCCATTTCCCTGTCCAGCGTATTACTGAACGTCACCACTTTGCGGCGATAAGGATCAACCCCCGGCGCCGAGGCGACAGAACTCGCGTTGGCCAGGTTTTCCGAGATCACCCGCATGCGCGTACCCTGCGCCTTCATCCCGGCGGCGGAGATCATCATTGCTTTGGTTAAATCCATGGAATTATTCCTTATTCTCTGGTCTTTTTTATCTCTAAGTATCCTGAAACGCGCCTTAACCCTCAAGACCCCGCCGTAGTTTATGGCGGTTATTTCGGTTTACCAATGGCCGTCCGCAACATAGACACATGCTTACGGTACAGGTTCGTCGCCGTGGCATATTCCATTTGCGTGTCTGACATCTTGATCAGTTCGTCTTCGACGTTGACCGCATTGCCATCCGGCGACGCCATTTTAACGCTCGCTTCCTGGATGTTAATGTCATAGGCATTCCCCGTGCCGGCGCCGGACATATGCCGACTGTTCGTCGTGCTCATCCTGAGCCCGCCCGCTGCGCTGCTTTGGTCCACTTGTGCCTTGAAACTGATTTTCTTCAGGTCCTTAGGGACGTATCCCGGAGTATTGGCGTTGGCGACATTCTGTGCCAGGACCTTTTGTCGTTCCGTGAGCCAGTTCATTTTCTGACTTAAGGAACTGAAAAGTGAAAGTGATTTCAGGTCCATTTTATTCTATCCTAAATACCAGTTGCCGCCCGTTTTCATAAGCCGCTCATACTTTGGTAAAATATACTATATGTCAAGCATACACCATAATCCTTCCATTGTGGAGCCGGAAAATTAACATTCTGTTAAGATTAAGCTGTAATGCTCAATATTTTAAATAACGCTTTAAACGTAACGTCTTATAATTTAAGCTGACAAAATGCTCTGCGATTGATTATGATCGGGAAAACATAAATAAAATAGCGGGAGACGGAGAGCCCTGATGGCCACCGGCACCATACATGACAACAAGCGCCAAAAGGCCGTTGCCCTTACCCAGGGCGGCGATCGGTCTGATATTCCACGCATTTCCGCCAGTGGCACTGGCAAAAATGCCGAAAAAATCCTGCAAATTGCCTTCGACAATGATGTCAAGGTGCGCACGGACGAAGATCTGGTCGAAATCCTGTCAGCCTTCGATGTGGACAGTTATATCCCCCTGGATGCGCTGCAGCCCGTGTCGGAAATCCTAAGTTATCTCTATAACGAAAACATCCGCCTTTCCGAAGAAAAACACCATACCCTGCCGTCGGGTAAAAAGGAACAATAGCCCCTATGACCGTCGCCCCACACCCCATATCTCCTTCACCTCGAAAGACTGCCCCATGGAATTAGGCGCTTATATGCAATTCATCGTGGCTCTACTGTTCGTCATCGGCCTGATTTTCCTTTTCGCCTATGTCGCCAAGCGTTTCGGTTTGATGGCGCGCGTCACCATCGGCACCAAGGGAGCAACAGGAAAGCGTCTCAATGTGGTGGAAATTATGCCCCTTGACGCCCGGCGAAAACTGATATTGATCCGGCGGGATGATAAAGAGCATCTGATCCTGCTCGGCGTGGAGCATGATGTGGTGATCGAACAAAATATCCCCCTGCCCGACGGTGCAGGCGAACCCCAGGGCAGAAGTTAAAAGCATGATTCAGTTTGTCAAAAAGCATAAAGTCACCTTCGGCCTTCTGGCCCTGTCCCTGATCAGTTTTCTCACCATCCTGATGGTTACCGGCGAAAAGGCCGCGGCCCAGGAGCTCTCGCTCAATCTGGGGGAAGAAGGTTCTTTATCCGGCCGGGTCGTGCAGCTATTGATGTTAATGACGGTTCTCAGCCTCGCACCGGCAATCGTGATCGTCATGACCTCCTTCACCCGTATCGCCATTGTCTTCTCTCTATTGCGCAGCGCCATGGGAACCCAGCAAACGCCCCCCAATGTGGTGCTGATCAGTCTCGCCCTGTTTCTGACGTCCTTTATCATGGCCCCCACCCTGAAGCAGGCTTACGACACCGGTGTCGCCCCGCTGGTCGCCGAGGAGATTACGGAAGAAGTCGCGTTCGAAAATATTACGGCCCCTTTTCACGCCTTCATGATGAAGCATGTGCGGGAAAAAGACCTTTTGCTGTTTCTCGACCTGTCCAAACTGCCCGCGCCGGCCACCAAACCGGACACCCCGTTTCAGGTGCTGGTCCCCGCCTTTATCATCAGTGAGTTGCGGCGCGCCTTCGAGATAGGCTTCCTGCTCTTCGTGCCTTTCATCATCATCGACCTGATTGTTGCCTCGATCCTGATGTCCATGGGGATGATGATGCTGCCGCCGGTGATGATCTCTCTGCCCTTTAAGCTAATCTTTTTCGTGTTGGTTGATGGCTGGCACCTGGTCGCCGGCAGTCTGGTGCAAAGCTTCACCTAGCGACCGGAAATTACATCACGCCGGTTATTTTATGCCATTGGCGCGCTGCAGTTCGCGGATAAAGGCGATGATTTTCGGGATATCTTCTGGCCTTATCGCGTCGATCACCGGCATGGGACCAAAGTCCCAATGGTGGGGTTCGACCCCATGGGTCAGGGCCCGGGCCAGAGCCACATCATCATGATGTCCCGGCCGGTAAAAGGGATGCAGCAAAGGCGGCCCCATACCGGTGCCCAGCGCCTGCGCCCCATGACATTTCACGCAATTTTCCCGAAAGAGCGCATAGCCCTGCTGTGCCTCAGGAGAGAAGTCCGGTATATTGGCCTCCTGCGCCTGTGTATTTACCGCCCCTCCCAGAAACATCATCCCGCACAGAAAAAATATCTTTTTCATAGATCTTTCCTTTTAATCGCCCTGGACAATGGGTTGCGCCAATATCCACAGGCTCATCATGGTATAGCCGATCATCAGCAGGATCAGCGGCATTTGTCCGATCAAGGCCTTCTTTGTCGTTTGGGCATTGCGCAGCGCCATTACATGCGCCAGATAGACCGCATAGACATGACCGATGACCACCGCGCCGACCGCCACCCACCAGGTGGCGCCAATCCCGATAATCCCCAGATCCAGTTGCCGCCCGCCGGTGCCAAGCAGGTCCCATCCCATATTGAAGGGATCAGAAAACAACGGAATGGCCAGCTGCCCCGCCACCAGTAAAAAAGTCAGGTAGTGGGCAATATGGTAGGCAAAGCTGATCGGCACCAGCGTCAGGATAAACAATCCCGACCAGTCCCGTGTCGACACACCGCTGTCGGTCAGGCGCGCCGACAGCCCGCATATGATACGATAGCTGATAAAGAAAATCACCGGCGTGATCAGCAGCCCCAACGTTTCAAACAGAACCAGCAAGTCCATGCCTTCTTTTTGCAGAGCGAACAATATTTTGAAAAGTCCTGGCTGCGCCAACAGCCAATGGACGATCTCCGCCCATTTTTCCGTATCGCGAAAACCGTCAAAGGTCACGGTGGCCAGCAGGATCAGCAACAGGCTCGTCGCGGCCCGGTCCAACGGCTGCCTCACCAGCAGACCCACCCCGAATGGTCTCAACCAAAGCCTATTATGCCCCGTGCCGTCGACCTCCGGACGCGCCACAATCGGCGCCATACGGGCGAGAAAACTAAAAATAATCGAGAAGACCTCAGCGCGCTTGAGCCAGGTGTCACGCCCGAATAAGAACATGCCCAGCCAGGTCAGGAGGCTATAGGCCAGGATTAAACAGGCGAGTGACGCCGGGCGCTCGGCAAAGGGCGCCACCTGCTCCAGCCAGGCAAACAGCCAGAAGAGGAATACGCCCGGCCAGCAGGATAATTTTTCAGGGTAGCGCAAGCGACCACTATATGATCGGATGAGGGGAATTTTCTCGCCCCAGGTAAAAAGAATATTCCAGGGATTGACCAGCCGCCAGAGATCGCCGATCAACGCCTGGATATAGACCATGCCGACCCACCAGACCGACCAGACCAGAACCGGGGCCAGATTTCGCATGGGACTTTGCTGCCCGAGAAAACCGGCAAATATAATAAGAAGGAACAGCGCAACACTGAAAACCTGCAGCACGGGCACCATCAGATCAGCCGCCCGGCTTAGCATCTCCCGTCCCGGCCCCTGATAGCGCCAGAGGAGGCCATGCTTTTCACTATGTTTTCGGGTGAGGAACAGGGCCGCAATAAGGAACGATAGACTTACGGCAAGGCCCGCGCCCAAGACATAATAATAAAGCGGAATTTCCAATTGATAACGCGCGCCGAAGCCATGAGCCAAGGCCGTCAGTGGCGTCAGACCGACGCCCAGCATCAGCCACAACACGCCAATTTTCAAAGGCCGCCGTATTTCAAACAAAGTTATAAACCAAGGTTTTTCTATCCCTCCGTGCAATTACTCTATTTTTGCAGCAAAATTTGCAACCCATGATGACTTTACTACACATTTAATTAGTAAAATACCACAGAAACACCTATAATTGTATTACAAAATGTAGCTTACCCAAACACACGCAAAACATACCAAGGATCGACGGATGAAACTCTTAGGACTCATATGTGCCGGCCTAGCGACTCTGGGCGGCATGACATCACCAGCACAGGCAGAAATTCTCGCCATGATGCTTTATGAAACAAAAAGTGCAGACAGTTTGAAAACACTGAAGCTGTCCGGCGTCGGGGAACGCAGGGAAGGCATCCTTATTATGGATGTGGATCCGGCTTCGGCGCAATTCGGCGCGGTGATGTGGGACATGCCGCTCGCCAATGACACAACATCACATCATATCTTCTACGACCGAACCATGACCAAGGGCTATATCACCGCCCTGACAAAAAGGGAGCTCGGCATTCTGGACATGACGAAAAATCCCTACCGGCGGACAACCATTCCCATGCCCGACTGTGGCATGGGCGAAGATGTCACCTTCAATGAAAAAAATACCCGCTGGTATCTGACCTGCATGGATTCCTCGACCATCATCGTTGGCGATGTCAAAACCGACAAGGTCATTGAAGTCATTCAAACCCCCGGCGTTTATCCGCACGGGCTGGCGGTGAACAGCAAAATCAATCGCATTCTTGCCACCAGTACCGTTAAAGGGGATATGACAAATCCAGGTGAAACCATCATCGAAATTGACGCGACGACACATGAAATTCTGGGAAGCCACAAGCTGTCCCTGAAGCCGTCCCCTTCCGGGGAAGCTCCCGTCGAAATCCTCTTTGTCCCGGGCGCAAAAAATCCGATCGCCTATATCACCAACATGTTTGGCAACACCCTTTGGACCGCCACATGGGACAAGGCCTCCCGCACCTTCAAGACCGAACAGGTTTTTGATTTCGCGACGGAAAATGCCGGTGTACCACTGGAGATTTATTTCAACAAAGCCGTAGATACCATGTATGTCACCTCCGCCAGCCCGGGGTTCCTGCATATTTTTGATGTATCCAAGGATAAAGGCCATCCGAAATTGATCAAAAGCATCAAAACGGGTCAGGGCTCGCACCATATCGCCTTCACCAAAGACGAAAAAATGGGCTTCGTGCAAAACAGCCTGCTCAATCTGCCGGGCATGTCCGAAGGTACCATCAATGTGGTGGATCTGGAAAAACAGGAAGTGATTTCCACGATCGATACCCTGGTTAAAATGGGCATGAACCCCAATGTGATTGTTCTGCTGCCCGAGAATAACGCCTTTGCCGGGCA
Source organism: Paremcibacter congregatus (assembly GCF_006385135.1). Lineage (GTDB taxonomy): Bacteria > Pseudomonadota > Alphaproteobacteria > Sphingomonadales > Emcibacteraceae > Paremcibacter > Paremcibacter congregatus. The sequence goes on from NZ_CP041025.1 coordinate 3,027,089, forward strand.
TTAAGTCGCTTTAAACACACCATCAGTCAAGGCCGCTCCTTTTCTATCATAGAATAAGGCGCGGCCTTTATCATCATCGACCTGATCATTGCCTCAGACCTGATGTCCCCGAACCAGGGTGCTGGCCTAGGCCGCCTGCGATTTTATGACCCCTCACTTCACAATATTAACCACTGATGTCGAGAACAGTTATGACTCCCAAACTGAAATTAAAAAATTCAAACAGGCGAATGCGGTAATTTATCAATATCCGGTATTCTCGTTCATAGACCGGCAGAACCGGCTTATCTGAATTCTCAAGATTGTCCGCAACTATTTTATTATGCTGGTTCCCCGTGACACCCCATACATAATTTACCATCTTACGGCTCATACAGCTCCCCCCGACCTGGGAGGTGAATATCCATTTATAGCGTCGATCATGAAATGTATCGCTATACGCACCGATAACTTCCTTATCGTTACTGGTGCCCGTCACATCCTGCAGGAACGTCACGTCGAATACCCTGAAATCCCTCCTCACCCCTACTCTCAGGCCAAATTCGACTGTAAATTTTTGACGGATTTCCCCGGCTCGAAAACGACCATTACCTACCACATCCTGGAAAAAAACCGCTTTTTTCTCTTCTGCCGACGCCGTGATATGACATCCCCCTTCAATCCCCTGCAGGAACAGCCCGTCACTCTCATTAGCTACAAAGGGGATTGGTGTGATTGATGTGTCCTCGGCAGCAATAGCCGCTCTCGGGACACATACAACAAGTATACATAAAGCCATTTTTAAGTTCAGTATCGCGGTAAAATTTTGCATAAATAAATCTTTGCCTGTTGAAGTCAAAAAAAGTTAGTCAATTTTCCATACTGGGTTTCAGCCTGTTCGGACTTAAGGAGTGGCGTTCTTTCCTGCAGATATGAATTCCCCCGTCAGGCTCGGCGGCCTCGTGATCCAGAAAAGAAAGCAGAAGATTATCGCCTTGATAATATTCATTTTAGCCCTTTACTGCCCTTGTATATTTTGCCATTGTGCCTCCCATATCATTGTTGCAAAAACGATAGATCAGGTAAGGCCTGTGAAGACGATGGGTAATATGAAAAAGAACCGGGAACAAACTCACTTTCGTGAAGATGCGGAATTCCTTCGCCAAAAAGGGCGTGACGGGACAAACGTAAAATGACGTTACGTGAATTATATGCACTCTGGATGTTTCAGAATCGTCTTATCGTCATCTGCAGATCTGCATTTCTGTCTCTGTTTGGCCTGTTTCTGGCATTTGTCGGCACCTATGACACCTACGACCTGCCTTTTATCTGGCGGACACTCTACTGGATCGGTTTCATGAATTATGGTGGCCTGTGGATGAGCCTCGCCGCCGGGCTGACTTTCCCCCGACTGATTGAAAGACGCCGCCCGGTCTGGCTCGCCATGGCCTGGCTTAATGGGCTCAGCAGCATCCCAATATTTCTTACCGTGAAGGCCGTCAGCATTGAGTTATACATCGCCCAGGAAAATGATTTGGCTCTTTCCTGGCAAACCATTAGGGAATTTTACCTCAGAGAAGGCAACACCATCGCTGACCTGCTGCTTGGGTATATGGAAGTCCTGGTGATCTGTATCGCAGTCAGCTGTTTCGTCTACAGCCTGTTTTATTTATGGCACAAAAGCCAGATAAAAAAAACGCCCGACATTGCCCCCACCCTCCCTGCCGGGTATAAATTCCTCAACCGGTTGCCCGCTTCCCAAAAAACTCGGCTGGTCTGCCTGGCAATGGAAGACCATTATGTGCGCGCCTATACTGATACGACGGATCACCTGATCCTGTTACGTCTGAAAGATGCAATTTCCGAGCTGGCGGATTATAGCGGGCAGCAGGTCCATAGGTCTTGGTGGGTAGCCTACGATGCCATCCGCCATAGCCGGAAAGAAGGGCGTCGCTACATCCTGACCCTAAACAATGGTATGGAAGTTCCCGTCTCTCAAACCCACGCGCCGGAGCTGAAAGACCTGAAGTTTATTTGACCCGGATGACGTTTCGCAGAAGCAGTACCCCAAACAGACCGGATGGAAAAACCGGCTTCGTGCAAAACAGCCTGCTCAACCTGACGGGCATTAAGCCGCTTTAAACACACCATCAGTCAAGGCCGCTCCTTTTCTATCATGGAATAAGGCGCGGCCTTTATCATCTGCGACCTGATCATTTCCTCAGACCTGATGTCCCCGAACCAGAGTACTGCCTTTTATAGCGCCTTATCGAGCGCCCACTCCTTCAGCGCTTCCAGAATGTGAAGCGCGCTTCGACCCTCCGTGCTGATGCGATAACTGACAGCGATGGGCTTTTCCTTCAGAACGGTGCGAATCACCAGTCCCTGACGTTCCATTTCTGTCAGACGTTGATTGATCATCTTCTTGCTGGCCCCATCCAGTTGCCGGGTCAGTTCATTAAAACGCACAGGTTCATCTTTCAGGTGCCACAATATCGAAGCTTTCCATTTCCCCCCGAGAATGCGCATGCCTCTTTCTATCGGACATGGTACGCCACAGGGCTCTGCGGTAATGCCCGGCGTCTTCTTTTTTTCACTATATTCAGGTCCCATACCCTTGTTCCTTCGTGCATTTCCTGCACATCCATACCAGGTTACTAAAAGTATACTGGTTGACTTTATATACCATAAATTTCATTTACAAAACCATTGAATGAAATATCACAATTTTAAATGGAGCAGATGCAAATGAAAACCATATTGATTATATCCGGACAGGAAACCACGGGCGCCGCCAAAGGGAACTATAACCGGGGACTGGCCCGGGCCGCCCGCGATTTTCTGGCCCCTCACTTCACAATATTAACCACTGATGTCGAGGACAGCTATGACCCCCAAACTGAAATTGAGAAATTCAAACAGGCGGACGCGGTAATTTATCAATATCCGGTATTCTGGTTCACCGTCCCGTCGCGTCTCAAGCATTATATTGATCAGGTCTACGCCTATGATGTTTTTTTTGGCCAGCCGGAGGCCCGCTATGGCAGCGGCGGTTTGATGGACGGTAAGAAAGTCATGCTGTCAACGACCTGGAATGCGCCTTCCGATGCCTTCAACGATACCACCGCCTTCTTTGAAGGTCTCTCGGTCGAAGAAGCTCTGCTCCCCATGCGCAAAACCCACACCTATTGCGGCTTTACCGAATTGCCGCATTTCTCTGTCCATGACATTGTCGTTAATCCGGATTTTGAGGCCGACAGGGCCCGTCTCGAAGATCACCTTCAGGCCGTCTTTAACTTGTAACCCAGAGCTTCAGGAAGGGAGAGGGAGCGCACAAATGCCCCGCTCTCTCCCTTCAACAGTTAAAAACTGTATGAGACCCCCATCCCTAAAGTCAGGTCATAATCTTTGTCAATGCCGGGGTTATCGGTGATCTTGCGATCAAGTCTGGTCACCTGGCTGAGCGCAAAAGCGCTCCAATGATCATCAAAGCGATGCACCAATGTTGCCCCGGCAAAATAATTCATCACTGCCGCCCCCGGTTCATAGATCGGCAGAACCGGCTTATCTGAATTCTCAACGTTGTCCACAACCATTTTATTATGCTGGCCCTGCGTGACACCCCATACATAATTTGCCATCTTGCGGCTCATCCAGCTCATCCCGACCCGGGGGGTGAATATCCATTTATAGCGTTGATCATGAAATGTATAACTATACGCACCGATAACTTCCTGACCGTTACTGGTGCCCGTCACATCCTGCAGGAACGTCACATCGAATACCCCGAAATCGCTTCTCATCCCTGCTCTCAGACCAACGTCGACTGTAAATTTCTGACGGGTTTCCCCGGCCCGGAAACGACCACTGCCCACCACATCCAGGAAAAATCCCGCTTTTTTCTCTTCTGCCGACGCCGTGATATGATACCCCCCTTCGATCCCTTGCAGGAACAGTCCCTCACTCTCATAAGCCACATAGGGGATTGGTGTGACTGATGTGCCCTCGGCGGCAAAAGGCGACGAGTTCATCATCATACCTGCGCCCACGGACCACTTTCCCCCGCCCCTTTCTTCGGCAAGAGCCGCTCTAGGGGCACATACAACAAGTATACATAAAGCCATTTTCATGTTCAGTATCGCGGTAAAATTTTGCATAAATAAATCTTTGCCTGTTGAAGTCAAAAAGAGTTAGTCAATTTTCTATACGGGGTTTCAGCCTGCTCAGATCAAAAGAGTGGCGTTCTTTCCTGCAGATATGAATTCCCCCCGTCAGGCTCGGCGGCCCCGTGATCCAGAAAAGAAAGTAGAGGATTATCGCCCTGATAATATTCATTTCAGTCCTTTACTGCCCCTGTATATTTTGTCATTGTGCCTCCCGTATCATTGTTGCAAAAACGATAGATCAGGTAGGTCCTGTGAAGACGATGGGTAATATGAAAAAGTACCGGGAACAAACTCACTTTCGTGAAGATGCAGAATTCCTTCGCCAAAAAGGGCGCGACGGGACAAACGTAAAATGACGTTACGTGAATTATATATCCTCTGGGTGTTTCAGAACCGTCTTATCATCATCTGCGTTTCTGTCTCTGTTTGGCCTGTTTCTGGCAAACAATTAGGGAATTTTACCTCAGGGAAGGTAACACCATCACTGACCTGCCGGGTGTGAATTTCTCAACCGGTTTCGCCTCTAATTCTGTTCTACCGCGTCGGTGAATTCGGCGCGGTAGGATTCCATAAAGGTTTCCAACTTGGCGACACTGGCGATCGACCGGGTCAGCCGCCGCACATCAGTGTCCGTCGATTGTTGCTCCGCCGTAATCACTTCGAAAGTATCGCCATACAGGCCATCGTCCATATGCGATTTGTAGCGGTCCCGCAGCACCTTGATCCCCGCCTTGTCATTGTTGATGGCATAGGCCACCGACAAGCGCAGCACCGCCAACCGCTCCTCCGGGGTCAGCACCGCATCCTGCTGATAGCGACCGCCAAGAAGACGGTTGCTGTGGGCGATGTATTTATCCCAGTTCTCGTCCTTCCAGTAGATGTCTGAACGCAGTTCTTCCGCCTCCGCCGTCCGGTAAGGTTCAACCATTACTTCGGCTTCTTCAAAGCGTTCAAGTTCAATCAGGGCACGAACTTCGATCATATTACGCCGGTCAACAATATCACGCGGAATCTGTGAATTCCGCGTGGCCCGCAAAATTCCCAGCGCCTTGTCCGGCTTTGAATCCAGCAGATATATCATCGCCAGACGACTGGCGACCGCAGCCTGGGCCCCGCCTTTCAGGCGGAACTCAATCTGATGTTCCAGCAGTTCTTCGGCTTCTTCCAACAGATCAATGGACACCAGCCGATCCGCCAGGCGCCGCGCCATCTGATCACCGTCAGCCCCAAGAGGAATAAGTTCACGGAATTCGGAATAGAGCGCCACGGCCCGCACCGGTTCCATGCTGTCCGCCTTGCCGCTGAGAAACAGATTGCTGTAAATACGGTTCATCTGCCGAGTCAGAACCGCAACCCGACGCTGGTTCTTGAAAAACGTCACCGCCAGTTTTAAGGTTTTCAGGCCGGTATAGAAATCATTTTGCGCCACATACAGATCCCCGAGCCGGGATAACAATTCAAGCTCGAAATCATCCCCACGCCAGGCAAACCGTAGCTTCTCAAGCTGGTCTATGGCCTCTGCATTGGTTATTTTCTCGCGTTCCAGATCAAGATTAACCAAATCAAGCTTGGCCCGCGCCGCCGTTTCACGTGCCCCCGCTTTGACAACCCCCTCAAGCGCCCCTTCCGCTCCCAAGGGATTACCGTTATCTCTCTCTAACAAGGCCTGCCAGTAATCAACGTCCGTCATCTCGTTCGCATTCAGGGGCAATTCCCGCAAGACCGTCAAGGCAGATTCAACAAAATCCCGATCGGCCTGAGCATAGGCCGACTGAATGGCGGCGAAGAGAAAACGAATGCGATCCCGTGGTTCTTGCAGAGACAGGATATCGGCGCCTTTCAGGAAATCCTTCAGGGCCTGTTCATGGTCCCCCAGCCCGCTATGGGCCACCGCCCGCCAGAGAAAAGTACTTTCTTCTGCGATCAGGCTTTTGTGCGTCAACAACTTGGCGCCTTCGTCGAACCGACGCATCAAAATATTGGCAACCCCCAGAACCGTCCTGAAAGATGGGTTCTGCTGCAATGCGGCATCATCGTCCTTCATAACATTCAGGATACCATAGGCGCTTCGAACCCGCCCGTTTGCCAGATAGAACCGCGCCAGACGCCAGCGTTTTTCATTACGATCATTGTTTGTCGCATTAGCCAGTTGATACAGAAGTTCATGTTTATTGGCGTGATAATCATCATTATCGGCCAATGGCCCTTTCGCCCAGGACGGAAAATCTATCAACCTTTCCGGTTCACCGTTGCTCGCCACATCCAGACCAAGTTTGCTCGACAAATCCCCTTGAGAGATCGCCAGACCATTCTGGTTCGATACGCTCACCCCATTGCGATGCTTCAGGATTGAGAGGTTGTCAGCGATCAGTTGGACCGCGATCCCCTGAGCTGTTTCCAAGGCTTCAAATTCTGTATATTTATGGGCCTGAATAACACCTTGTGACGAGGCGGCTACCGGCACAATGGCCAGGTCATCCCCGATAACCGGGTCTTCAATCACCATAACAGGACCGCTGTTTTTCACAGAAAAGAAAAAATTCTCGCCAGGGGTATTGGCGATACGTTTATGACTGCCGGGAATGGGGATAGAGGGCACCACCCGTCCATCCTGCAGGTCGATATGCCACCCGGTGCCGATCTTCTGGGCTTTGACATTCTGCCCCGGCATAATGGCGTAAACCAGAACCGTCATAGAAGGATGTTCAATCTGTCGACCGGACAGAATCCGCTTCCCGATAAAACGGTCAAGCCTTGTCTGATCAACCGGCCGGTAATCCTCAAACACAACCCAAAGCGTGTTATAGCGGGTAAAAACCGCCGCGAGCTTGTCCGTTTCCCACGGATAACTCAACCGAATACGCTCGCCCCGAAACTGATTAACCCCAAGCTTTAAAGCCCCGGAATTCACGGGCCGTTGGTCTTGCGCTGCCTGTTGTGTCTCAGTCCCTCCCTGTGCCATTGGCGCAGCGGAAGGGACCAGAGCCTCTTGTTCTACAGCACCGGCCGGAGAGGTTTTTACCGTCGGATCAGACGAGTTCCGTTGATCCCAAAAAACGTCAAAGGCCACCTTCGTGCCATCACGAAAATGGCTAAGCTGCGCCGGGGCTGTTACCTTAAAGCGTACAATTAAACGCCCCTCTTCCACGCGGGAAGTCGGCGTTCCGACAAAACGCAAGGCCCTGTTCTCCAACGTGTTCCAGTTCGGGGTCGCTGTCCTGTCAAAGGAGATTTCCAGGTAATCGCCGTTCAATGTCGGACGGTATTCAACCCTGTCCTGCCAATCGAAAACCACCCGGGTAAAGTCCGGGTGATCTGCCGAGCGCACATTGACCATTTCCTGCGCGAACAAGGCCCCGGGCAGCATGCCGATCATCAGGGCCGCACAGCAGGAAAGCCGCGCTCTCATCAAGAAACCGGACCTAAAAACTGAGCGTATCATCACCATAATATAACTATTCACCGTCATTTCTTGTCCCCTGCAATGGCCTGCAGTGGCGCTTTGGTGTCCTGATGAATAAAGATATCCACGCGCCGGGCAAGGAGATAACGATCACTAAGCAGAATATTCTGATCCAGGGCAGAAAAACGCGAAGGGCCGTTACCAAACGTTTCTATATTCTGGCTGTATCCCGCGGCTTCGATCATTTGCGCCACGGAAATTGCCCGCACCAGGGATAATTCCCAATTGGTCGGATAGCGTCGCCCGCTGGTCGGTTCCAGATCCGTATGGCCAACGACCGTAATTTTATTGGGTATGGATTCCAGTGCAACCGCCAATTCCTGCAGCGACTTATACGCCCCAGGGGAGAATTTTGACGCACCTTTTTCAAAAATAAGGTCCGCGGGCAAGGCAATCGCCAGCCGGTCATCCAGTTCCGTCACCGTGCTGCGCCGTAAAATCGGGTCATATTGAAGTTTGTCACTGAAAATCCGGTTGAGATAACTCAGGTTCAGGGCTTCCTTGATCGGGATTTGAGCCGCCTCGACATTTTGCCAGTCCTCTTCCTGAATCTGCGCCCGTTCCGGGTTGAGATTTTCACTGAGAGACTCGACCACCGCTTTCCATTTCGACACCTGCACCGAACTCATGGAAAACATCAAAACAAAGAAGGTCAGCAACAGCGCTAAAAGATCGGCGAATACGATCATCCAGCTGTCCTTGTTGGCCTGTTCCGGGGACTTGTTTAAATCCAGATTCATAAATCACCCCCCGCCCCAGAACCATTTTTGATCGCGTGGTCTTTCAGGTTCTGGTTCACATTGATCCGTTCCCGGGTATAAAAAGTAATACTGACATTGTCATCCGCGCCCTTCACAATCCCGATAGAGATCTGATCCCCGGGAACGCCGTTCTTTTTCAGGGCATGAACGAATGCACCGGCCCTGAGAATATTGAGATCCTCCCAGTAGCGCGGGCCCCGCGGCAGGGTTTTACCGGCAGAAAGGACAATCTCGATCTCGCGTTTCTCACTGCTGCGGCTGCTTTTCAAAAACGTCGCGAGCTGTTGCAGAAAGGCGGACTGCAGAGGCCGGAACTCAATGGTATCCGGTTCGAACAGATCACTGGGTTTAAAATTCACCTTTACGATATGCCCCCCTTTGGTGGGGAACTTACCCTCAAAGCCGACAAGAGACGCAAAAATGCCCTGAATTTGGGCATAGAATTCATCATTGGGGGTGGAGGCATCCTGTTTGGCCGCAACATCAACAAAGTCGGCTTCTGGCTCATACGGATTTTTAAAAGCCCGGGTTACACTCTCTGTCGCCGCGTTGACCTTATTCTGTTCCTGATTTGAAATAGAATTCATCACAACAAAGAAGGCCAGAACAATCAGATACAGGGATACAAACAGGCCAGTGGTCGAATCCGGCCGTGACTTTGGTTCTTCAAAAGGGGATATTTCCCCTACTTTCCTGATATCTTCATTCATCCCGGGTTACCATTAACCATAATTTTCCCGAGCCTATACAAAATTAAGCTTTTAATCAATCAAAGCTGGCCAGCAAGGCATCAATGTCGTCCTGGTCGTTACCGGTTACCTGACATTGTGGCCCATGCAACAGATTATCTTCACTGTCCGGACTAACTTCAGTCTCAGCAGATTCTCCCATTCTGATGTGGGAATCCGTATCACCGATGGCGTGGGCCAGGGTGGAAAGCTTGTCTTCCAGGTATTTCAGGGTGTTCACCACCTTGGTCACCCGCTGGCCTGTGATGTCCTGGAAACTGGAAGCTTCAAAAATATTGGTGGATATGGTTTCCAGACGCTCGGCCAGTTCCCCCTCCACTGTTGAAGACAATTCAGAAATCTCTTCGGCAGAATCCATAATCTTCGTCGCGGCTTCTTCCGTGGCGATCACCACCTGATCAAGTTGATTGCTGGCTTCGGGAATTTTGGTTTCGCTCAGATGTTTGGGCTGGATCTGTGTCAGATCCGCCTTCGCCTGTTCGATATAAGCCAGAAGTTCTCGCAGCTCATCCTGGAAATGTACTTCCTGAAGATCAAAGTCACCTTCAAGAGACCCCATGACCTCGCCTACCACCATGGACACGTCAGAAACGGCAATTTTGTCTCCCAACTTGTCCCGTACACTATCAATTCTTTCTTCCAGCGAAACCGAGTTTAAGCGCATAACGGACCCTTTAAGCTATCCTCTAAAACATTTATCTTATGCCCATACTTTACTAGAGAGGAGTTAATAGCTGGTAAACCCCTCTGTATAATACTTATTATTTGTAATTATTGCCTTTTCAAGAGAAGAAGGTTGGCAAGGCCACTCGCGCTCAGCCCTCAATCTCAGGAAGTTTTTTGCGGGTTGCCAATTTTGTCGTCAGTTTTTGCGCCTTGTTCAAATCCATTGCCGCCAGGATCTTGCCCATGTCTTTTTCCTTCATATTTTCAACAATGGAAATCAGAACATCCTGTTCCAGATTGTTGAAAATCTTGGCCGCATCCTTGGCTTTCATGGCTGAATACATTTTTACCAACCGGTCGAGCTGCGCCTTTTCCATCGCATCATGCTTCTTCAGCAAGTCCCGGATGGTCGCCTCAATGGACTTAAGGGATTCTGTACGCTCAACAATGCGTTTTTCCACCGCCTCCAACAACCTTTCCCGGTCATCCAGAGCATCCGCCCGGCGGTCCAGTTCCTGCCGCCGTTGCCCTAACTTCTGTAGATACTCGATTTCTTTGCGGGTTGGTATCGTATTCAGGGGGGATGGCGCCGTCACCGGGGCGTCTTCCGCCGCGGTCTCTTCTGACTTATCTTGCCCTTCTTCACTTTTATTTTCAGCTTCCTGAGACGCCAGCGCCTGCTCTATACCAAAAGAGAAGTCGACGATTTTAATCCCGAATACCATCGACAGCAAAACAATCGACAAGGGTAAAATACGCAGTTTCTGGGTCATAACGTTTCCTTAAAACAATCTTGTTTCGGCGCAGCGGGCCGCCTTCAGCTCAACACCCGACAGTCTGTCGGAATTCCCGTTGTCACATGTCCTAACGGACTTTCTTTAACGCCGCCAGCATTTCATTTTCAGCCTCCGGCACATCTGCTTCAGACACCGTATCATCTTCCTGATCGTCGTCATCCGACGCCTCGTTTAATCGCCCGCCAGGCGGCACCAGCCCACGTTCAATACGATCAGCGAGATTCTCGCCACTTTCCGTCAGAATGGTCAGTTCATCAGCCAGCGGCCGCGACTTGCGGATCAGGGCATCAAGACGCCCCTCTTCCGCCAAAGCTGTGCCTTTCAAGGCTTCCACACTGGTCTGGGCCCGCGAAATCGCATCGTTTAACTGCCCAACCAACGTCGCCATTTCATTCTGGGCATTGCGGAAAGTCTTCAGTTTGCTGTTCAGGATGATCGCATACGTGATCATCACCCCGATCAGCACAATAATGAGAATATCGATAAACAGCGCCATCCCTATAATACCCCCTTCTTTGTATCGAGTTTCTTATCAATCTTGACCGCCACATGCCGCCCCAGCTTACCAACCCGTCCGGTCATCATGGGGATGCCGGAACAGCGCATTTCAACTTCGGCCTCCGACTGGGTATTCAACATCAGCGTCTGTCCGACTTCCAGTCCCAGAACTTCCCCCAATGTCATGATCTGTTCATCCAGGATCACTTCCAGCGGGACTTCCGTATTAAAAAGTTCCTTCACCAGATGGGTTTCCCAAATGGAATCGCGGCCAAACTTTTCCCCCATGAAACGCTGCAGCAGCAATTCACGGATCGGCTCGATGGTGGCATAAGGCAGCACCAGCTCCATCCGGCCGCCCCGGTCTTCCATATCGGCGCGCATCTTGATCAGAAGTGCCGCATTGGTGGGCTGGGCGATGGTGGCGAACCGCGGGTTGGTTTCCAGCCTGTCGAGGGTGAATTTCACCGGACTGAGGGGCTCGAACGCATGACACAGGTCTTCCAGCATCACCGCCAGCATTTCTTCCACCAAGGTATGTTCAATGGTGGTATAGGGCCGGCCCTCGATCCGCATCGGCGCCGTACCCCGCCGACCGCCAAGCAAGGCATCAACGATGGAATAAATCAGATTGCTGTCAATGGTGATCAGGCCATAGTTGTCCCATTCCTCGACATAAAAAACCGCCAGCATCGCCGGCAGGGGAATGGAGTTGAGATAGTCACCAAAACGGATCGACGTCATATTATCGATCGAGACTTCAAAATTGTCCGACGTGAAATTCCGCAGGGACGTCGACATCATCCGCACATAACGGTCAAAGATGATGTCCAGCATCGGCAACCGTTCATAGGCCACCAGACCACTGCTGATCAGGGCCTGAATACCGGACTTGGTGCCCTCGTCATCTTCATCACCGTCGAAACCCAGCAGGCTATCGATTTCCGTCTGGTCGAGAACCCGATCAGTGCCGGCCATGGCGGCGGCCATGTCATCATCGCCGCCTTCTTCAAACAAGGCATCCGCCGCGTCGGAATCCTCACCATCGCCACCGGCCATCGCCGCCCATTCCGCTGCTACGGCATCATCATCAATTTCTTCTTCGTCTGACATAATTCTCGATTATCCGTTTACCAGCATTTCTTTGAAGAGAACATCATTAACCCGCGTCGGGTAGACGGCCTCATTCACTTTTACCAACAATTCTTCCTTCAGGCGGAACATTCCGGCCGACCCGTTCAGGTCTTCAATACGCAATTGCCGTAAATAGGTCTGGAACTGGTCAATAATTCGCGGCATCTTTTTATTCAGATCATCCAGAGATGTCTGGCGATCCACCTCAAGCGATATGGTCAGTTTCAGATACTTCGGTTTTCCCCCGGCCGTATCCAGATTGACCAACAGAGGATCCAGTTCTAAAAACAGTAATTCGGTCGGCTCTTCGGGGTTAACCTCGCTGGCCTGCCCGCCACCGTCCAAATCCGTGGCCTGTTCGTGGGCCTCATCACCCCCCGACATCAGGAAATAGGCTGTTCCTCCCCCTAACAGGAGAACGAGAAGAGCCGCACCAACAATAATGATAATTTTCTTGCCACTGGTTTTTTTCTGTTCCAGGCCCGCGGCGAGATCGCCTTCGGCTTCTTCGGAACCATTCTCTTCACTCATCTTGCACCCATGCCCTTGTACGCCGTTATACGAATAGTGTTATCCCCCTAAATGCTTCACCATGATCCAAATGTAAATCGTTAATATTAACAAGTCGTTAGGAATTGGACCCTCTGTGTCACAAATATGAGGCCTGCTGTCGCTTCAGCTTAGTCGGCTGAAGCATTTTATCAAGAATTTTATGGTTAATATAGCAAATCGTCTTTTTAAAAGGAACCGAGAAGTCTAGGGTCCCGCCCCCGTCCTCCTTTGCCAAAGCGGTAAAACTTACCGGGCAATCTCTGCCAAAACCGTCACTTCTCATCTTTCCCTTCGATCTAATCTCTTAAAAACAAATGATTTTATAATCTGGCACGGGATATGCATGGTGGGAACCGGGAATAAATCGAATGGCCAGAAAGGACCTAAGATGGACACAACATTATCAGTAGCGCTTTCGCATCAGGTTGCGCGGCGACGCCAGATGGACATTATCGCCAACAATATCGCCAACATGAGCACCACCGCCTTCAAGCGGGAAAATGTGATGTTCGGCCAATATTTACAGGACGCCGAGGGTGACATGCCCAAGGCTGTGCGTCAGATTTCTTACGTGCAGGATTACGGCATCGCCCGCAATATGTCTGACGGCAATTATGAAACCACAGGCAATGTGATGGATATCGCCCTGAGCGGCAATGGCCTGTTTCAGGTCAAACGTGATAATGGAGAAATGGCTTATACCCGCAACGGTCACTTTGCCATATCCGATAATTACACCTTGATTACCTCTACCGGAGAGGAAGTCATGGATGTGTCTGAAAAACCCATTCAGCTTCCACCCGGGGTCAGCAATATCGAAATTTCCTCAGACGGAACCATCTCGTCTCCGGATACAGGTGTAATTGCGAAACTCAATGTGGTGACCTTTACCGACACCTCTAAAATGAAAAAAATCGGCCGCAATATGTTTAATGCCGATGTTCCGGTCATTCCCGCAACCGATTATCAAATAACCCAAGGCGTGGCCGAAACGTCGAACGTGCAGCCGGTGGTCGAAGTCACCCGCATGATCGACGTGAGCCGGTCCTATATCCAGACGTCCAAAATAATGGAAAAGCTGCAGGATATGCGCAGCAAAGCCATTAACCAGCTGGCCAAAGTTGGTTAAGCCATGACCCGACGTCAGAACGCCTCTAAAACGACAGGATATATCACATGAAAGCCCTTAGTATCGCTGCAACCGGCATGATCGCCCAGCAGCTCAATGTGGAAGTTATTTCCAACAACATCGCCAATATGAACACCACCGGTTTCAAACGCCAGCGGGCTGAGTTCCAGGACCTTCTGTACCAGAATATTGAACGGGTGGGGTCGACCTCTTCCGACGCCGGGACCATCAATCCCGCCGGGATTCAGGTCGGCGTCGGGGTAAAAACCGGCGGCGTCTATCGCATTACCGAACAAGGCAGTGTGATCGGTACAGAAAATCCGCTCGACATGGCCATCAATGGCGCCGGTTATTTCCGGATCACCCTGCCCAGCGGAGAGGATGCCTACACCCGCGCCGGCTCCTTCCAGCTCGGGCCGACAGGACAGATCGTTACTCTTGAAGGCTACACGGTCGCCCCCGGTCTGACCATTCCCCAGGAAGCCGTCGACGTTTCCATTAATTCACAAGGCGAGGTTCTGGTCAAATTGTCCGGTCAGGTCGATCCAACCAACCTGGGTCGGATTGAGCTCACCACCTTCCCGAACCCCGCCGGCCTTGAAGCCATTGGCGACAACCAGTTCCTGGAAACGCCGGCATCGGGCGCCGCCAACGCCGGTGTGCCTAATACGCCGGGTTTTGGCGCCATTCTGCAGAGCTTCCTTGAAAACTCGAACGTCAATTCCGTCTCGGAAGTCACTTCCCTGATCACCGCCCAGCGGGCCTATGAAATGAACAGTAAAGTGATCAGCACCGCCGATGAAATGATGAGCGTGACATCGAACCTGAGATAAGGATAGCCCCATGAAACGCCAATTACACAATGTCATACGCACAGGGCTTTTTCTGCTCCTCTTCTGGAGCGGCACAACGCCATCCGCCTTTGGTCTGGCAGAGGTAAAAGCCTCCGCCACCATTGAGGGACCCACCATCACTCTTGGTGACCTGTTCGACAATCTGGACAGCGGCCATGATATCTGGGTCAGCAATGCCCCGGCCCCGGGCGAACGCACGACCATTTCGACCCGGTATCTGGCCAGCCTCACCCGCCAGCATAATGTCTACTGGCAGAACAGCAGGGCGGTCGAACATATCGCCATCACCCGCGCCGGGCGCAGCATTAAGTATGCGGCCCTGAAAGACCTGATTGCAGGTGAAATGGAAAGTCGCGGACTGGCAAACCGCAAAAGCGGTATTCGTTTTGACAACCAGAACACCACCCTGCATCTGCCGGAAAACCGGACAATCGAAGACATCACGGTTCAGGATTTCACTTTTGACAAAAAGCACAACAAATTCTCTGCGGAACTATCCTATCCGACAGGCCGCGACCAGTATGAAACCGCCATGATCCACGGCAGCACCTATGTCGCAAGTTTCGTGCCGGTACTCAACAAGATCATGTCCCCAGGCGACCAGATCAGCGACCGGGATATCAGCTGGGTCAGCATGCCGACCTTACGGATTGGCCGCAATATTATCCGTGACAAAAACAACCTCATCGGCATGACGCCGCGGCGCGGGTTATCGGCCCAAACCCCCCTGAAACTGTCAGACCTGAAACGACCACAGATCATCCGTCGGGGTGAAGCGGTCAGTATCCTGTTCCGGTCCGGGAAAATATCACTCACCGCAACCGGCAAGGCCATCAAGGCTGGCGGACGTGGTGACGTCATCCCGGTCATGAACCTGAAATCCCACAAAACAGTGGAAGCCATGATTACCGGCCCCAACCAGGTTGAGGTCATCACGGCGCAAACGGATCTGGCGCATCTGAACACGCGCCGTTAACGGAACAGACGTTTTATAGAGACGAAGGACAAGTAGAATGACTTATTTTAACATCACAGCGACCGCTCTGAAAGGCCACAGCCGGCCCTTCCTTATGCTGGTCCTGGCATTCACCCTGCCCGGCTGCAGCGCCATCGACCGGATCGGCGACATTGGCAAGGCCCCGGACCTTGCCCCGATCGAAGCAACCCGGGTCGTCCCCCAACAGGCCCTGGCCAGTCAACACGCCATTCAACATGCCCCTGTCCTGCAGCAACGGCACGAGAATACCAAAAATTCTTTATGGCAGGTGGGGTCGAAGAACTTCTTCAAGGATCAGCGCGCCAGCAGTGTCGGCGACATCCTGACCATTAACATCACCGTGGATGATAAAGCCAGCATTGACAATCAAACCACCCGGACCCGGTCAAATTCCGATAACGCCAATGCGGCGAACTTTCTGGGGCTTGAATCAAAACTAGGCGCCATTCTGCCCGACGCCGTTGATCCCAGCGCCCTGGTCAATATGGGCAGTTCAACATCGAATGTCGGCACAGGCAAGGTCGACCGCAGTGAAAGCATCAACCTGACTCTGGCCGCCGTTGTCACCCAGGTTTTGCCCAACGGCAATATGCTGGTCCAGGGCCGCCAGGAAGTTCGGGTCAACTTCGAGGTACGGGAACTGACCGTTGTCGGCGTGATCCGTCCGGAAGACATCAGTTCCTCCAACACCATCGAGCATACCCAGATAGCCGAGGCCCGTATATCATACGGCGGCCGTGGTCAACTGACTGACGTCCAGCAAGCCCGTTACGGTTCCCAGTTGTTTGATATCCTGTTCCCGTTCTAGGACAAAAATTCCATCTTGTGTTCGGTGGGCCGGCTACGGTCGACCCGCCCTTTCCCGCACAAAGAAAAAGGACCGCATCAGAAGTATGCGGTCCTTTTTTAATCCGGGTTCACGTCAAAGCGCAAATAGCGGTGCAGACATGAAATCTCTAATTGTCGCGATGAACTTTTTCGTATTTCTCGTGCTCTTCCTGAGCTTCCAGCGTCATCATGGCGATGGGGCGGGCGTCCAGCCGGCTGAGGCTGATCGGCTCTCCAGAGACTTCACAGTAGCCGTATTCACCACGCTTGATGCGCTCAATGGCGGAATCAATTTTTGAAATCAGCTTGCGCTGCCGGTCACGGGTCCGCAATTCAATGGACCAGTCAGTCTCAGTCGACGCCCGGTCAGCGATATCCGGCTCTTTCTGGCTGTCTTCCTGAAGGTGGTTCAAGGTTTCCTTGGATTCCCTTAAAATATCAGCTTTCCAGTCCAACAGCTTTTTATGAAAATAAGCTTTTTGATTTTCATTCATAAACTCTTCATCAGGTGAAGGTTTATATCCCTCTGGCAGTTTTATTTCCATCGAAGACCTCTGCGGTGAATCATCCAACTTTGCGCTGCCAAATTACTCAACTCATACACACAATTCAAGCGTTATTATTACCTGACATCAATTAATCAGGATTGCCTATATTTTGTAATAAATTGAACATTATAAAAAACACCAGAATGCTGCGGAGAAGTCGCGTGAAGCGCCCTATTCCCCTAACATTTCGAGTTTTGCCAACTCAACCTTCACCCGCAATTCCATATCATCCAGAAGACCATCCAGCGCCGGGTCGAGGGACAACTCCCGCTCCTTAGAAATGATTGTCACAACATCTTTAAGTTTATTATGCGGGATTTGCCCCGCCAACAAACCATGCCGGATCACTTCCAGATGCTGCAGGAGGTCTTCAGCATGCACGAGGCCTTTCGAGCGGCCTTCCGTACTGGTGGGCAGTTCCTGCAGGGACAGTAATGAGCTCACCGATGTTAAAGGTGACGTGCCGCTGGGCGGGGCCGCTGCCGCGGAATCGTCAGTCGACATAACTTCGTTAAAGCCTGCCTTGCCAGAACCGCCTTTTTTACTCTTACGCGTCACTCCGGATGGCGAAATCCGTCCTGGTCCTTTAATTTCCATCTAGGTCTCTTTCCAAGTAGGTTAGATCCTATAAATAGCAGATCCTGCATCTGCTTCATAGAGTGAAGGTGCGGCTTTTTTTACCCGGCAAGGCTTACCGCCTGGTGGAAATATTTTCTACCCTTCCTTCCGCAGTCACCTCTCCCCCTCCCTAGCCCTAAAATATATTACTATATATCAACAACTTAACTTTACATCCTTTCCCGGAATTGTTGGCATGATTTTCGCATAAAGAAAGGAGAGATAGTATAAATTTTCTAAAATGGAATAATCATGCGACAGAAGTCATTAATACAAAGCCGGCTCAAAAAATACGTCACTCTACTGCTGATCACTCTCATCAGTCTGGGTAACGGCCTGTCGGCACAGGCGGCTTCCCGCATTAAAGACCTGGTGTCTATTGAAGGCATCCGGGACAACCAATTGGTTGGTTATGGCCTCGTGGTCGGGCTGAACGGCACCGGTGACTCTCTCCGCAACGCTCCTTTTACCGAACAAAGTATTGTCGCCATGCTGGAACGGCTCGGCGTTAACACCCGCGGCGCTGAAATGAAGGCCGAAAATGTTGCCGCCGTTATGGTAACCGCCAGCTTGTCCCCTTTTGCCCGCCCCGGGAATCGTCTTGATATTAATGTCAGCTCCATTGGCGACGCCGATAACCTGCGCGGCGGCACATTGATCGTGACCCCTCTCAAAGGTGCAGACGGAGAAGTCTATGCCGTGGCTCAGGGGTCCATCCAGGTGTCCGGCTTTTCCGCCGGAGGCGATGCCGGCAGCATCACTCAAGGGGTGCCCACCGCCGGTCGTATTCCCAATGGCGGCATTGTGGAAAAAGAAGTCAACTATTCCATGCTGACCAAAAAAGAGTTGCATTTATCCCTGCGCACCCCCGATTTCACGACATCACGACGCATCGCGAATGTCATTAACAAGGAAATGGGCACCAAGACAGCCATGGCGCTGGACCCCTCAACTGTCCTGATCATCAAGCCTGAAGCCTATAACAACACTATGGTCGATCTGGTGACTGACCTGGAACAGCTTTATGTCCAGCCGGACCGGAAGGCCAAAGTCGTGGTTGATGAACGATCCGGTATAATTGTGATCGGCAATGAAGTCCGCGTCAGCGAAGTCGCCATCGCCCAGGGTAACCTGACCATTCGGGTCAATGAAACCCCGCAGGTCTCTCAACCCAATCCTCTGGGGCAGGGTGAAACGGCCGTCGTCCCTCGGACGGAAGTGGATATCGAAGACGACGCTGGCAAGAAATTTGCCTTGCTTAAACCTGGCGTCAATTTGCAGGACCTTGTCGATGGCCTTAACGCGCTCGGCATTGGCCCCCGCGATATGATTGCCATTCTTCAGGCGCTGAAAGTGTCCGGCGCCCTTCATGCAGAAATCGAGGTCATGTAATGGATATGAATTTCCTCAATATTCAGCCCTCCGCTGTCAACCCCAAAAAGGCCCAGACTCCCGGTACGGACTTTGAGAGAAAGGCCCGGGATACCGCTGACAGTTTTGAAGCGGTTTTCCTGTCGCAAATTCTGAAAAGCATGTCCACTGGCCTGAAAGCCGATGGAGCTTTTAGCGGCGGCCACGGGGAAGATGTCTTCCGCGATGTCCTCAACGAAGAAATTGGCAAGCAAATCTCGAAAAATGGCGGCATCGGGTTATCAGACGCCGTTTATCGGGAGATTTTAAAAACACAGGAAGTAGACTATAAATGACCCCTCCCCAGCATTCTTCACAAGATCAAAACCTGCTATTGCCGCTGATTGAGATCATGCGCGCCCTGACCAGAGTGATCTCGGCAGAAATCACCCTGCTGCAGGAACGCCGGCCTCAGGAGATCAAAAGTTACCTGCCCGAAAAGAACAAGCTGATGGCAGCTTACCAAAAGGAACTGGCCGATCTTTCTGCCCGTGGCGGTCTTCAGGCCAGCGGCAGCGGCGACGCCATTCGAACCCTGAAACAGGAAACACGCCTGTTTCACGGCGTTCTTGAACAACATGCCCGTATGACAAAGGCCTTGAAAACAGTTTCCGAACGCATGCTGAAAGCTGTCAGCGACGAAGTCGTGAAGTCCCGCAGCAACGCCAGTACATATGGCGCCAACGGTGCAAAATATGTCAATAAGTCAGCGACCTCCATATCCCTGAACCAGAATATCTAACCCCGATCATAACAAAAAATAATGACACAGGATATCAGAGGGGCCAAGGCCCCTCTTTTTTAGGCTCTCCCTGATGACTTCCCGGCAGATTCCCCTCATTCCATACTGCAAGCTTTGCCCACCAACTGGAAGAATCTACCTCACCACACAAGTAATGCCGTTTAGTTTAATTTTTTATCATTTATTTATAATAGGTTATACTAATTACAAAACTGGCACACCCTTTGCATAGTAACCAGTGATTAATGCCCTCGAAGGGCCATACATGTTTAGAATGTAACTCATGGAAGGAGAGCGGAATGGCTTTCTCAGTTAATACAAATGCAAGCGCCCTATCGGCGTTGTTGAATTTGAATAATACGACACGGGACCTCGAAAAGACCCAGACCAACATTAATACCGGTTTGAAAATTTCGTCAGCCAAAGATAATGCCGCGATTTTCTCCATCGCCCAGAAACTACGGGCGGACCTGAGAGGCTATAACGCCGTTAAGCAAAGTCTGGACCGGTCCATCAGCACCACCGACATTGCCTTGGCGGCGGCCGGATCCATTTCCGACCTGTTGATTGAAATGAAGGAAAAAACGGTTGCCGCTTCCGATAGCGGTCTGGACGCCACCAGCCGAACCGCCTTGAATGAAGATTTCGCCGCTCTGCGCGATCAAATCAGCACTATTGTCGCCAATGCGGAGTTTAACGGCACCAACCTGATTGATGCGGGAACTGATGCTGTTGTGGCCATCACCAACCCGAATGCCACACAAACCATCTCCATCGCGCATCAAAACCTGACTCTGGGGGGGGGTAATGTAGATATCACAGCAACACAAACCATTACAACCCAGGCCGATGCAACTGTGGCATTGGCAGCCATCACGGCTTCCCTGACAAAGGTCAGCGCCGTTTTGACCAAACTAGGGGCCGGGGGTAAATCTTTGGAATCACAACGAATTTTTGCTGATAAAATTTCGGATACCATAGAAGTCGGGATCGGGAATCTGGTGGACGCCAACATGGCCAAGGAAAGCGCCAACCTGCAATCTCTTCAGGTCAAGCAGCAACTTGGCGTTCAGGCGCTCTCGATCGCCAATCAGGCTCCACAATCAATTCTATCTCTCTTTGGTCAATAAAATCAAAGAGAGACTTTGGGGATCGTTAAGCGGCTGGGCTGAATGGCCCACGTGCATAGAAAAATGTACTTACTAGAATAGGAATGAAAAATGGCTTTTTCCGTCAATACAAATACGAGCGCCCTCTCGGCCCTCTTTAACCTGAACAGCACAACCCGACAACTTGAGAGCACCCAGACCCATATCAATACCGGGTTAAAAATATCCTCCGCCAAGGACAATGCCGCCATTTTCTCAATTGCTCAAAAACTGCGGGGCGATTTGAAGGGATATAATGCCGTAAAGCAAAGTCTTGACAGATCCATCAGCACCACCGACATCGCCCTGGCGGCGGCCGGATCGATTTCTGATCTATTGATTGAAATGAAGGAAAAAGCGACCGCAGCATCGGATTCCGGCCTGGACGCCACCAGCCGAACAGCGCTGAACGAAGATTTCATCGCGTTGCGCGATCAGATCACCACGATGGTGAGCAACGCGGAATTCAACGGCACCAATATGATTGACGCCGGCACGGATGTGGTCACAGCCATCACAAATCCCAGCGCAACACAAACCATCACCATCGCCCATCAAAACATGGCTCTCGGCGGCGGCATTGTCGACGTCACCGCGACCCAAACAATCGCGACACAGGTAGATGCCTCAGTAACCCTGGCCCTTATCACCGCATCCCTGACCAAGGTCAGCGCCTCTCTCACCAAACTCGGCGCCGGGGCAAAATCACTTGAAGCACAACGGGTCTTCGCCGACAAAATCGCTGATACGATTGAAGTGGGGATCGGAAATCTGGTGGACGCCAACATGGCCAAGGAAAGCGCCAACCTTCAAGCGCTTCAGGTCAAGCAGCAGCTGGGGGTTCAGGCCCTGTCCATCGCCAACCAGGCCCCACAGTCTATTCTGAATATTTTTGGCGGGTAACAAACTCACTAAAACATAAACAAAAAAGCCTGCATCATTGGATGCAGGCTTTCTTATACAAACTTATATTTCTTGATCAAATTCTCATCAGGCTGTTTCATCAACAACAATGCCTTCCAGACCATTCTTTTCCCGAATATATGACAGGAATTTAAGAACTTCCTCTGCCGGGAACTGGGTAATGACATCGCCGGTATTAACATCAACGCCCTGATAGACGAACCGCCCGGAATCATCATCAAGATTAATACGCAACTTGGTACCCGGGGGTTTGCTCGGTAATGTGGCGTTAATCAGCTTTTCCGCAGCCTGAAGATACTCCTGCGTACTGCCTGCGCTCAACGACTCCAAGCGCTTATCAGCCGCTTTTGAAATTGCTGAAGAAACGCTTTCTTTTACACTGTTATCCCTCTGGCGAGGACCTTGAGCTGACTGTATCGTTTCTGCGCCGCCACTTCTGGCTACGCTTTGTGACACAGCCTCCCTGGGGTCGCCGGTGCCAGTTGATAACGGACTAGTTATGTTAATTCCGTTTACCATATCAACCTCTACATAAACCTATCTTTCTTATTTTATCCCAACTCTAGCACTAATACACTATACAAAACCTGTTTCACCTAAAAAAAAATGTGAAAAAGCCAACTAAATAAATTATCTAAAAAATAAAAGAGGTTTTTGGTGAAGGCTTTATTGTTGCCCTCACCAAAACCATAAGACTGTCTCTTATCTGAAGAGTGACAATACGGAACCAGGTGCCTGATTCGCAATTGACAGGGCCTGGAGACCAAGCTGCTGTCGCACCTGCAGCGATTGCAGGTTCGCACTCTCACGCGCCAGATCGGCATCAACCAGATTACCAATACCAATTTCGATTGCGTCAGAAAGTTTATCGGTAAACGCCCGCTGAATATCAATCCGCTTGCCGCCCGCACCAAGCTTGGACAACAGTGTATTCAGTGTTGTTTCCGCTGTGGTAATCAATGCAAGAGAAGAAGAGGCGTTCGTCACATTAAGAATATCAACCGTAGTCGTAAGCCCAAGACCATCACTGGCAGAAATATCTGTTGCAGCAATCGTAATGGAATAATCACCCGCTGTATTCGTACCGTCAGCCAGTGCAGTCAAGGCCTGAATGGCATTACCGCCATTTTTCACGGCATTCACGCCATTGAATTCAGCGTTATTCACAACAGTATCGATCTGATCAATCAAGTTCTGAAATTCATCATTCAAAGCTATTCGAGCAGCTGCGTCAGCACCAGGGTCAGTAGACGCCACCGCTTTTTCTTTCAGCTGAACGAGAAGATCAGACACAGCTTCTGTCGCCGCAAGAGCCACATTGATTGAACTTGACGCACGATCAAGCGATCCCTTAACGGCACCAAGACCGGCCAAATCAGCCCGCTGTCCTTGAGCAATCGCGAAAACCGCAGCATTGTCTTTAGCAGACGCCACTTTCAAACCAGTATTAATTCTGGATTGAACTGAGTCCAACTGACTATTTGTTTTATTGAGGGATTGCAGCGCGAAAAGAGCGCCGGCATTTGTGTTGACTGAAAAAGCCATAATATATTCTCCATTCTGAGAGTACTAAACTTAAGAGCATTTTGCTCCGTTACAGGCCGAGGCCCTATCGTGTCTGCTTATACATATATACACCATTCTGGCGTTCTAGCGGACAACAACTAAGATAATCTATAATCAATTAAGAAATAGTTAACAAGGTATTTTTTTGGTTTTATATAAAAAATGCATTTCTTATCAGAATGTTACATAAAATTTTAATAAAAAAATTAACTATTGTAACTACAGGAAAGAATGGGGGAATTAAGATTTAAACAGAATAATTATGCCCGGAAGACGGCGGTGTTTCAGTAGGCGCCTCAGTCACATTATTCTGCGCCTGAGCAGAAAGCCCTTCCATAATATTCTTATTGATATCGATTAAAGACTGAATGTCTTCTTCTCCACGAGCAACCTGGGAACTGTACTTTCCAACCCAAATGGACAGGGATATGATTGATGCACGTAATTGCTTTGGCAGCATATTTCCTTCCACCGCACAGTCCGTCGCCAGCGTCGACCATAACTGTCTGTTCCAATGCAATGCATCATGTACCTTCTTGTCAAGCTTGGCCAGTCCCTTCGCCTCCATCAAAGCCCGCGTCACTTCAGTAAATAAACGATATTCCGTCTGACTGCTTGACTCATTGGCTTTTTGGGTTGTCTGGTACGCCTTAAGGGACATAGTTCAATCTCTCACCTTCATATTCAAACATTTTTTTACATTTCAACAAGGCTTTGTAATATTCCCCATCCATGACATCCTTACTAATTGCCACACACAAAGCTTTGGCTCCCGGTTCTTCAATAACCGAAAGCAATTCTGTCATCCGCAAAACAAACTGCTCGTGATATTTATTAAACCCCTTATCATCCATATACATAAGCATGATCGGGAAATAAACGTGTTTCACCGGTGTATCCACGTCCTCAGCCAGCAGGATATCTTTTTCACGAAGCAGAGATGCTTTATTCTGCAAAATTAAAGTCGACCTTCTGTCTCCGTTGACAATAACCGCACCGTTGACGACAATTTTCTCTCCCGGTTTCAAAGATATCTTAAGCGCCATTATTTTCACTCACCTTGTTATGTTATGTTTTTATCATTGAAACGTGATCATTATCTCAAATTTTGTGTTAAGAAAATATGAAATTATTCAGTTAACTATAGTATTAATGTGAAATAAGTTACAGTATTTTCATACAGAAAATGAAATTTACTGTAAAATAATCATGTCAACGTAATAATGGACACCACCAAAAGGTTGCTTCTCTATGAAAACTAATGCCACACATATTCCAGTACCAAAAACAAAGAAGCAATATTTCAAACTGGTAGAAACAGGTTCTAATTTCTTCAAAAATGAAGATTTTGCCAACGCATTAAAATATTTTTCAAAAGCGCTGAATTACGAAGACTATCAACCAAATCTCCTGGTGCTGATGTCTCGGTGCCTTTTTAATCTTGGCATGAAAAACAAAGCAATTTCCATGATGGAACATGCCCTTCACCAGAATGCTGACAACCCGGGAATATGCGATATTCTGGGAAAATCCTGTATAGAAATGAGTTTCTTTGACCTCGCCATTAAGTTTTACACAATCTATTGTCAAACCTGTCCGGATGATCCGATAGGGTATTGTAATCTTGCCACAGCGATGCGGGAAAGCGGCCAAATTGATGAATCCATTGAGATCTTACAAGACATCATCCCTATTTTTCCGGAAAGTGCTCATTTATGGAATGCCATTGGCGCCAGCGTATCTTTCCGCGACGGCTACACCGTTTCTCAGCCATTTTATGAAGAGGCCTACCGTCTGGACCCGACCATCGCAAGTGTGGTGAGTAACCTGAGCCTGGTCTATACAAATCTCCAGCAATATGAGAAGGCCTGGGAATTTGCACATAAGGCCATCAAACTCTCCCCAAAAAACTTCATGTGTCAGAGAGCCCTCGCCCATTCCAGTTATAATATCGGAAAATTTGACGATGCATTCGAGGCTTTGGCCTGGCACAATCATCTCAGCAATCCCGACTCTGTTTTTATGCCCTACAAAATTGAACACTGGCAAGGACAAGACCTTTCAGGAAAAACAATCCTTGTCGGCGCAGAACAGGGGGTAGGAGATGAAGTACTTCTTGCCGCCCTCTACCCGGACCTGATCCGCGAAGCCGAGCACGTCATTATTGGCTGTGACAGGCGTCTCGTTCCTCTTTTCCGAAACAGTTTCAAAGAAGCAACGATAGTACCATATAAAAGCGGACAACATGAACTGGGATATAAAGTCAGACTATATGACGGTATTGAACCTGAGAAAATAGACTATATGTGCCTTTATACAGAAGTCTTGCGTCATCGCTGGCGGTCCCGGGAAGATATCCCCGACATGAGCGCAGGATTCCTCTCTCCGGCAGAAGACAAAGTCGCCTATTGGAAAGAAAAAATTACCCAGTTACCCCACAACATTAGCGTCGGGATATGCTGGACCAGTCAGCTTCAGGAAGCCCGCCGCGCCATGTTTTATGCGCAATTGGAAGACTGGGTCCCGGTGCTTGCCACCAAAAATGTCAATTTTATCAATGTGCAATATGGCGATGTTTCCGAAGAAATACAGAACCTTCTCGATAAACATGGAATCGTCCTTCATAATTTTGAAGAACTGGACCTCAAAGACGACTTTGAAGGTACTGCGGCAATGATGAAAAACCTGGATCTCGTCATGGGTGCGGCCTCCGCCCCGGTATCCCAGGCGGCCACGGTGGGCACACAGGTCTGGTGGGTTATCCACAACAACAGATTCTGGGAAAGTTTCGGCAAAGAAGACGGCACCTACCTCTTCGAAACGGCGTTAATGACCCCAAAAACGCCCGCCCTGACCTGGGCCGAATTCATGCCTCTCTTCGCCAAAGAGGAATTCACCCCCTGGATCGAAAAAAAGCTTAAGGAAAAATCAGCCTGATCGCACGCCCAAAAGGCGCCGGAACAGCTGGGTCAATTTAATCTTTGACCTTTACCGGGCCCGGCGATAGGCTGTCTTCGCGAAAATAAAACGGATGTTTGATTATGAAATTTACTGGTACAGATAAATATGTCGCTACCCCTGACCTGATGGTCGCCGTCAATGCCGCGATCGCGTTGCAACGCCCCCTGTTGATCAAGGGAGAACCCGGCACTGGCAAGACCGTCCTCGCCCATGAGGTGGCCAAGGCTCTGGGCAAGGACCTGCTCGAATGGCATGTAAAATCCACCACCAAGGCCCAGCAGGGTCTGTATGAATATGACGCTGTCTCCCGCCTTCGCGATTCGCAACTTGGTGACGCCAAAGTCCATGATATCAAAAATTACATCAATAAAGGCAAGCTGTGGGAAGCCTTCACAGCCGACGAAAGCCCGATTCTGCTGATTGACGAGGTCGACAAGGCCGATATTGAATTCCCCAACGACCTGTTGCAGGAACTGGACCGGATGGAATTCAATGTCTATGAGACCGGCGAGACCATCACCGCCGTCAACCGGCCCCTGGTGATCATCACCAGCAATAATGAAAAGGAACTGCCGGACGCCTTCCTGCGCCGCTGTTTCTTCCATTACATCAAATTCCCCGATCCCGAGACGATGAAAGATATCATCAATGTGCATTTTCCCGACATTCAGAACAAGCTGGTGCGGGAAGCGCTCAATCTGTTTTATGATGTCCGTGACGTGCCCGGCCTGAAGAAAAAGCCCTCCACCTCGGAACTGCTCGACTGGCTGAAACTGCTAATGGTCGAGGATATGCCTGTGGAAGTATTGCAAAGCCGGGACGTCAAGAAACTGATCCCGCCCCTGCATGGCGCGCTGCTCAAGAATGAGCAGGACGTGCATATGCTGGAACGGCTGGCCTTCATGAACCGGCGTGAAAAACGCTAAGCAAGCAGGCGATCCATGTTCACAAATTTCTTCATGAATCTGCGAGATCACGGCGTTCCTGTTTCCCTCAGGGAATATCTCACCCTGATGGAGGGTTTGCAAGCGGGACTCGCGCAATATTCCCTGGATGATTTCTATTATCTCAGCCGGGCGACCCTGGTGAAGAATGAAAGTAATCTGGATAAATTTGACCAGGTTTTCGGTCATCACTTCAAAGGTCTGGAGGCGCCGGAAGCCGAGGACCTGATCGCCGACATTCCGGAAGAATGGCTGCGCAAACTGGCGGAAAAATTCCTCACCCCGGAAGAAATGGCCAAAATTGAAGCTGTCGGCGACTGGGACAAACTGATGGAAACCCTGAAAAAGCGTCTGGAAGAACAGAAGGAACGCCATCAGGGTGGCAACAAATGGATCGGCACCGGCGGCACTTCGCCCTTTGGCGCCTATGGTTATAACCCGGAAGGCATTCGCATCGGCCAGAAGGAAGGCCGGCACGGTCGCGCGGTCAAGGTCTGGGACAAGCGCGAATTCCGCAATCTTGATGACAATGTCGAACTCGGCACCCGCAACATCAAGGTAGCCCTGAAACGCCTGCGCAACTTCGCCCGACAGGGGGCGGCCGAGGAACTGGATCTGGACGACACCATCCGTTCCACCGCCAAACAGGGTTATCTCGACATTAAAATGGTACCGGAACGCCATAACGCCATCAAGGTGCTAATCTTCTTTGATGTGGGCGGCTCCATGGACCCGCATATCAAGCTGTGTGAAGAGCTTTTTTCCGCCGCCCGCAGTGAATTTAAACATATGGAATATTTCTATTTCCATAACTGCCTGTATGAAGGTGTCTGGCAGGACAACAGCCGTCGCCACCAGAATCGCATCAATACTTATGACCTGCTGCATAAATACCCGCATGATTATAAAGTGATCTTCGTCGGTGACGCCTCCATGTCTCCCTATGAGATCGTCTATCCCGGCGGCAGCGTCGAACATTGGAACGAGGAAAGTGGCGAAGTCTGGATGCGCCGCCTGCTGGAGGTCTATCAGAGCGCCATCTGGCTAAACCCGATCAAGGAAGACTATTGGGATTATACCCATTCAATCACCCTGATCCGGCAGTTGATGGACGACAAGATGTATCCCCTGACCATCGGTGGCCTGGAAGAGGCCATGAAGGAACTCAGCCGCAAGAAATAAAAACGCCCGGTGACCAGCCGGACGTTTTATATCTTTTTGAATTCTGCAGGTATCAGGCGTTCTGGGCCATATATTTCTTGATGGCGGCTTCCAGCCCTGCCTTGATTTCCGACCCGACTTCCCCGCCATCCCCACTGATGCGTTGTTTGATCACCACCCGCATGGCATCGATATGAGCCTTGATCACCTCGACATGATTATCCGATGTGCTGGTGCTTTTGTCCGTAAAGGCATAAAGTCCGTCGGCAAAATCCGAGATCAACTGATAGCCGAAAGTCCCCCCCTGCCCACGCATGTCATGGGCGATGGAATGCAGCTGTTCAAACAAGGGAACCCGTTGTTCCGGCGTATCAACACATCGACGATGCACATCAGCCAACTGATCAATCAGCGTGGATACCCAATCCGGATAATCTTCCGCCATATCTTCAAGAGCTGCTGTCGCCTGGGCCAGAATATCTTCATCAAAGGAAATTTCGTCATCCCCCCGTGGGGCAAGACCCAGTGTTTTTTCCTTTAGCTTGTTTTTCAGGCGATAATAGCGCACCGTTACCTTAGGCATTGACCACCTCCACTTCCGGGCTTTTCAAGGTCAATTTACGTCGATCTTCTCCTTGAATGGGGACATCCTGCCGACGTCGATCCGGGCCAAAATAGGATGCGGTGTGCACAAACTGCCGAGGTTTGTTGATCACGGAGAACAACTTGTCCGCCAAAGCATTGACTGTAAACGGCTTTGACATAAATTCATTAACCCCCATCGCCCTGGCGTCTTCGACCCGTTGCGGTTCCGAATATCCCGTCAGCATAATAAAGGGCAAAAATCGTTCCGGACTTTCTTTGTGACGCCGGATCCAGCGCAGCAACATCATGCCATTGACCGGGGACATTTCCCAGTCAGAAATCACAATATCAATGCTCATCATACCGGCTTTCATTGGATTGCTGTCCACCAGTTTAATAAATTCAATGGCTTCCGCCCCATCATCAACCGACTTGATGGATCCCACCCCCATTACCCTCAGACTGTTGACAATCAGGGAACGGATAAACTGGCTATCCTCAACCACCAAAACACACATGCGGCTTAAATCTATATTATTCATAGGGACCTGACATAATACTTAGTTTGTTTCTTTTAAATCATTATTAGGTAAAACACTACCCAATCAAGGTAAATAAAAAATGAATTTTACATCGATTTTTCACCGCCGACTCTTGCCGCTTGTTGCCTGCGGCCCGGCCTGCTAGAATGCCTCCCTTGAAACCGGATCACCGCGATATTTTTAGAATAAAAATGCAAAGAATATTTATAAAATGACTGACAACACCACCCCCGAAACGGATCACGTTGTAACGCCTCTTCACAAACTCAGCAATTCCGGCCCCGTAATCGCGGCACAGGATAGCGGGCGGCAAGCCTGGCTGCTACGTTTCTGGCCGCTCCTTGCGTCTATGACCTGTAGTCTGATCTGGATTACGGCATGCGTCTGGTGGTTCATTGAGTCTGAAAAAACCCTGTCCCGCATGCCGGTTTATGAAGCCGGTGGCCTGTTGGCGGGAGCCTCCCTGCCCCTGATTCTGATCTGGTTGATTGCCTTGGTTTATCTGCGCACCGATCCTTTACGCGATCATCGCACGGCCTTGGTGCATGGTCTCGACGGCCTTCTGGCGCCATTGGATGTCGCCCAACGCCGGGTTAACGCCATTGTCGCCGATCTGCATAAGGAAATTTCTCACGTCGAAGCCGCCGGCGACATCGCCACCACCCGCATCGGCAATCTGGAAAAACGCTTTCAGGACCAGATCAGCAACCTGTTTGAAGTCACCACCGACGCCGAAGCCAAAGCCGCCAACCTCCAGACCACGTTGAAAGCCGAGCGCGACGCCTTCGCCACCCTTGTCGCCGAGGCTTCAGAACATATCACCGAACTTGAAACCATGTTCAAACAGCTGAAATTCGACAGTGAGAGCATCAGTAACACCACCCGGAAAAATTCCGAAGAACTCAGCAACGAGATTACATTCCAGAACAAAACCCTGGATGAGCGGTCACGCCTGATCGAGGACCGGCTGGAAAAAATGGCCGCCGGCCTGATTAACATGTCGCGTGAAATGGCGGAAAACTTTACCACGTCAGAACATGATCTGACCCGGATGAGTGATACCATC
The DNA here is from genome assembly GCF_006385135.1 of Paremcibacter congregatus. Lineage (GTDB taxonomy): Bacteria > Pseudomonadota > Alphaproteobacteria > Sphingomonadales > Emcibacteraceae > Paremcibacter > Paremcibacter congregatus. Next base: position 3,057,877 of record NZ_CP041025.1, read on the forward strand.
GCCGCGAAGCAGGTGGCCCTGACCAACAGTCTCCGCGATGTGGCCGAACAGACGTCCGAACTTTGCACCCGTATGGATCAGCAAACCCAAACCCTTGCAGAAGCCCGTGACAAGGCTGCCGAAAGTTCCGCGACAATCACCTCCAGTCTCACCGACCAGGCCACAGTTTTGAGCACCGTCGCGGAAGACGCCCTGAACAAGACCCGCGAGAGCGGTGAGAATTTCCGCCTGCAGGCCAGTGATATGGAGACCGTACTTGTGGCCGCAACCCAGAAAAGCAAAAGCCTTCTGGATGAAGCCAGCCAGACTTTCCGGGAAAATGCCGAGAATATCGTCAGCTCATCGCAACAGCTTTCTGAAAACCTGATCGGCCATATGGGCCGGGCGACAGAGGACCTTTATACCCGCAGTGAAACTCTGGAGCATACCGTCACCGCCCGCGTCACATCCGTCGAATCCGCTCTGGATCATCAGGCCGAAATCATCCGGACAAAATTGATTGAACAATCCGACGCCCTGCATGCCTCTCTTGATGATCATGCCGGCAAGGCCCATGCCTTTATCAGCCATCAAAGCGACAGTTTTGCCCAGACCATGGACCAGCAATTCACCAGTCTGATGGAAAGTCTTGCCCGGAAAACAGATGGTCTCAACATCCTGGCGGAAGAAACCACGGGGCAGCTCGAGAAAACCGTGGCCGCCATCGAGGCCCAGGCCACCCGGGTCGACACCGCCGTGCAGGACACCACCCGGGCCCTGGATGACAAAACCGATCTGATGAAAAACCATTACGGCGCCTTTGAACAGATGTCCGAACAATTCCGTCTGCAGATCGACCAGTCCGAAGGCCAGTTGAAAGCCCAGCATGATGATCTCGTGAAAAGCATTACCGATGTCGCGAGCCACCTGGAAGAAGCTCTCGGCAAGCTGAAAGATGAATCCGGCAGTCTCGGCGAACATGCCCAGGGGATCATCTCCAGCATCGTGGCCCAGACAGAACAACTGTCCGACCGGATCGAAGATGTCCGGGGCCGCACCGAGAACACCATCCGCAATATTCAGGAAATGGGCGATACCGTGACCACCCATTTCACCAGCACCGATCAACAGGCCGCCGCCCTGTCGGAAAACTGGCTGTCCACCGCCGCGCGGGTGGAACAACAATGTACCGACACTCTGGTGCGGCTTGATACCCTGACAGAAAAACTGGCCCTGCTGGAGCAGGAAAACGCCAAGGCGACCGCCGCCGCCGAAAGCAGCGCGACAAAAGTTGCCGACCACATGCAGCATGCCTCGGAAAGCATTTTCCTCGCCTCCGCCAGTGCCGTGGAAGCCGCCGACGAAACCAACCACGCCATTGATCAGCATGCGGAAAAATTCCAGCAGATGATCAATGCCCTGCAACTGTCCAACAAAAGCATTCTCATCGACGCCGAAGCCATTGAGCAGAAAATTCGCGAGAAAAGCGGCAATCACTTCTCCGGCCTCGCCTCAAAAATCATCGAACAACTGCAATCCCTGTCAATCGACATCAACCGATATGTCGAAGAAGATGTTCCCGACAAGGTCTGGCAGTCCTATGTTGACGGTGACAGGAACGCTTTTCTGCGGCGCCTGAAGAAAATCACCGACAAAAAACATAGCGCCACAATTCAGGAAAAATATAAAAACGACCCTGAATTCAGAAGCTACGCCCTTGAATATATGCAAATTTTCGAAGACTTAATGTCACAGTCCATGGCCTCTGACAGTTACAGTAATTTCAGCGTTGCGTTGATTTCATCTGAAACCGGCAAGGTTTATCTGGCCCTGGCCCAGGCGGTAGACCGCTTTTCCTAAGGCCCGTATTGCGTCTCCAGAAAAACAAAAGGCCGCTGTGATCCAGCGGCCTTTTGTTTTGTATCGTCTATGTCAAACGGTGCTTAAGCCGCCTCATCGCTGTCTTTCTTCGATCCCAGCTTGGTGATGAAATAGTCCAGATTATCAGGATCAAATTCATCTTCACAATTGGTCAGCATCCGTTCCAGCATTCTTTGTTGGAAGCGGTCACGATCTTCACTGGCGCTGGTTTCCATATCTTTGGCCACATCAAGCGCGGCCTGCACGATCGGCAACATTTCCGGTGACAGGTTGCCTTCGCGGTAGATCGCCGCCAATCCCAGGCTGCCGCGATCATGAATAAGCTTGTAGGCATTACTCACCGGAATATTGCAGACTTTGGCGAGAGCGGCCTCGAAGAACACCAGGTCCCCCATACAAATCGCCCTGAAAATCAATGTCTCTGTCAAACGGCCATTGGCATGCAGCTGGTCTACGAGACGACGGACATCCATCACGTCGGCGCCATCGCCAAGCAAACTTACCGTCGCCCGCTCCCGCGCACTGAGAAACAGGTCCGTCACCATATCCGGCGTCATTTCATGATGCGTGACCAGATGATCGCGAATCTTGTCAGAAACAAGAGAGACAAGACGTTCGGCGACATTAATCGGCAATTGCTTGCGTGTGGCGAGAGAATCACTCACCGCTGCGACCTCACCATATTTGTCCATCACCTTCCCCATGGTCGCTTCCTGAAGGTCGGCGCCTTCATTCGACACCAGGGTGGCAATCACATCTTCATTATCACTATTTTCAACAATCGTATCCGTCAGATCAGCAGACAGACTTTGCCGTTGCGCGATGGCCATCTGGCTATCCACCCCCTGGCTTTTCACGATTTCTTTTAAATCTTCGTCCGTCAAAACTTCTGAAAATTGCAGCATTGGCGCCGCAACCCCCACCACATCATTGGCCAGAGAAACGGCCACATCATGGGGAACATCCGGGTTTTCCTTCAGACTGACAGACAAGGCCAACCGGACACGTTCTTCCGCGTCCCGCACCATGATCTTAAAAATATCCTCAGCGATTTTACGTTCAGAATCACTCAGGCCGCCCGAATTAAAATGACCGCTCACCATCTTGGCGGCCTCTGCACGATTCTCCGGTGTCGGGTCATTGAGCAGCTTTTGAATATCGGAACTTGTTAAATTTTCAGTCATTAAATCTAGTGCCTTTACTTTCGACAATATTTTATTACGCCACCCTTTTTCACACAGGCCGACCCCCGCACAGAAGAACTTATCTTCACTTTGATGCCCCATTTTTCATAAAAGAGGTTAAACTGTCGTTAATTTACGCTATAACAGGCCACATAAATCATAAAAAGACGCATAAAATAGTCATAAACACATGATTGTCATTAAATCGTAGGGAATATAAATGATAACAAAACTTAAAAAACTTATCATGGGGGTCGTCCTCTTCGCCGGACTAATCCCCTCTTCGGCCCATGCATTTGGCCTGGAGGAGTTTGACAAATCACTGAATGAATTCATCGAACCATTCACAACCCTTTATTCAAATACTGTATTTACCGCCGTTACCATCAATGGCCAGGATCTGCCCCTGATTGTGGTCTGGCTGGCCATGGGCAGTATTTTTTGTACATTTTATTTTAAATTTATAAACTTCCGTGGTTTTAAAACCGCTCTGAAAATCGTCCGCGGCGATTACACCAAAAAAGGTGATGCCGGGGAAGTCTCTCACTTTCAGGCCCTGACAGCTGCCCTGTCCGGCACAGTTGGCCTCGGCAATATCGGCGGTGTCGCCGTCGCGATCAGCCTGGGTGGGCCCGGCGCCACAGTCTGGATGATACTGGTGGGCCTGTTTGGCATGTCCGCCAAATTCGCAGAATGTACACTGGGGGTGAAATACCGCATTGTACATGAAGACGGGTCTGTATCCGGGGGACCCATGTATTATCTGAAAAATGGGTTTGCGGAAAAAGGCATGCCAAAACTGGGGCTCGGCCTTGCCATATTCTTTTCCATTTGCTGCGTATTCGCCTCTTTTGGCGGCGGCAACATCTTCCAGATCAGCCAGACCGTGCAACAATTCCAGATCGTTGCCGAAGGCCATACCAATTTCTTCGTCGATTACCGCTGGGCGTTTGGCCTGATCATTGCCACCATCGTCGGCCTTGTGATCATCGGCGGCATTCGCTCCATCGCTAATGTCACCTCCAAACTGGTTCCGGTCATGTGCATCTTTTACCTGCTTGCCGCGACCAGCATCCTGCTTGGTTACTATGAACAGGTCCCCGATGCCTTTATGTCCATCATTAATGGCGCCTTCACGCCGGAAGCCGGTTACGGTGGCCTGATCGGGGTGATGATCCAGGGCATGCGCCGGGCGACCTTCTCCAACGAAGCCGGTATCGGTTCGGCACCCATCGCCCATGCGGCGGTGAAAACCGACGAGCCTGCCACGGAAGGCCTGGTATCGCTTCTGGAGCCATTCATTGATACGGTTGTCGTCTGCACCATGACAGCCCTGGTGATCGTAATCACTGGCGTTTATCAGGATGGCACTAACCTGAGCGGTGTGAAACTGACGTCCGAAGCCTTCTCTTCTGTTTACAGTTGGTTCCCGATTGTGCTGGCCATTGCGGTATTGTTGTTTGCCATATCGACCATGATCACCTGGTCATACTACGGCATCAAGGCCTGGACCTTCCTGTTCGGTGAAAGCAAAACCATGGAGATCACCTACAAGCTGCTCTTTTGCTGCGTCACGGTGATCGGGGCGACAATGTCCCTGACCCAAGTGGTGAATTTCGCCGATGCGGCCAACTTCTCCATGGCCATTCCCAACATTATCGGCATCTTCGTGCTCGCCCCCGTGGTTGGGCAATGTCTTAAATCCTTTATGGGCAAGATTGACAGTGGCGAGATCAAGTCCAACCGGGAAATCGCCGCCGCAAAATCAGCGGAATAAGGCTTTTGTACATATGATCGAAAAAGGATGCTTCGGCATCCTTTTTTTATGGCTTCTCTCCTCCGCCGCATATCATCCCCTGCCGTGCATTAACCCTTGGTTCATCCCTGTTCGGGTACAAAGACAAAAGAGTGTGACTATTTCTTCACTTTTCAGCATCAGGGACAAACAAGACTTGAAATCTGCCCCTGATCAGGTACAAGTTGGGGATAATTATAAGGGTTGGGAATTTCAGGCTTAGTAGAATTGTTGGATTATAGAAGGATAAATTGATGAAAAAGATATTTTTAATGCTCTCCGTATCAGTTTTGGCGGCCACGTCATTTGCGGCCACATCATTTGCTGATGGTGATGCCGATAAAGGCAAGAAAGTATTTAAAAAATGTAAAGCCTGCCACAGCGTGGATCAGGGTGGAAAGCACCGTGTCGGCCCGAACCTGTTTAATGTCTTCGGGGCGAAAGCCGGCCATAAAGACGGCTATAAATATTCGTCCGCCATGGCAGACTCCGGTTTGACATGGGATGAAGCAACACTGGATGCCTACCTGAAAAAACCAAAGGATGTGATCAAAGGTACGAAAATGACCTTCGCCGGCCTTAAAAAAGACAAACAACGGGCCAATGTTATTGCATATCTTAAAACGCTGCAGTAGTTCTGCCCTTTACATGACAGGGAAAGCACCGGCGTCGAGAGGGCCCGGTGCTTTTTTTATGCAATCCCTCTCTGCTGCATCTTGAAAATTAACCGAAAGGTTATAAATCTATGGAACGATCCCTTTCTGTAGGCAACCAGCCTCACCGGATTAGACGACTTAACTGGATAAAATGACTATGCAACATAATGCGCCCCGAACCGCCAAGACCCGTACCGTAGCTCTTGCCCGCCAGAAAAAGGCCAATCGCATCATGATGACCGCCTTATCAGCTGTCGTACTGTTGACGACACTCTTCTGGAGCCAAAGCCTCTGGGCCGCAGACAACAAGGCGCCGATCAATGAAGACCCCGCCCTGCAAAAACAGGCGGCAAGCTTTATCCAGACATTGGCCGATCGCGCCCTGACCAGTCTGGGCACCGCCGAATTTAGCCTCACCGATCAGGAGGTCCGCTTTCGCGAGATTCTCACCGACGGGTTTGATGTCAACTATATTGGCCGCATTTCACTGGGGCGCCACAAAAAAGCCGCCAGCAACGACCAGGTTACCGCCTATCAAAACCTGTTCCCGGAATATCTGGTAAAGGTCTATACCAGTCGTCTGACAAAACTCGACACCCAGGAGGTTCGCACAGGCGATGTCTTGCCTAAAGGTAAGATCGATATGTATGTGCGCACGAAGGTCATCAACGCTGACGGTAAGTCTTATGACGTCGATTGGCGTGTACGCCCTGCCCCTAACGCCGACAACTCAGGCGCCTATGATTTCAAGATCATTGATGTCAAAATTGAAGGCATCAGCATGGCTCGCACCCAACGGGATGATTTCACGGCCCGTATTACCGAAAGCGGCATGACCGGACTGATTGCATTTATGCAGGCCATTGTCGACGGCACCGCAACGCCACAAACTGCAAAAGTAGAATCCGAAGCCACGACAAACTAGTTTCACGACGCGGCCCCCTTGCCCCGTATCATGCCTCTTTCCTGCCCCCTTCGGGCGGGAATGCACCACGCCTTTTCCCTTTCGCGCGATAATTTGGATTTTATTCATATATATGGCTTATTGATATATTGCGGTTTTTACGATTAGACGATATGTAAGGGCCATATGGCGTGATTCTATTAATTTTGTTCAGCCGGTGACCGAAAATCTCCACACCGGGGGGCAGATCATTCTACTGGAAAGGTTGAATAATGGCTGAAAATCTATTGCATCTTGTGTTTGGTGGCAAAGTCGCTGACCCGCAAACACTGGATTTCGTCGATGTCGAAGATCTGGATATTGTCGGCATTTTCCCCAATTACAAAACGGCCTTCGACGCCTGGAAAGGCGCCAGTCAGGCCAATGTTGATGATGCGATGACGAAATATGTCGTGGTGCATTTACACCGTTTTATGGAACCGGAAAAACAGTAATCTACCTGCATGACCCCTCGTGAGAATTTCCGGCGCCTGAAAAGGGCCGCCGAGGCGACCCGTTAGTTGAAGTAGCTGTCGATTTCCTGAGTAATGGCGCCTGTATCATAGGTGTAAACACCAATACGGCTGTGTAAAATCGAATAGGCCTCTGTACGGTCCTTAGGGCCAATATGCTTAAGAAGCACACGGGCGACCCGCCGGGTTGTCTCGCTATCATGCAAAAGCGTTGATACGATACATGTCATAGTTTATATCTCCTTCTTCTTTCTTCAGGATACTCATCATTGAGTGGCCTCTTGATAGACCCGTTCTATTGCATGAGTATGACATCAAGGTGTCGCCCCAATGATATTACCAAACACTTAAGTAATACAGATATTTGCCTCGCAGGCCGCAATGGATTAAACTGACGAAAAAAGGGTTAGGGATGACAAATAGAAGAAAAAGCAGAACTAAATTTGCCATACTGGGATTCTTGGCCAGCAAACCCCGTTCCGGTTATGACCTTAAAAAGGCCATCGAGAAAAGCATCGGCTTTTTCTGGAGCGAAAGTTATGGCCAGATTTACCCCATCCTGTCACAGCTGGTGAAAGAAGGCCACGCCATCAAGTTGCCGATTGACGAGACTTCCGGCCGCAAGCGCCAACAATATGCCATTACGGATGCCGGCATTGAAGAATTAAAGGACTGGATCGAAAAGGCCGCCGAGCCCCAGACCTACCGTAATGAACTGCTGCTCAAGATTTTCTTCGGCCACCAGGCCGACCCGGACGCCAGCCGCAAACATCTGGAAGAATTCAAGACCCAGCAAAAAGAACTTAACGAAACCTTCAAAGGATTTCAAAGCACCCTGCCTGATATGAAAGACCAGCCGCTTAATCATTATGTCTACCTTCAGGCGACGATTAATTACGGTATCCTCATGACAGAGGCCAGCCTGAAATGGGCCAATGATACCCTTCGGATGATCAACAGGGCCAAAAGCTGACCCCTTCCCCCTACGACACAAAAAAGCCCCCCTGCGATCTGCAGCGGGGCTTTTCCGACTTAGAATAAAATGACCGTCAGATCACCGTCAACATGGCCGCCACCAACGCATGGCGCACGATGTCCTGTTCTTCAAGCCGGATGACCGAAATATCATCCAGCGTATCCAGCCGACTGGCGATATCTCTCAACCCTGACAAACCTTCCAGCAGGTCCGACTGATCCGGGTCACCGGTCATCACCATCGTTGACTGCCATCCCAACCGGGTCAGCAACATCTTCAGCTGGCCATAGGTGCAGTTCTGGGCCTCGTCAACCACCACATAGGCGTTGTTCAGGGTCCGGCCCCGCATATAGGCAATCGGGGCAATTTCAATGGTTCCGTCCTGAAGGTATTTCTTCAGATTACGCAATCCCATACGATCACTGAGACAATCATAAAGCGGGCGCAGATAAGGCGCCAGTTTCTCATCAAGCGCCCCAGGCAGGTAGCCAAGGTTCTCCCCGGCCTCAACCGCGGGCCGTGACAAAAGGATACGGGACACCTGCCCCGACTCCAGCGCCTCGACCGCCTTGGCGACGGCGACATAGGTCTTGCCCGTCCCCGCCGGCCCCACCGCCAGAACCACATTGTGGGCGTCGATGGCTTCGATCAGGCGGGCCTGATTGTCATTTTGCGGTTTGATCCTGCGGCTGTATTTCTGCGCCCGTGGCTCGGCGTCACTGCTTTGCAAGGGGTCCCATGAATTTTCCCGATAGAGCGAGCGGATATTCGACGTATGAATATTCGGGTTATGTGTGCTGTCCTGATGTGTTTTGGTCCGTCTTGATTTCTTACCCATGAGATGCTCCTGTTGTGGTGAAGGCTAGAACAAAAAACGCCCCCCGGAAATACCGGGAGGCGTTTGGAGAACAATAGCAACAAAGGAACTTGCAGGTTCTAAGGTGAGCTTAGAAGAACACGCTCGCGGCGGCCTGTTTCGAGTCACTCTGACAAATTCCCTTCGTTATTAAGAAGAAATAGCCATATCAGTGTACGCCAAAAAAGACCGATTGCAAATAAAATATTCCTATGTCACGGGGCCGTCATCCCTGTTCACAGGGATGACTTAACCGGGAAGATCAGAAGGTATAACCAACCCCGAAACCCAGAACCCAGGGGTGAATGTTAACATCGGCGGTAACCGCACCACCGTTGATGCTGACATCAGTATCGAGCCAGATTTTCTTGACGTCGACGTTCACAGACCATTTTTCGTCAATCTTGAAATCAACCCCGGCCTGAAGTGCCAGACCAAAACTGTCTTTAAGATTGATATCCGTGATCGCCCCGCCGGCAGCATTCTCATTATAGAAGAAAGTGTAATTCACACCTGCGCCAACATAAGGACTGATATCTCCTTTTGGGTTAAAGTGATATTGCAGTGTCACTGTTGGCGGCAACAGCATGACATTGCCCAAGTCGGCGCTGGCGCCAAGCGCTGTATCAATCCCTGTGGCATAATGTTTTGTTGTCGCCAGGATCAATTCCACCCCGATGTTGTCGGTCATGAAATATGTGAAGTCCAGTTCCGGAACAATGTCATTGTTCAGGCCGACCGTTCCGCCGATAGAAGTTGTCGCACTTTCATCCGGCATGACATATATCGCCCGGGCGCGCATCAGCAGATCGCCCGCTTCTTTGGCAAAAGACACCGCTGGCATGGCAGCAGCAATTAAAGCGGCCAGACTTACAGTTTTTAACAGGGTGGTTTTCATTTTCGTTTCCTCTTTCTAGGTGGTTACAAGAAAACATTTAAGCCGTTAAACCACCCCCGACTTTGACATGCATCAAGAAAAAACAAAGTTTGCCTTTCCCGGCAATCGCCCTGTGAAAATTACTGACCAGGGGAATTTTTCCCTACCCAACGGCTGCAAACACAGGTATTTAAGAGATAACAATCACCAACCTTAAAAGGGAGCATGCCAATGGCGTCTCTTAATGACATGACCCTGACCACAATCCGCCAGGACCTGGAAAAGCTCAGCGGTGAAATGCTGACCCTGATCCAGAAATATAATCTTGATGCCACCAGTTCACTGGACATCATATCCACCGCCCGGCAAAAAATAACCGACCCTAAGGATTACGTGCGGTTTCTTGAATTGTCTTTGGAAGGTCGCATATTGGGGGAAGCCGCAACCGCCCTGGAAGAGGCCACGGTTAAAGACGACTAGATTATCCCAGATAGTCTTTCAGGTATTGAGCCGCCAATTGCTGATATCCAACGACGCCTTCCTGCATACCTGCAATGGCCTTGTCATCCAGGTCACGGATTTTCTTCGCCGGACGCCCGACCCATAATTCACGCGAAGCCACCCGCTTGCCAGGACTGAGTAACGCCCCGGCCGCGACCATGCCTTCGCTTTCGATCACGCCCCCGTCCATGGTCACCGCCCCCAGACCCACAAAGCCCCGATCTTCAATGATCGTGCCATGTATCATGGCGGAATGCCCGATCAGAACATCTTCCCCGATCAGGGTCGCCGCCCCGCCGCCTTCCACATGAACGACAGTATTATCCTGAATATTACTGCCGGCGCCGACGCGGATTTTATTAACATCCCCCCGCAAGACACAATTAAACCAGATACTGGCCTTGGCGCCGATATGTACATCCCCGATAATGCGGGCGCCAGGGGCGATATATGCTCCCTCGGCCAGGGTAGGCCAGATGCCGTTGAAAGGATACAGTTTGCCGCCACCCGGGGCGATTCGAAATGTCTCATGCGTCATGCAATATCCCTTTCCTGTCATCTGCGGTGAAAATTATGGAAATAATGGCGCCTGTTCCAGCGACAATGTTTCCGGCAGGTCAAACATCAGGTTCATGTTCTGGATCGCCTGACCGGAAGATCCCTTGACCAGATTATCCAGCACCGTCACCAGAATCGCCCGCCCGGGCACCCGATCGGCAAAGACGCCGATCAGACACAGGTTAGATCCTCTGATATGGCGGGTGGCCGGCATTACGCCTTCTTCCACCACATGCACGAACGGTTCATCCTGATAACAGTCCTGCAGATGATTTCGCAGGTCGTCAGCGGTCTGGTCTTCCGCCAGATTAACATAGATGGTTTCCAGTTCCCCCCGGTTCATTGGCACCAGATGCGGGGTAAAGGTCACATAAAGATCTTCCCCGAACGATTTCGACAATTCCTGTTCGATTTCCGGCGAATGGCGATGGCTGGCAACCCCGTACGGGTGCATGCCTTCGGATACTTCGGTGAAGAGATTGGCTTCCCGTAAAGAACGCCCTGCCCCGCTGACTCCGGTTTTGGCATCGATAATAATGCCATCCTTTTTGATTTTCTGCGCCGCCAGAAGCGGCATCAATGTCAACAAGGCCGCCGTCGGGAAACAGCCCGGACAGGCCACCAGACGGGCATTTTTGATATCTTCACGGTATTGTTCCGTCAGGCCGTATACTGCTTCTTTCTGTAATTCAGGCGCCTGATGATATTCCCCATACCATTTGGTATAGACATCCGTGTCCCGCAACCGGAAATCAGCCGACAAATCAACCACTTTCACTGACCCTTTAATGGCGTTTGCGTAATCGGCCGGACGTTCTATAATCATTTCATCGACAAAACCATGCCCGGTTTCATGCAAAATCCCTTTGATAATTTCCTGAGACGTCGCGTGCGGCAAAGCACAGAAGACCACATCCAGTTCCAGCCCGGGCCATTCCACATCCCCCACCGCCATCAGATCCGGCAATCCCAGCCCCGCGAGATGCGGATAGACCGTTTCAATTGATTGACCAGCCTTGCGATCCGCTGTCATCAAAACGATTTCCACATGTGGATGACGCACCAGCAGACGGATAAGTTCCGCGCCAGTGTACCCGCTAGCGCCCAGGATTGCGGCTCTGATTTTTTTCGGAGATGTTGTCATAATGTGGTCCACGGTTCTAAATAAGCTGTATTTCCCCTATATAGGCTTCTTTGTCGTGAAATTCAAAATGATCTGTGGAAAAAATAACTTTTCAGGAAACAATATATCACTTTGCCACCAGATCCTGCCAGGTCACCCGTGTCATATGCCCCGGGATATCCACATAAGGCCCGATCATATCGCCCGAGAGAAAATTCACACCGATTTCCTTCGACAAAATAAGATCCTCTTCCGTTTTGATATTTTGCAGAGCCGTGTAGATGTGCAATTTTCGACACTTGCCGACGAACAGGGCCAGCTGTTTCCAATAGGCCGTCGGATTGACGGGCTTGTCCGGATAAGTCAAACTCAGGCCCTTCACCCCGCACTCATGGTAATAGCTGACATTCTGCGGTATATGATCGCAGGCGACCACCACCCCCCGTGAATAGGCCATCAGACTTGAGATGATGAAACGCAATTTGGTTTCCGGCACCCCGTCCGGAAAATTAATCAGGGTGAACGAAATATATTTATGCAGCGCGACGGGGATCACCTTGCAGCGCGACAGAAACCCCTGCAACATGTCCGTATTAAACAAGGTTTCATAACAAATCGGCAGCGAGAAGATCGCCCTGAAATTATTCTGAAACAGATCATCCATGGTTGTGATGGTCTCGATCATCACCATATAATCCATACCGATCATGGCTTCGATGCAACTGGGGTCGGCCAGAACCTCGTAGCCCCGGCTGATATTCTTGTATCGATCAATACTTTGTGTATTCACTATGTACGTTGATATTGCCTGATTTCGGACATCCCATATCGGCCGGTACACAACCTCATAAGGCAGTTCCTGCAATGGCGAAGCAGACTGAAAATTTGTTCCACCCTGGCTTGCCTGCCGGATTTCCTCTTCCGCTTCCTCGACACTGATATCTTTATAGATACTGTCTACGCCTTTTTCTTCAAACAGCATCTCGCCCTTACTGCGGCCGACAGCCGTCTTGACCGTGAGACAATCGGTATCCGCAGACCCCAGATATATTTCCGTAAGCTCCCGCAGAATGTTCGAGCAGATCAGCCGTGATCCAGCCTCAGACAAACGGGAGAACACCACGATATGCTCATCATCGGAACGGGAAAAAAACACATCATCTTCGGCGATATGACTATTAACAATTTTAGTGAGATTTTCCAGTATTCGACTTCTCAGTCCGGGCCACTTGTCGCCCAGTTTGAGCTTTAACGCCTCTAGCCCGAGAAGATGCACCCGCCCCGAATCGACCAGGTCACTGTTGGAAATAATCCGTTCAAGCTTGCGTTCTGCATCACTGTAGCATTTTAGGATTTTGGGTTTTTTGTGCTGCGTCGGTGCGATACTCTTCTGAAACCCCGCGCTTATAAACTTTAGTAATCCGGCCATAACCCTCTTTACCACCCTTAAAAAATAGACGTCATACAGACGTCTTCCATCGGAACATATATGCAGGACTGCATATCGTGCAAGTTTAGCGCCCGAGTGTTAAGAATTCTCTAATATTACAATTCAGCCCCCTGTTCTTCTCCTCTATGATGACCTACAAAAAAAGGCCGCCCCAAGCGGAGCGACCTTCTGTAATCTTTTGTGCAGGAGAACCCTGCAAAACCTTAACGTTTGGAGAACTGGAAGCTACGACGCGCTTTCGCTTTACCGTATTTCTTACGTTCAACCACACGTGCATCGCGGGTCATGAAGCCAGCAGCTTTCAGGGCCGGACGCAAGGCAGGTTCGTAGTATGTCAAAGCCTTGGAGATACCATGACGAACGGCGCCAGCCTGGCCGGACAAACCGCCGCCCTTGACTGTGGCGACAACATCAAACTGTCCAACACGTGACGTCACGTCAAATGTCTGGTTCACAATCATCCGCAGTGTTGGGCGGGCGAAGTAAACAGCCTGATCACGACCATTGACGATGATTTTACCAGTACCCGGTTTCAGCCAAACGCGGGCGACCGCGTCTTTACGTTTTCCGGTTGCGTAGGAACGGCCCTGGGAATCGATCTTTGGCTCAACAACTTCGGCTTCTTCACCGGCTTCACCGGCTGTTACAGCAGCGGCTGTCGCTTTGGCTTCCAAGGTAATGTCCTTGAGATCGTCCAGCGTTTTCTTTTCGTCAGCCATTATGCACGACTCCTTGTATTCTTGATATTCATTGCCGCAACATCAATAACCTCTGGGTTCTGAGCCGCGTGGCTATGTTCCGCACCAACAAAGACGCGCAGGTTTTTCATCACGGCGTTACCGAGAGGACCACTTGGGATCATGCGCTTGACAGCTTTGGTAACAACACGCTCGGCATGTTCGCCTTCAAGCAGCTCGCGGGCTGTGCGTTGTTTGATGCCTCCAGGATGGCCGGTATGCCAGTAATAGATCTTGTCATCCATTTTTTTACCGGACAGTTTCACTTTCTCGGCATTGATCACGATGATGTTGTCACCACAATCCATGTGAGGAGTGTAAGAGGGCTTATGTTTACCGCGCAGACGAGTGGCAATGAGCGCCGCCAGACGACCGAGGACAATACCTTCGGCATCAATGACGAACCATTTTTTCTCAATGTCTGCTGGTGTTGCAGAAAAGGTTTTCATTTAACAATCCTTAATTCAAATTCAACGCAGTATTAAATCAACCTAATTCCGACTTTAAGTCTGGCATGACAGGGCAAAATTTATTACCTTGACCACAGACTTCATCTGAACGACAACAGACTTATTCCACGTCACAAAACGAGGGCAATATGCCAGCGTTTGAAAGAATGTCAATGGAAATAATCGTTATAAATTCAGTTGCTTACAATAATGGTATTATAATACCACCCAATAAGTCACTTAAATTGAACTATTTTTAACAAGACCACGCAACCCTATAAAAAGGACACGCCACAAATGTCTGAAAACTATAACTTTTCAACCCTCGCCGTTCATGCCGGACAAAAATCCGACCCGACCACAGGCGCCTGCGCGACCCCGATTTACCAAACGGCCTCTTTTGAATTCAACAACACCGAACATGCGGCCAATCTGTTCAACCTGCAGGAATTCGGCAACATCTACAGCCGACTCACCAACCCGACCAACGCGGTGCTCGAAGCCCGGGTCGCCGCCCTTGAAGGTGGGGTCGCCGCCCTTGCCGTGTCCAGCGGTCATGCGGCCCAGTTCACCGTTTTCCACACCCTGCTAGAACCCGGTGATGAAATCCTCGCCGCCAACAAGTTGTATGGCGGTTCCATCACCCAGATGGGTACCAGCTTCCGTAAATTCGGCTGGACAGCCACCTTCGTCGAACCGACGGCCGAAAATTTCAAGGCCGCTCTCAACGATAATGTCAAAGCCATCTTTATTGAAAGTCTCGCCAACCCGGGCGGGGTCGTCACCGACATCGCCGCCATCGCCAAGGTCGCCCATGACGCCGGCATCGTTCTGGTGGTCGACAATACCCTCGCCAGCCCTTACCTCTGCCGCCCTCTAGAGCATGGCGCCGATATCGTGGTCCACAGCCTGACCAAATTCCTCGGCGGGCAGGGCAACAGCATCGGCGGCATCGTCGTCGACGGCGGCAGCTTCGACTGGCGGGCCAGCGACAAATACAAAAGCCTGACCGACCCCTGCCCCAGTTATCATGGGGTGGTTCTGGCCGAAACCTTCGGGCCGGCCATGGGCAACATCGCCTTCGCCATCGCCTGCCGGGTGCTCAGCCTGCGCGATATCGGCCAGTGCCTGTCGCCGCAGAATGCTTTTTATATTCTGAACGGCATCGAGACCCTGCCCCTGCGCATGCAGCGCCACTGCGAGAACGCCCTGGCGGTCGCCACATTCCTGAACGATCATGACAATGTCGCCTGGGTCTCCTATTCCGGGCTCGAAGGTGACGCCTATCATGACCTGCAACAGAAATACATGCCCAAAGGCGGCGGCGCGGTAATGACCTTTGGCCTGAAGGGTGGCTATGATGCTGGCGTAAAAATGGTGGAAAGCGTGCAACTGTTCAAGCATCTCGCCAATATCGGCGACACCCGCAGCCTGATTATTCATCCGTCCTCCACCACCCACCGGCAGCTGGATGAAGCCGGACAGATCGCCGCCGGCGCAGGTCCCGACGTCATCCGTCTCTCCATCGGCATCGAGGACATTAAAGACATTCTCGCCGATCTGGATCAGGCCTTAAAAGCCTAAAAAAACTTAAAGGCCCTGGCACAATATTTCCGGGGCCTTTAATCTTGTTTTCTCCAACCACTCAACAATTGTTTTATATGTTGCCGTATATATTTAATTATATATACTGAAACCTAAGTAAGTGTTGGGGTTAGTATCTACCATAATAGTAAAAAGCAGCTATCTCTAACAAAATTAATATGCATTGTGGAGATACCTATGCGCCATAAAAGATACACCTTTCGCGCTATAATCGTGGCACTTTCGTTACTATTGATTTCACCTATATCCTCTTCTTTCGCTGAAACCCAACAGATAGCAAAGCCATCTGGGAAGAAGCTAAAGTTGAAAGTTGCCATTGGTCGATTCACAAACGAGACTAATTATGGCAAGAGCCTTTTGCGGGACAACGAGCTTGACCCGCTTGGCAAACAAGCCGCAGATATTCTCACAGCTTATCTGACTAAATCAGAAAGCTTTCTTATATTCGAACGACCCGACCTTAACAAAATAATGAAAGAACAAAAACATACCGGTGGGTCCAATATCATCGGTGTTGATACCCTTATCGTCGGCTCTGTCATTGAATTTGGTCGTTCAACGGATGGTAAAAGAGGTATCTTTAATAAAAAGAAAGTTCAAAAAGCACATGCTAAGGTAGCCATTCGCCTAGTCGATGTAAGAACCGGACTGGTATTTCATTCCGCAACTGGTTCTGGAGAAGCTACAACAGCCACATCAACCGTCCTTGGGGTAGGCAGTACTGCAAAGTATGATGCATCTCTCAATGACAAGGCAATTTCAATCGCGATTGAAGATCTAATCGAAGAACTGGTGACGCAGCTCTCTGGTCGCACCTGGAAAACGGACATCCTAAAAGTCGCGGGAACGACCGCTTATATTTCCGGGGGAAAAAGGCAAGGATTGAAAATAGGTGATACCCTCATTGTCATGAAGCAAGGCGAGGTAATCACCAGCAATCAATCAGGCTTTGATATTACTCTGCCGGCCGAAAAAATTGGTGAATTGAAAGTAGTCTCTCTTTTTGGAGACAATGAGACCACTGAAGGTGCCGTCACTAAAATCATTTCCGGTACACTTACTGAAGGACGTCCTGAGGGCCTCTTTGTAACAATTGAAAAATAATAGGGGCATATTATGAGACAACTTTTTATCATCACTTTACTCACTTTATTGTCTGCTTGCGGCAGCATGCCCAAACATGCAGATATAAGGTCTGATGACCGTCCAACCATATATATTGACAAATCCGGAATCGGATCAGAGATTCATATAGATGGACAATATTTGGGGCTTGTAAACAAAGACCGTCAAACTTTTGCTACGACGCCAGGCAAACATGACATTAAGATCATTTCACCTTCTGGGACAATTACCAAAAAAACAATTTTTGTTCAGGGTAATACCAGAAGAGAAATAACACCAAATCAATAAAATAATAATTTCAAATTGAGGGTTTAGCTATGAGATTTATTAAAAAATCGCACACTAAAGCAGTCGCTGCTGTCTGCTTATCTGCATTAATATCGGGTTGTGGCGTCAAAACCATGTATGAATGGGATGGCTACAGCAGCCATCTTCTTTCCTATTATAAACACCCTGAAGAACTGCAAAAATTTTCAGAAAAACTTTATGATGGAATACAAAAGGCAGAAGAAACAAATACAGTTCCACCAGGAATTTATGCGGAATATGGGTATGTGCAACTTGCTATGAATGACATGTCCACAGCCGCCCTTTATTTCACAAAAGAAAAAGAAAAATGGCCTGAATCTGCTTACCTAATGGATAAAGCTTTAGGGAAAATAGCAAAAATGCCATCCGATGAAACAACAGACATCCAAGAAACCAATGAAACTGCAGGGGCAACCAAATGAGAAATTTCAAAACAATAGCTATCCTTCTCTTTTCTTGCGCCTTGACTGCGTGTGCCGCAACACCCAATTCCAAAGACTATACTTCCTTTGCAACAGCAGATCCCCATTCCATTTTGATCGTTCCTGTAATTAATCATTCAGAAGAAGCCGAAGCACCTGACTTGTTCCTGACGACCCTCGCTATTCCTCTGGCTGAACGCGGGTACTATGTCTTCCCCACCAATATGGTGAAAGACATGATGGAAAAAGACGGCTTGGCGGATGCCCATATGGTTCACTCTGCCAATACCACAAGACTAGCTGAACTCTTTGGTGCTGACAGCGTCATTTATGTTGAGATTCTGCAATGGGAATCAAAGTATAATGTATTGGCTTCTGGCGTACAGGTTCATTTCCTCTACACCATTAAAGACGGGCGTTCAGGCTCTCTTTTATGGCAGGATGAAGAAAACTTCTATTTTAATAAATCATCGAGCTCAGGTAATATATTTGCTGATCTTATCGTAAATGCTGTTACTGCTGCAGTTGATAACGCAAGTTCTGACTACACGCCGGTCGCTCATGCCGCCAATGCAACTGCTCTCTTGCGTGAAGGCCAAGGTATCCCCGCAGGCCCATACTCCGCACGGTATAAAAAAGATAGTGCTCAATTCCCCAGCAGCGGTACGGGTCGGTTAACTGATGCAACATCAACTGCCATCTCCTATAACGCGGACCCAAACGCTAATCTAAGAGAAGTTCCAGAAGAAGGTGCTCCTGAAGAAAAGTCTGAAGAAGCAGCCCCTGCGGAAGGTGTTGAAAAATAATCTGGATTAAGCTCTAAAATCTTATGCGGCCCGAACGGAATTTAATTTTTCTGTTCGGGCTTTTTTTATGCCTCATCACCACATACTTCCCCAACCCATTTCAGATAGTCTTCATGGCCTGCCGTAATATCCCATTGCACGATACAGGGTGTGTCATAAGGATGCAGTTCTGTAATGCGGGTGATGGCGGCGGCGGCCTTGCGACGCGGGGTTTTGATAAACATCGCAACCTCCGGGTCTTCACAGACCTTCCCTTGCCATCTGTAAAGCGAGGTCATCTCTACCGTGATATTGGCGCAGGCAATCAGCTTCTCCGTCAATAAACGACGACCAATATCCACCGCGGCCTGACGCGTCGGACATGTTACGTAAAGGGTACAGCATTCTGTCACCTGAACCTCCTGTTCGCTGTTTGCCTGATCACCCTTTGGCGCGGCGCAACGCATACAGCGCCGCCGACAAAGTGACCAGCGCCCCGGCCTGATGCAATGCCGCCAGCGGGATCGGCACAACATGGATCAAGGTCAGAACGCCCAACGTCACCTGCCCCAACAGACTGAACAGCATCAGATAGCCCGCGATCCGCACCACAATATGATTATCCTGACGCAAGCGATACCAGACGTAAAGCCCGAGCAGTGTAATGACATAAGCCAGCATACGATGGTTAAACTGCACGGTCATAATATCTTCAAATGCGCTCATATACCACGGTGTCATGCCATAGACATCCGCCGGAATAAGCCGGCCCTCCATCATCGGCCAGCTGTTGTAAACCATACCGGCGTTGAGCCCCGCCACCAGTCCTCCGAGCAGAATTTGCAGAAAAATCAATCCGATTAAAACCCGCAGCGGCCCGATCGGACGCGGACGGGTCGCCTCGCATCGGGACATCACCAACCCGGACGCCACCCAGAAAACATACAGATAAATCAGCACCGCCAGCCCCAGGTGCGCCGTCAGACGATAATGGCTGACGTCCGGATGATCAACAAGCCCGCTTTTCACCATCCACCAGCCCAGCAGCCCCTGCAGTCCCCCGAGAACGAACATTGCCCAGAGCTTGGGCTGGAGAGAGCCAGACACCTTGCCTTTCACCAGAAACAGGACGAAGGGGATAAAAAACACAATCCCGATCAGACGCCCCAGCAGCCGATGACTATATTCCCAATAAAAAATATTCTTGAATTCATCAAGACCCATGCCGTGATTAACTTTTTGGTATTCAGGATATTGTTTATAGGCCTCAAATTCCTTGAGCCAGGCCGCATCACTGAGCGGCGGTAAAATGCCGGTAACAGGGCGCCAGTCCACCATGCTCAGACCGGATTCTGTCAGACGGGTCACGCCGCCAACAATAACCATGCAAAAAATCATTGCACAGACGAAGAATAACCAATTCGCAATCTGCCGATTATTTCTATTTGTCCAAGACATTTTTTCCCTTTTAAACTTACAATCAACCTGGGTTCGTATTTCGGCTTCTCAATTTGGCGACATACTAACCGAAATTGCCGCGACGTACATTGTTTTTCTGAGCCGGAAGGATAGATACAATTTGAATAAAAAGTCTGGAAAAATCTAATAATTGTTAATATTTTTCTGACATTATTAGTTAATGGTTATATATTTAAACAGTTGCGTAGATTGTGTCGCCCGGATCAAACATACCGGATCCCGTCTTCTGTATATAATTTTGAGCATAATTCTGTTTATTATTCCCCCCCAACAGGTAATGGCCGGCCTCACCCCGCAAACCGCATCCCTCGGCATGCTTCCCCTCCATCAGGCGGAATCTCTGACCCCTTCCCTGATCACCGCCTATAAGGGATTTATCCTGCCATCAGGACGGAAAATCGTCCTGACGGCAGACCTTTCCGGCGTCCAAAAGGATGATTTTATCACAAGTATGATTTCCACGATGGAGTATCACAAGCGCAAGCACCTCTTCGGCCTTGGCGTGACCGGCAAGATAATGATGCCGGTGCTGCAGCAAAACAGCTGGAGCCTCAGCTTCAATGGCACCATCACGGGAGCGCAACATGAAGTGATCCCGCAGGACCAACGCAACCGCTGGAATCTGGAATTTCAGGTCGGCGGACAGGCCAACTTTCATATTACGCCCGCCCTCAATTTCGCTGTTGGCGCCTATCAATATCGCATCATTAATCATAATGAATTCGAAAACCCCAAACGGGCCTTTACCCGAAGCCACGGCGGCTTCGCCACGCTGCAACTGCATTTCTGACACAGGCAGAATGCATATTGATCTTTGGCGGGAAAAGACTATCTTTAGCCACAACACCCAACGTCTTTAACAACAAGCAGTCCGCATGGATCAAACTCTGACCCTTATTCTCATGGCCGTGACCACTCTGGTGGCGGCTTTTTCCCTCTACAAAGCACGGAAACCCCTGGAACTCGGTCGGTCCTGGCATGTACCATGGAATGGCATCCTGTTTCTCGGGCTGCTCGCCTTTCTGCTGTTGCTGCGGCATCAACTGAGCCTGTCCGGCGTTGATTTGCCGGCGCGCTAGATCAGGATTTGCTTTCCTGATCGAGGTTTTGCGCATCGGCCAGGGCAATGGCCGCCATATTGAAAATTCCCTTGGCTGTCGCCGATGGCGTCACGATATGGGCCGGTTGCGCCGCCCCCAGCAGGATCGGCCCCACCAGCAACCCGTTGTCGATGGTCCGCAGCATATCAATGGTGATATTCGCCGCATCCAGATTGGGGAAGATGAACAGATTGGCCGACCCGGTAAAGCCGCTGTCCGGCACCATGCGTTCCCGAATATCCTCTTTCAAGGCCGCATCCGCGTGCATTTCTCCATCAACCAGCATATCCGGCCGCAACTCTTTGAGAATTTTTGTGGCTCTGCGCATCTTGCGCGCCGACGGAGCATTTGACGATCCGAAATTGGAATGCGACAGCAACGCTACTTTCGGCTCCACACCGAAATGCCTGACTTTTTCCGCCGCAGCCAGGGTGTTTTCCACAATCTGGTCGACATCCGGTTCCACTGTCATAAAGGCATCCGCGAAGAAAATCGTCCGGCGCGGCAGGATCAGGGTGCTGACGGTGGACAATTTCTGATCGCCATGTTTCCGGCCAATGATGTCGATGATATATTTGACGTGGAAATCAAAACGACCATAACTGCCGCAAATCATTGCATCCGCATCGCCGCGGCGCACCGCCAGGGCGGCAATCACGGTGGTGTTGGTGCGCACAATGGTGCGGGCGGCTTCCTTTGAAACCCCCTGACGACAGACCAGGGCATGATATTCCTGCCAGTAACTACGGTAGCGATCATCCTTCTGGGGGTTGATCAGGTCAAAATGTTCATCCTTGATCAGGCGCAGACCGAGCCGTTCTATTTTCTGATTGACCACGGCGGGGCGCCCAATCAGGGTCGGGCGGCCCATTTTTTCATCGACCAGCGCCTGTACGGCCAGCAGAACGCTTTCATTCTCGCCTTCGGCAAAAACAATCCGTTTCGGGCTTTGTTTGGCCCGCTCCAAAACCGGCTGCAGCAGAATGGTTGACTTAAAGACAAAACGACTCAGCGTTTCCTTATAGGCCTCGATATCTTTCAAGGGCCGGGTCGCGACCCCGCTGTCCATCGCCGCCTGGGCGACCGCCGGGGCCACTTCCAGAATAAGCCGTGGGTCAAGCGGTTTGGGAATGATGTATTCGGGGCCGAATTTCAGCACATCCCCCTGATAGGCATTCACCACCTGTTCCGAAGATTCGCGAAACGCCAGATCGGCAATTGCCTTGACGCAGGCATGTTTCATTTCTTCATTGATGGTCGTCGCGCCCACATCCAGCGCACCACGGAACAGGAACGGAAAACACAATACATTGTTGACCTGATTGGGATAGTCAGACCGCCCCGTAGCGATGATCGCATCACTGCGCACCTCTTTCGCCGCTTCCGGCAAAATTTCCGGCGTCGGATTGGCCAGCGCCAGAATAAACGGCTTGTCCGCCATCCGCCGGACCATATCAGGTTTCAGAATGCCCGGCGCCGACAGGCCAAGGAACACGTCTGCCCCGTCAATCACATCATTCAGCGTCCGATGATCGGTCGTGATGGCATATTTGTCTTTATAGGGGTTCATGTCTTTTTCTCGGCCGACATAAACCACGCCTTCCACGTCAACGAGACTGACATTTTCCCGCTTCAGCCCCATGCTGACCAGAAGGTCAAGACAGGCGAGCGAGGCCGCGCCGCCGCCGGTGGCGACAACCTTGACCTGCGAGATGTCCTTATCCACAATGCGCAACCCGTTATAAACGGCCGCGCCCACCACAATCGCCGTACCATGTTGGTCATCGTGAAAAACCGGGATATTCATCCGCTCCTTCAGGGCTTTTTCTACGATAAAGCATTCCGGGGCCTTGATGTCTTCCAGATTGATCGCCCCGAAGGTCGGTTCCAGCGCCGCAATGGTGTCAATCAGTTTTTCCGGGTTCTGCTGATCGATTTCAATATCAAACACATCAATGCCGGCAAATTTCTTGAACAGAACCGCCTTGCCCTCCATGACCGGCTTGGACGCCAGAGGTCCGATATTGCCCAGCCCCAACACCGCCGATCCGTTGGTCACCACCCCGACCAGATTACCACGAATGGTCATGTCATTGACCGCCGCCGCATCTTCCATGATCGCTTCGCAGGCGAAGGCCACACCAGGGGAATAGGCCCGGGCCAGGTCACGCTGGTTCGACAGCGGTTTGGTAGGGGTTATTTCAAATTTTCCAGGCGTGGGATCAGTGTGATAGCGGAGGGAGGTTTCTTTGAACGTTTTGTCTGGCATATGTCTCTGTCCATTTTCAATGAGACAACAGCTTATACTCAACCTGAAAGAATAAACAAGGGGGAGTTTCCTCCCCCCGTCAATAAAATAAAAATCAAACCCGGCAGTAACTTTTACAGGTCAAGCGGGCGATATTCTTTACCCAGGGCATCCGCCACTGCCTTGTAAGTTACAAAGCCATCGGACACATTTACCCCGTTGGCCAGATGCTTGTCATCTTTACAGGCCTGTTTCCAGCCTTTGTTGGCCAACGCCAGACCAAACGGCAGGGTCGCATTATTCAGGGCAAAAGTAGATGTGCGCGCCACACCGCCGGGCATGTTGGCCACGCAGTAATGCACCACACCATCCACCACAAAGGTTGGCTCGGCATGAGTTGTCGGACGGGAATTTTCAAAACAGCCCCCCTGGTCAATGGAAATATCAACCAGAACAGCGCCGTCTTTCATCCGCTTGACCATATCGGCTGTCACCAGTTTCGGCGCCGCAGCCCCGGCCACCAGAACAGCACCGATCACCAGATCCGCGTCAAGCACGGCTTCTTCCAGATCATGGGCCGTGGAATAACGGGTTTTTACCGCCCCGCGGAACCGGGCGTCAAGACGCCGCAGAACATCAAGGTTACGGTCAAAGATGCTAACATCAGCCCCCATGCCTACAGCCATTTCCGCAGCATTCATGCCGGATACGCCGCCACCGATAACCACAACTTTCGCCGGCGCCACACCTGGTACGCCACCGAGTAGCAGGCCACGACCGCCCACTGATTTCTCCAGCGCATGGGCACCAGCCTGAATGGACATACGTCCGGCCACTTCACTCATCGGCGCGAGCAGCGGCAGGCCGCCCGCATCATTGGTCACGGTTTCATAGGCAATGGCGGTACAGCCGGATTTCAACAATGCATCTGTCTGCGCGGGGTCCGGCGCCAGATGCAGGTAGGTATAGAGCAAATGATTTTCGGTCAGCATGGCGCATTCCGGCAATTGCGGCTCTTTCACTTTGATGATCATTTCCGCCTGGGCGAAGACCTCAGCCGCAGTCGGGATAATTTCCGCCCCAACGGCTGTATAGTCGGCGTCGGAAAAGCCAATGCCGGCCCCGGCGTTGGTTTCCACGATCACTTTATGACCATTACGGATAAATTCCGATGCGCTGGCCGGCGTCAGGCCAACACGATACTCATGAACTTTAATTTCTTTTGGCACACCAACAATCATTTTCTTACTACTCTCTATATCTGAAGTTAGGGGTTTCGTAAAACCGCCGTTTCGGACAATTCCTGAGCCGATTTTTGGCGGATGATACTTATTGTCCCCATGATAGCAAATAATGCATCGAATATCCTTGCAAAGATCGCGATCATTTCACTAGATATTCGCATATTATTGTGCATAATTCCATTTATGAGAGATAAATTTCGAAATTTAAGCTTGGACAGGATTGATCATGCGATCCTGAAAATACTGCAGAAGGAAGGCCGGATCAGCAATAATGACCTGGCCGACCGCATCGGGCTGTCGGCGTCGGCCTGCCTGCGGCGGGTCAAGGCGCTGGAAAACAATGATGTCATTGATCGTTATGTTGCGATCGTGCCCCAGACTGCCGCCGAGCTCCCCGATAATGTTTTCGTCCAGATCACGGTCGAGAAACAAACCAAGGAAAAGCTGGCCGAGTTTGAAAGAAGTGTCAAGAACTGCCCCCAGATCATGGAATGTTACCTGATGTCCGGGGATGCGGATTATCTGCTGCGGGTGATCGTGTCGGATGCGTCGGATTACGAGCGACTGCATATGGACGTTCTGACGGCCCTGCCCGGCGTTTCACAGATCAAATCAAACTTTTCTTTACGCACGGTCACCAAGAAAACCTCCATACCGTTCAAATGAAGTTAAAAATTTAATCATTTATTCAGCATCCCCGCTTAAGATGCCCTCAAAGCAGCTAAAATAGGGAAAAAAAATGAATGAAATTGGCGCAGTAAATGACTTCAGAGCGGAGAATGCTCAGGAAGATATCCAGGAAATAATCCGGTCGTTATCCTTGATTGGTGACGAAAAATATAAAAATGTACCCTCCAGCCAGACCCCCCTCGGACTTGCCGTCAAAGCATTGTCAAACAAGATCATGGCGCGCGAAGACGCAACTTTCGAAGAAAGAACTCAAAAGACAGAGTCTGTCGGCGCGGCGATCAACGCCCTGGTGAACGCCATTGTCATTTTGAGCGAACGGGCTGATTCAGTGACCCGCATTTCACGCGATGCCGGCAATACCGCCAGCGAAGGCGCGCAGACCATTGGCCAGGCCCGGGACAAGATGACCAGCATCTCCAATGCGGTTGAAGAATCCGGCACCAAGGTTAATCAACTGGCCCAGGCCTCCAATGAAATTGGCGGCATCGTCAAATCCATTGAAGATATCGCCAGCCAGACCAATCTTCTGGCCCTGAACGCCACCATCGAAGCCGCCCGCGCCGGGGAAGCCGGCCGTGGTTTCGCCGTTGTGGCCTCGGAAGTCAAAACACTGGCCAATCAGACCGCCAGCGCCACGGAAGACATCCGCACACGCATCGCCCGCCTGACCACTGAAATGGAAGAGATCATGACCGCCATGTCCGGCATGTCAGAAGCCGTCGCCGAAGGTCAAAGCAGCATTGAAACCGCGAATGAAAAAGTAGCGGATGTTCATCAGAACATCGCCACGGTGAATGAGAACTTCAAGGAAATCAACACCATCATTGGCGAACAAAAGATCGCTTCTCAGGATATTGCCGCAACAGTCGCGTCGTTCAGCAAAGATCTTGATCAACACTGAGGCCAGCTTATCCTTGCAAAAAGCCGTTCCCCTATATCAGGCCCCCATATCAGGCGCCATATCAGGGTGGACGGCTTTTTTTTACAGGATCAGAATTCCGCCCGCACCCCGGATCTCAACAGATCAACCTTGACCAGCAAGCCCTCAAGCACACCGCGAAACATTTGCTTCTGCTGATCCGGCACATCCGACAGCAACATCTGCTCCAGCGCCTTGGCCATATCCACGATGTCCTGATAGACCCGCGCGCCCTTCTTGCTCAGGGTTAGGATCACCTTGCGGCGGTCCTTCGGGTCGGTTTTACGGTCCACATACCTCAGGTCCAACAGCTTGTTCAGGGCCCGGGTGACCTGCACCTGGTCCATGTCCAGCAACACGCCCAACTCTTTCGCCGAGACCGGTGCAGAGGAGGCCAACATGGCCATAAAGCGCCAGTTTTCGCCTTTTATATTATATTTTACCGAATATTGATCTTCAAGAAGATAGCCCGCCTCCTGTGACAAACGCCACAATTGATACGGCACCCAATCCCTGACATCGAATAGTTTATTTTCTTCTGACACGTCCCATTCTCGCCATTTGATTATTATTGTGGTTTTATAGCAGAATTCACGGTTGAATTCAGTGAAGATAAAAAATAATCTCCTGTATATACAATTACTCTGAATTCCCCTGCAGGGTCAATATCTTTTTGAAGGCGGCGACGGATTTGGCAATATCCTGCTCTGTGGTTTTCCAGGAAGAAATACTGATGCGAAAGGCTTTTTGCCCCTGCCATTCGGTCTGGCCAAACCAGCAGGTGCCCTCCGCCTGCATCGCCTCGATCATTTGCGCCGTTCGGCGCGCGCTTCCGCAAGAAACCACAATCTGGTTCAGCACCACCTTATTGTGAATGGTCAGCCCCAAAGCCGACAGCTCCTGCGCGAAGAGCCGGGCCAGACGACAATTCTCGCTGATCAAATGGTCCACACCGTCCCGGCCCAGGGTCCGTAAAGCCGCCCAGACCTCGATGCCCCGCGCCCGCCGGGAAAACTCCGGCACCCGATCCTTGGCGGCGCCATCCTCTTCCTTCAGATAAGCCGCCGATGTGGAAAAAGCGCCGGCCAACGCCCGCTTGTGGCGACAGATAACCACACCGCAGTCATAAGGCGTGTTCAGCCATTTATGACCGTCCGTGGCCCAACTGTCCGCCTTCTCCACCCCTTTGGCCATGTCCGCCAAGGCCGGCGCCGCCCGGGCCCACAGTCCGAAAGCCCCATCCACATGCACCCAGGCGCCGGCGGCGCGCGCCGCCGCACAAATGCTCTCAATCGGATCAAACGCGCCACTATTGACATTGCCGGCCTGAACACAAACGATCGTATTCGGCCCCAGTGGCGGCACCTGCGCCACATCTATCGCGCCGTTGGCGTCCACCGGAATCTTGATGATATTTTTTTGCCCCATGCCCAGCATATTCAACGCCTTCAGGACCGTGACATGCACCTCTGCGCTGACCACCACCGTAATCTGCGGCGCACCGTACAGCCCATACTCGCCCACGTTCCATCCCTGCCGGTCCAACAGATGATGCCGCGCCGCCGCCAGAGCAGAAAATGTCGCCATGGTGGCCCCTGTGACAAAGCCAACGGCGCTCCCCCGCGGCAAATCAAGAATATCCAGCACCCATTCGCCCGCAACCCGTTCAATGTGATCGGCCACCGGGGAAGTCACCTGACTGGACGCCACCTGGTCCCAGGCCGCCGCCAGCCAGTTGGCCGCCACCGTCACCGGCAGGCTGCCGCCAACGACAAAACCGAAATAACGCCCCCCCATATTCGCCACCGTCGCCGGGGACCCATGTCGATCCAGAAGATCGAGCGTCTCCTGCCCTTCCCGGCCTTCATGCGGCAGATTTTCGTTAAAAGCCGCCAGGCCATCCAACATGGTATCATCCGGGAAAACCCGGCGCCGGTCCAAGGCATCCAGATAAGATAGCGCCCGGCATTTGCTATTTTCCAGCAGGTCATCGTAAGAGGTTGCCATATCAACATTCCTTATTTCATTGCGTTTCCACCTGAATATTGATAGTGTCCTGAATATTGAACTATATCAATTATAACATTGTCACAAAGTACAATATGAAAAACTGGTCCCCCAGACTGGATAATGATCCAGGTCCTTTGTTCATGCAGCTCTTCCGGCCGCTGCAGCAGGATATTTTTACCGGGACGCTCAAAGCCGGCGACAGCCTGCCGCCGCAACGTCGTACCGCAAGCGATCTGGGGCTCAGTCTGGGCACGGTCAGCAAGGCCTATCAGCATGCGATCCAATGCGGTCTGGTGGAAGCCCACGTGGGCCGGGGCACCATTGTTTCCGGCTTGCAGGAACCGGAACAGATCACCGATAATGGCACTTTGATTGACTTGCAGACCAATACGCCGCCGTTTCCTCTTACCCGTTCCCTGTTGCTGGAGGCATCAGGCAGAGCCGCCCGGACGCTCTATCGCGACAGTAGCATGCAATATCCACCGGTCGCCGGCCTGCCCCGACATCGCGCCACCATCAGTCAGTGGATCAAAAAACGCTTTAACATCCCCCTGGCGCCAGATGACATCACCCTGACCCTTGGCGCCCTTCAGGCCATCTCTCTGGCCATCGCCGCCACCAGCAAGGTCGGACAGAAAATTTACGGCGAACCGGTCACTTTTGCGGGCATCAAATCGGCCGCCCAGTATCTCGGCCGCGACCTGTGCCCCTTGCCCATGGATGAAGACGGCATCATCCCGGAGGCCTTTGAGCAGGTTGCCCGCACCCGCCCCGGCGTCACCCTGATCACCATCCCGACGGTGCAGAACCCGACAGGCCTGACTTACAAAGCCCGACGACGGCAGGCCTTAGCGGCCATTGCCCAGAAATATGACGCCTGGATCATCGAAAGCGATGTTTACCGTTTCCTGAACCCGACGGCGCCGGCCCCCTTGCACAGCCACGCGCCCGACCGGACCCTCTATATCAACAGTTTCAG
Source organism: Paremcibacter congregatus (assembly GCF_006385135.1). Lineage (GTDB taxonomy): Bacteria > Pseudomonadota > Alphaproteobacteria > Sphingomonadales > Emcibacteraceae > Paremcibacter > Paremcibacter congregatus. Next base: position 3,087,230 of record NZ_CP041025.1, read on the forward strand.
CAAATGCCTGAGTCCCGATTTGCGGGTCGGTTTGCTGGTGGCCCCGGAACAGCTGCGGGCAAAAATCCAGCAGGGGCAACAGGCCGGCGGCTGGTCAACCCCGCCCCTGTCGGTGGAAATCGTCTGCCAACTGTTACAGAACGGCGTGGCCGACGCTTATATGACACGTCTGGCGCAGACATGCCGGGACCGGGCGACGCTGGTGTCCCGTCATCTAAATGACTTCCGGGCGCCGGCCGCCGGCAGCAGCTATCATCTGTGGATGCCCTGCGATTTCCAAACGGCGGAAAAAATGTACATACAGGCCCGAAACCAGAATGTCATCCTGACCCCGCCCGCCGCCATTACCCTACACCCGGCCCCCGATACAGCCTCCGGCATCCGGCTATGTCTCGGCAGTGAACAACGGCCCCAATATTTTTATTTTGCGCTTCTGCGCCTGAAAAAAGCCCTGACACAAGACCCCTCAAGCGCCTGCGGCATCATCTAGAGCAACCGTCCGGGACAGGGCGATGCAAAATAACTTGATGAGTGTTTAGAACACACAAAAAAAGAGCCGACGCGAACGCCGGCTCTTTCAGATTTCTTCGGATGAAGAGAGGTTGGCTTAGAAGCCCATACCGCCCATGCCACCCATGCCGCCCATACCGCCCATGTCAGGCATGGCGGGCGCGCCTTTATTATCTTCCGGAATATCCGCAACCATGGCTTCCGTGGTGATCAGAAGACCGGCGACAGAGGCCGCATCCTGAAGCGCCGTACGAACCACTTTGGTCGGGTCGATGATACCGGCGGCGATCAGATCGGTATATTCTTCCTTCTGAGCGTCGAAACCGAAGTTGAAGTCAGTGCTTTCTTTCAGCTTGCCGGCAACAACCGCACCGTCAACACCGGCGTTTTCAACGATCTGACGCAGAGGCGCTTCAAGCGCTTTCCGCACGATGTTGATGCCGACAGTCTGGTCGCTGTTTGCGCCTTCATGGCCTTCAAGAACCCGGATAGAGTACAACAGAGCTGTTCCCCCGCCAGGAACGATACCTTCTTCAACAGCCGCCCGAGTGGCGTGCAGGGCATCGTCAACGCGGTCTTTGCGTTCTTTCACTTCCGTTTCTGTAACACCACCGACTTTGATCACGGCAACACCACCGGCGAGTTTCGCCAGACGTTCCTGCAGTTTTTCCTTGTCATAATCGGATGAGGTATTTTCGACGGCATTGCGGATCTGGCCACAACGGGCTTCGATAGCATCACGTTCACCGGCGCCATCAATAACAGTCGTGTCGTCTTTGGTGATGGAAACCTGTTTCGCGGTACCCAGCATATCCAAAGTCACTGTTTCCAGTTTGATGCCCAGATCTTCAGACACAACCTGACCACCGGTCAGGATCGCGATGTCTTCGAGCATGGATTTACGACGGTCACCAAAACCAGGCGCTTTAACAGCCGCGATTTTCAGTCCACCGCGCAATTTGTTCACCACCAGGGTTGCCAGGGCTTCGCCTTCAACATCTTCCGCCACGATCAGCAGAGGACGTCCGGACTGCGCCGCTGCTTCGAGCAGAGGCAGCATTGGTTGCAGGCTTGTCAATTTTGACTCATGCAACAGGATGTAAGGGTTTTCCAGCTCAACAGACATTTTTTCGGCATTGGTCACGAAGTAAGGCGACAGGTAACCGCGGTCAAACTGCATGCCTTCAACAACGTCAAGCTCTGACTCGAGGCCTTTGGCTTCTTCAACCGTGATCACGCCTTCTTTGCCCACTTTATCCATGGCGTCGGCAATCATCTTACCAATTTCAGTTTCGCCGTTGGCGGAAATGGATCCTACTTGCGCAACTTCTTCACTGGAGGAAATTGTTTTTGTCCGGCCTTTCAGATCGGCAACAACAGAAGCCACCGCGAGGTCGACACCGCGACGCAGGTCCATCGGGTTCATACCGGCGGCAACGGCTTTAAAGCCTTCCCGCACAATAGATTGCGCCAGAACGGTTGCGGTTGTTGTACCGTCACCCGCCACGTCATTGGTTCGGCTTGCGACTTCGCGCACCATCTGGGCGCCCATATTTTCAAACTTGTCGGCAAGTTCAATTTCTTTGGCGACAGATACACCGTCTTTGGTGATCCGTGGTGCGCCGAATGATTTTTCGAGCAATACGTTACGGCCTTTAGGGCCCAGGGTGACTTTCACAGCATTGGCGAGGATATCCACGCCGTTTGCAATACGCGCGCGGGCGTCAGAGCCAAACTTTACGTCTTTTGCAGCCATTTCACTAATTCCTTTAATTTAGATTATATTTCCAGAAGGGAGACAAATTATTCGATGATGCCCATCAGGTCGGATTCTTTCATGATCAACAGGTCTTCGCCGTCGATCTTGACTTCCGTACCGGACCATTTACCGAACAATACTGTATCGCCTGCTTTTACGTCGAGGGCCGTTACCGTACCGTCTTCGGCTTTGGCGCCATTGCCTACGGCGATGATTTCGCCCTGGCTTGGTTTTTCCTGTGCGCTATCCGGAATGATGATGCCGCCAGCAGTTTTTTGTTCCGCGTCAATGCGACGGACAAGAACACGATCATGTAAAGGACGAAAACCCATTTCTGAGAACCTCTTCTAGTTTGTTGAAATTTTTCCCGTTAGCACTCCCTGCATGAGAGTGCTAACAACACTGCTAGAGATAGAAGCTCTGACGATATAGTTCAAGGGGCAGGATGGAAAAAAATCACAAAAAAGTGAAAAATGATCGTCCCCCGGAAAACGTCATAGAAAACAGGCTCATTTTCACGATAAAGGCTGGTACAATCCCTTGGGGTCGTCCACCTCCAGAAGCCAGAGGTCCTCATCATATTTACGCTGCCGCATCATATAATCCGTCGCCTCGAATTCAGGCACAAAATATTCTCCCAGCGGCTTGTGCCAACCGAGTTTTCCCTCCGGATTGCGGCACTGCCCATATAGAATACACCCCTGCCCGGAGACATATTGCTTGATCAAAACCAGACCACGATCGCCATCACCGCGCTGCTCTACCGTCATGGGCAGGAACAATCCATCGCACCGGCGAATTTCCGCCGCCACCCACAGGCTGGTTTTCAGGCCTTCGTCAAACATGCTGTATAATATCCTTTATCATTGAGAACCGTATATAGACCGAACCTGACCAAAAAAAAAGCCCCGGCGGTTAAACCGGGGCCAAAATGTCCTGAAACATAATATCATGACAGTTGGAAGATATCAGGGGTTCATTCCTGATGGAAATTCTTGAGAGATCAGGTCACACCATTTTACAGGCCTCTACGCCACAGGCTTCGCCTGTACGGGTCTCTCCAAAGGATAATTCGGTCGCAGCCTGGTCCTGGCTTAGATCCGCCGGGGCCATCTGACTTATGGCGACCATCAGAAGAAGAGACACCATGGCGGCATTAATCATATGCTGCAGTTTACGCGTCGCCGTGAAACGCTGACCCCGCAGCGGACGTCCGCCGGCATGCAACAAGCTCATAAAGCTGTAAGGGTCTGTTTGGCTGATCAGTAAATTCTTCATGTCTCTTTCCTTTTCTTAAAACCTTCGGGGCCGCATCGAAAGCGTCCTCAGAGGCGCGCCAGCCTGTCTAGACGGCGACCTCGGTCACAACAGGAGCAACAAATCTCGCCTGTTCAATTTTCTGTTGTGATACGGAACCTGCAGCCAGACCCATAACAATGACGATGGTGGCGACAGCAAGGTTCGTTAAAACTTCAGTGCTTTCCACTTTGGCCATCTGCCGACGGGCAAACGTCTTGATGCCATTCTTCTTCTGTGTGTTCTGTACCAGGCCTAAAAAGCTGTTGGCTTCAATGCTGTTTGTCAAAATGCTGTTCATAACTAATCTCCTTAGTAGGGTTTAAAGTATCTCGCTGTTTCTCTGTTCTAGCGACTTGGTGTGCTACTTATATAGTACACTAGATCGATAATCGTCAACAAAAAAACAACAAAAAATAATTTATCGTTTATTTACAATGCATTATTGTTAATAAATTTTTCCCATAACTGTTATAGCGGTGTATTACACGGCCAAAACAGGTGTATTAGGGCGACTCATAGAGGGTGAGTCTCAGGTGGTTTCCTCTCACATTTGGCTTATATTGCCAAAAGGCCGGCCAACCGGTGCAGCACACTGCCAGCATTGCAGAGGGGGCCGTCTACCCCCCTATACCTATAGGATCACCACTTTCAGGCCGAAAATTCAGACTTGAAAAATCCGCAAAAGTATATTACTTTCATATTGTAATAATTGAAACTTCTATTTTATGATCTGGATCAAGGCGGCGCGCGCCTGATCGGGACAAGAAAGACCAGCAGAATTTGAGTTAAGCGACGAGAGAAAATACCATGACGGAAATGCCCCCAAAGTCCAAACTGACCCCTCCATCCACCTGTACGGCCAGCACAGCCAGTACAGCCATTGTCAAAGGCCTGATCGAAAATGATGTCGACACGGTCTTCGGCTTGCCCGGGGCGCAGATGTATGATCTCTTCGACGCCTTCTATCAGCATCAGGACCAGATCCGGGTCATCGGCGCCCGCCATGAACAGGCCCTTGGCTATATGGCGTTCGGCTATGCCCGCTCTTCAGGCAAGCTCGGGGTCTTCTCGCCCGTACCCGGTCCCGGTGTTCTCAACACCACCGCCGCCCTGTGCACGGCTTACGGCGCCTGCGCCCCCACCCTCTGCCTGACCGGGGAAGTCCCCACCAGCTTCAAGGGACAGGGCCGCGGCCATCTGCATGAATTACCTGATCAACTGAATATCCTCAAAGGCCTGACCAAATGGGCCGCCCATGTGGACAACCCCGAAGACACCCCGCGTCTGCTGCAGGAAGCCATTCATCAGGCCACCACGGGCCGGCAAGGCCCCGCCTCATTGCAGCTCTGCTGGGATGATCTTGGCAAGGTCATCCACTCCGACACCCCACCGGCCGTGGAGCCTCCCAAAACACCGTCCATCAACACGGAGGAAATCGACCGAGCCATAACCCTGCTGAAAAATGCGAAAGCCCCGATGATCTTCGTCGGCAGCGGCGCCCAGCATGCCAGCGCCGAAATCACCGAACTCGCCGAGTTGCTTGATGCGCCTGTGGTCGGCTTTCGCGGCGGACGCGGCATTGTCAGCGACGATCATGAGCTTGGCCTGACCATCGCCTCGGCTTACAAGCTGTGGCCCGACACGGATGTGATGATCGGTATTGGCACCCGGCTCGAAATTCCCTTCATCCGCTGGGGCAGCTTTATGACATATGAGCGCGCCCTGCCCGGCCGCCAATTGTTGCGACTGGATATAGACGCCGCAGAAATGGACAAGCTCGACACCGATGCCCCGGTGATCGCAGATGCCGCCGACGGTGCCCAGGCCCTGGTCGATGCCCTGATCAAGGCGGGCGTTCCCGGTTCCGGCCGCCGCGCCGCAATCCGCGCCGCCAAGACGGAGAGCCTGGCCGAAATTCAACAGGTTCAGCCGCAGATGGATTATCTCCAGGTGATCCGCGACGTGCTGCCCCGCGACGGTTTTCTGGTAGAAGAGGTCTGCCAGATGGGTTTTGCCGCCAGCTACGGCTTCCCGGTTTATCATCCGCGCCGATATGTCAGCTGCGGCTATCAGGGCAATCTCGGCTTCGGCTTCCCGACGGCCCTCGGCGTCAAGGTGGCCCATCCGGACAAGGCGGTGATCTCCATCGCTGGCGACGGCGGATTTATGTTCGGAGTTCAGGAACTGGCGACCGCCGTACAATATAATATCCCGTTGGTAACCCTGGTGTTCAACAACCACGCCTACGGTAATGTGCGCCGGGACCAGCAAGAAAAATATGACAGCCGGGTGATCGGTTCGGAACTGGTCAACCCGGATTTCGTACAGCTCGGCGAAAGCTTCGGCGTCACGAGCTTTCGGGTGGCAAGCCCGGCGGACTTAAAACCCGTTCTGGAGATGGCACTGTCGCTCGACAAACCGGTCCTGATTGAAGTCACTCAGGCCCGTGGCAGCGAGGTTTCGCCCTGGAAGTTCCTGCTGAAATGACTGACCGGCCGGCGGCGCAGGGGCCGCCCCGAAGAAATCCATTCCCTCGATTGATCGCGCCCTGTCTTTATGCTAAAGAACAGAAGCTTTCAAGAGTGGTCCCGTAGCTCAGCAGGATAGAGCACCAGATTCCTAATCTGGGGGTCACGCGTTCGAATCGCGTCGGGATCACCATTTTTGCACAGACCTAACCGTTCTGTGCCGTCCCCGTTTTATATCCCCCCAATGCTTTCGTATACCTTTAGTTAATTATATTCTGATATTGTACAGTGGTATGTTGTGAAAGTACCCTTAAGTCCTGCGTAAAGGTGATTCTATGTTGAATATGAGAAATAGCGACCATCGGGACTCGATACATATTGAATTGCAAGATATCCCCGATCATCACCCGGCGAAACTCTTTTATGATTATTGGGAAATGATCAAGGGCGATAAAGATCTACCTTTAAGGCGCGACCTTCTTCCCCCTGAAATCCCGTCAATTTTACCCTATATCATCTTGCTGGAAGCAAAATTCCATAACGGCAGACAGGATTATTTCGACCGACTTGAAGGTGAAGGCATCATTGAGATATGCGGTGCTTCCGATTCCAAAAAATTCATCAGCGAAATCATGCCAGAGGACAAATTCGAAAAACGCCATAAGGAATTTGTCATGATCGGAAAGACCAAGGCCCCTCTCTTTGAAACGGGGCATATCTCCTATTTGGACAAAGATTATATTAAAGTCGTGCGCGGCGCTTTCCCTTTTTCCAAAGAGGGTGAAACAGCAGATTATTTTGTCCTTATTCTCGCCCGGGCAGATGCCCAGATTATGGGCCGTTGACTGCACGCCACCAATCGTCTTTTTTGGGCGCACATTATACAGACATAAATCGACAGCCCTTTACTTTTTACCGGAAAATACTATGGTTTTACATAATCATAACCGGAGATTTTCATGACCACCATCACCTGGGACCAGTTCAGCGCCGTAGAACTGCGCGTTGGCACCATTATCGAAGCCCATCCCTTTCCCGAAGCCCGCAACCCCGCCTATATCCTGCATGTGGACTTCGGTGCAGAGGTTGGAGTCCGTAAATCAAGCGCCCAGATCACCGACCTTTATACCCTTGATAAACTCGTCGGCAAACAGGTCGTCGCCGTAACCAATTTCCCGGCCAAACAAATCGGACCCCTGATGTCGGAATGTCTGGTCACCGGGTTTTATCAGGACGGCAAAGCCGTGGTGCTGGCCGTGCCTGACAAACCGGTGCCCAATGGCGCGCGCCTGGTTTAAATCCCCCTCAGTGCCGTCTTCAAGGGGCCAAGGTGCGCCTCGAAATGCTGCCACTGTTTCAGGCCCTTGGTGTTGATTTTTTCCCGCACCTGTTCCGAGCTTGCGGTTTTCACCGTCCGCGCCGTCTTATGGAAATTGACGCAGGCTTCCTCGAATTCCAGCCCGCAATAATCCAGAATGCGCCGCACCTGCCCCTCCAGATCGGCAACCACCTCTTCATATTGCACCTTGAGAATTTCTCCCGGCAGCACCCGGTCCCAATGGTCCATCAGCTCAACATAGTCATGGTAATAGCGCCCGACCTGTGTAAGCCCGTACGTAAATTCCTGCCCCTCGGCGAACAACTGCTTGAAACCGCTGAAGCAGCAGGCCATAGGATCGCGGCGGGCGTCAATGATTTTGGCGTTGGGCAGGATCAGTTTGATCAGGCCGATATGGCGGAAATTATTGGGCATCTTGTCGGTAAAGAAAGGGGCCTCGGCGCGATGCTGCGCCGTCTCGCGGATATACCGCTCGCCCAGTTCCGCAAGCTCTTCGGCGCTGAGGCTGTGCAGGTTTCGGGGATAGCCGGTTTCAGAGGTGATTTTCTGGCGATTGCGCAAACCATGGGCCAGACTGAGGATATTGGGCAGTTCCAGGGTGCCGTCCACCTGACTGTGGCTCGCCAGAATCTGCTCCAGCAAGGTCGAACCCGCCCGCGGCAGACCAACAATGAAGATCGGATCCGGCGCCGGGCAGCCCTGCCCCTTGCGGCTCTGAAACAGTTCCCCCGTACAGATCTCGGCCTGCACCTGGAGTTCTTCCGTCATCTGATCGGCGTCATAGCGGCTCTGGGCCCGTTTCAGGTCATTGCCTTTGGTGTAATAGAGAAACGCCTGATCATAGTCCGCCGCATCCTCGTAAGCCTTGCCAAGGGAGAAGTACAGTTGTACCCGGCTGGCGCCCGACAGCAACCCGTCCTTTTCCTGAGCCTGCATCAGGGCGCGCTCGCCCTCCGTAAAGCGGTAGGTCTTCAGATTGGCCAGGCCATACCAGGCGTCGCCATGACCGGGCGTCGTGTCAAATACCTTGCGGTAAGAGGCAATCGCCTCCGCCTGATGGCCCATGGTTTTCAGCGCATGCCCCCGTGACGTTAGCGTCGCCGGATCGTCAGGCAAAGTTTCGAGAACCTGGTCGAACAGGCGTAACGCCTGGTCATATTCCCCGGCCTGCAGGCTTTCAATGGCATAATGGGACTGGAACACCGGATTGTCGGGCTCCCGGTCATACAGCAATTTTGCCTGCGCCAGGGCTTCGCGGAATTTCTGGCGCTTGCGCAAAACCGCGATAAAATCGAGCCGCAGCTGTATATTCTCCGGCGCAAAAGCAATGGCGCTGTCGAGCAGGAACTCCGCTTCTTCCATAACACCATAACGGCTGGCCACATCGGCAAGCAACCGCATGGCTTCTGTATCTTTGGGATACTTCTGCAAAAAGGCCCGGCAGAGTTTTTCCGCCTTCAACAGCTTGCCCTCATGCAGATAATGGCTCACCGCCAATAATTCTTTCGGCAGCGCCGCCAGGCGATCCGCCTGGGCCGCCGCGATTTCCGCCGCCCGGGATTGGCCCCGTTCACGCTGGATTTCCGCCTGGGCCCGCCAACTGGCGGTCAACGCCGGATTACACTGACAGGCCTGCACATAGGCATGCAAAGCCCTGTCCATATCCGGTATTTCACGATAAAGATGCCCGCATTCCTGATAGGCGCGACCAAAGTCCGGCTCCTGTGTCAACAAACGGTCGAGGGTTTCCTGCGCCTGTTGCGCCTGCCCGCCATAACGCTGCGCCACCGCCAGCATATAGAGCGCGTCACTGTGATCCGGATGCTGTTGCAAAATCCCGGACACCGTCGCGATGGCCTGCGTGAACTGGCCGTCATAGAGCGCCTTCTGGGCCTGCTGTAACGTCTGGTTGATCTCCATCGCCTCTGCGGTCACCTGGTCTTCTCCTGACTGAAAAAAGGCGCCACAATCTGCAGCGCCTTGTCTTCGATAATAAACTTTAGCAAATATACGCCTTAGAAATCCACCCCAAAACGCATCCCGAAGGTGCGGGGACGGTTGATCGACACCCGTTCGCGGTCAAACACCAGATTGTTGTTCAACTGCGCCCTCTCGTCGGTCAGATTTTCACCGAAGATTTCCATGGACCATTTATCATTGCGGACGCCAAAGGCCATGCCCATCATGAAATAACTGTCCTGTTGCGCCCGGTTGATCAGCACGATATCGCTGAAAGACGATGCGGAGTAGGTCAGACTTGGTTGAACATGGGCTTCGAAATCATCTGATATATCCCAAACATACCGGGCCCGCAGATTACCCTGGAAAGACGGCGCATAAGAGAGGTCTTCGCCCGGCCCGGCAATCGCCACGCTGGCGCCGACCAACTTCGTCACCTTCGCATCCAGGATGGAAAACGCCCCGGAAATCATCAGGCCCGGCACCGCATCCGGCATCCAGTTAATATCGCCTTCGACGCCTTTGATTTCCGCATCGGCGGCATTATCCGAGAAGAACAGGTTGGTCACCGTCGGATCGAAGATCGTGGTTTGCAGATCGCTGATATCCACATAGAAGGCGCTGCCATTGAACCGTACTGTGCCGTCAAACAGATCCATCTTCCAGCCCAGTTCATAATTGGTCACCTCGTCGGTGCGCACCACGGCCGGAACCGCGCCACCCCCGGCCCCCGCCGGCCGATTGGGCAGACCCGGACGATAACCTTCGGAATAGGTCACATAGAGCAGGATATCATCATTGGGGCGGTAAGAAACGTTACCTTTAAATACCCAGCCCTTGGCCTCGGCGCCTTTCGGCACCGCAACGCCGTTGATTACCTGGGTGCCATCAAACTGGGTATCCAGATTGGTGCCAAAAGCATTCACGTCCTCGCCGCCGAAGTTAAAGAAGGAGGAGTTGGCGCTGCCTTTCAGACGCACATCCACATCATGCCAGCGCGCGCCCGCCGTGACGGACAATGTCTCGCTGATGTCGTAAGTCACTTCGCCGAAGAAGCCAAGTTGCTTGTCCGTTCGGGTGATGTCGTTAAAGAAGATCACGCCCAGAGGACGCGGGGTCGGATCACTGACCGACGATCCCGGCAAAGCCCCGTTCTGAGGCCAGCCATAAACACCCGGCGTGAAGCTCTCGGCGTTGATGGATCCCGGATAGGTAAAATCATTACGTTCAACCAGGGTCTGGCTGCTGTAAAAACCGCCGAAGGTGGCCCGCAACGGATTTTCCTCCGGAGTCGTGAAGCGCAGCTCATGGGTCCAGACCTCGGTTTCCGTAGTCGACCCCACATAGAGATCAGGGGCCTGACAGGTGCCCGACGGCGCCGCCGCCCCCGGATAGGTCACGGATGCATCACAGATGTAATACGGCAGATACTGACCAACAAACATATAATCGGTATAATCAATCGTTTGCTCTGTATCACGGTTCAGATAGGTGCCGGCATAGACCATCTGCAGCGCGCCGACGCGCCCTTCTACCGTAAGAGCCGTCGTATCGAAATCATCGGTGGTGGAGTCAGGGGAAAACCGCTCGACAGAAAGATTTTCGGGATCATCAAGCTCTGGGTCGATGAAGAAAACCCCTTCGGAATCAATCCGCTGACGCATATGAACCAGTGTGGCGCTCCAGTCTTCGGCGAAATCATAAAGGCCACTGACCCGGAAGCCGGTATAGGTGGCGTCGTTAAAGTTTTCTTCGACGAGATGTTCATTGCGCGCCTCAAGGAAACGAACCCCGGAGAAATCGGCGCCGGCCTGAAAACCGTCCGTGGTCGGAACCCCGTTCGGACGCGGCGTGCTTGAGGCAAAACGCGCGCTTTCCGCAGCGGTCCGTACCCCGGACACATTATCAATATAGCCGCCCTGAACATCGGCAAAGAAAACCCCGCGCACGGCGAACTTGTCTTCAATCACCGGTACATTGACCATGGCTTCAAGTTTCTCGCTCATTTCACCGCCCTTGGTGAAAGAGACACCGCCGCTGATGCTGGCTTGAAAACCGTTAAAACTTGGTTTGTTGGTGATCAGGCGGATGGTGCCCGCCTGGGAACTGGCCCCGAACAAGGTGCCCTGGGAACCCGGCAGAACTTCGATGCGGTTAAGATCAGCGGCGTAGACATCAAGGTTACGGCCCACCTGGGTTACCGGCTGCTCATCAAGATAGAGCGCCACATTGGGCGCAAGCCCCGCCACACCGGCCGTCGTCAGGTTGGGGGTCGTGGACGCCAGCCCGCGAATGTAGATGGTGCCCTGTCCTGGGCCACTGCCACCAGAAGAAACGCCGGGAAGCTGCAGCAGGTAATCGTTGAAGACATCAACCCGCAGATTTTCGAGGGAGCTTTCCCCCAGCGCCTGCACGGCGACCGGAATATCCTGGGTGCTGGCGGCGCGTTTTGTCGCCGTCACCATAATTTCTTCCAACACCATCGGGGCGCGTTCGCCCTCGGCCTGTGCCGGCAAAGACCCCGCCGCCGTGGCAAGTGTCATCAACGCCACGGACGACAGCAAGGATTTTTGTTTCAAAGAACCAGTTCTTAAAGAACGCATGTGTTTCCACCTATTATGTTTATTGTTCAGGGTTATCTTGTGATAACCACTCCAGAGCTTGACTTAAATATTATGTATTCAGCAGCATTTTATATATCACAATATACTAATATTTCGTTTAATTTAAATGTACTGAAAGTATATTGACCTGCCCTACATTTACCGGGCAATGCTTAGATAGTGTAAATGGCGGTTATACTGGTTCAGAACTTCATGAATGATCTGCTCCCGGTTATAGCCGTAAATATCGTAATCCTGCCCCCCATCAGACAGATAAACCTCGGCGCGGAAGTATTTCTCATCTTCCTTATCGCCAGCCTCTTCCCCATCTTCCAAATTCGCCCCGCTCAGTGCAAAGACCGGCGTCTTATGAGAAATGGGCACGATCGCAAAACGGAATTCCGGCTCATCCTCATGCAGGATTGTCAGATCCGCCCCGTCGCCGCTCATCTTCGCCTGAGCCGCATTGTCATGCGCCTGGATTTCCTTCATCACATCCAGCAGAGCCGGACGCGCCGTATCATTGATAAACTGCCTGATCTGCGTGCTGTCGGGATGAGCCAGAATGGAATGCAGCCGCAGCCGCCAGGGCATATTGACTCCGCCACCAATAATATCCGGTGCGACATCGGCGCCTTTTGCTTTGCGCGCCTCCATAGACAAGCCCCGCAGCAGACCGGCAATAGACAGGATAATCACAAATGTGAACGGCAAAGCCGTCGCCACCGTCGCCGCCTGCAAAGCCCCCAGCCCCCCGGCCAAAAGCAGAGTCGCCGCCACAAGACCCTCGGCCACAGCCCAGAAAACCCGTTGCCACACCGGTGTTTTTGTCGAGCCGCCCGCGGTAATGATATCGATCACCAGGGACCCGCTATCGGACGAGGTGACAAAAAACGTAATGACCAGAATAATCCCCAGGAAAGAAGTAATCCCCGGCATTGGCAACTGTTCCAACATGACAAACAGCGCGACCGGCATATTTTCAGACACCATGGCGACAATATCACCGGCGCCCGATCCAATAAAATATAACGCCGTATTACCAAAGGCCGTCAGCCAGAAAAAACACATCAGGGTCGGAACAAAAAGAACGCCCAGAACAAATTCTCGTATCGTCCGCCCGCGAGAGATCCGGGCAATAAACATGCCGACGAAAGGTGACCAGCTGATCCACCAGCCCCAATAAAAAATGGTCCAGTCTCCGACCCAGCTGCTGTCAGGATCATAGGCCCCGACATTGAGCCCCCGGTCCACCATTACCGCAAGATAATTCCCCAGATTTTCCGTGAAAGAGCTAAAAATCAACACCGTAGGCCCCAACACCACAACAAAGACCAGCAGACACAGCGCAAGGATCAGATTGAGTTCAGATAAACGCTTGATCCCCGCATCAAGCCCCGCCACCACAGATGCCGTCGCCAATACCGTAATCCCGCCGATCAGCAGAACCTGAATGGTGACACTGACCTCAATATCAAACAGGTAATGCAATCCCGCATTGACCTGATTGACACCAAATCCCAGAGAGGTCGCAACCCCGAACAGAGTCCCGAGCACGGCGAACACATCCACCGCATGCCCTATCGGCCCATAAATACGGTCACCAATCAACGGATATAACGCCGACCGGATGGTCAACGGCAGATTATGACGGAAACCGAAATAGGCCAGACATAACCCGATCATCGCATATACCGCCCAGCCATGCAGCCCCCAATGCAGGAAGGTGACCTGCATCGCCTGACTGGCCAAAGCCTGATGCCCCACGGCATCACCAGGCGGAGCCATATAATGCATCACCGGTTCGGCAACAGAGAAAAACAGCAACCCGATCCCCATACCGGCCGAAAATAACATCGCCACCCAACTGGCGAAACTGAACCGGGGAGTTTCGTGATCCGCCCCGAGTTTGATCGCGCCAAAGCGGGAAAAGGCGATCCCCAGAGCCACCAGCAAAAACCCGACAACAGACAAGGCATACAGCCACCCAAAGGTCTGGGTGACCCACATATTGAGATGCTTAAAGAAAGGCGCGGCCCAGGCGGGGAACAGAACCACAGACAGAACAATCAAAAAAACCGCCACCGCGGAAGGAATGAATACAGCAGGCAATATCCCCTTGCGCAATTGCAGCGACAACCGATTAGCCTCTTCCACTCACTTCATCCTTAATATACACGAACCATATCCGGCGCCGCATACTTTGTTTGAACTCTAAACACATAAATCAATTTACTTTTATTTAGTGTTCTAAATGTATTGCTTGTTTTTTTCAAGGAAATTCACGATTTCCGACGCCAGCGCCGCCCGCCCCGCCCGCACGGTGGACAATAAAAACATGTTGAGCTTCGCGGGAATTGTTGTAGCTTGGTCAGCACAATGACGCTTGAGAGGACAAGAGACCGTTATGAGTGACTATGATGAAATACTGATTTCCATCCGGCGTATTATGCGGGCCGTTGATCTGCAATCCAAGCGCCTGATGAAATCATCCGGCCTGACCGCGCCACAGCTTGTCCTGATGCAGTCTCTGCGGCGGGAAGGCCATATGTCGCCCAGCGCCCTGGCCCGCGACGTCTCCCTGTCGCAAGCAACCGTGACCTCTATCCTCGACCGGCTTGAGAAAGCCGGCTACAGCCGTCGCGACCGCAGCGAAACCGACAAACGCATCGTCTATGCCTGCCTGACCGCGGAAGGACTGAAAAAACTTGAAGAAGCCCCGGAACTGCTGCAGAGCGGCTTTCTGCGTGAATACCGCAAGCTGGAAGAATGGGAACGCACCCAGTTGATATCCAGCCTGCAGCGGGTCGCCACCATGATGGACGCCGAAGATCTTGACGCCTCGCCCATTCTGGAAGTCGGCGATTTGCAGGTCGACAAGAAATAAAGCTGTACCCGGCACACATATCTGGTAAAATGCGGCGGTACGAAATTGTTCGTACCTCAATGCGAGCAACAGCCTCATGCCTTATCCCACGACACACCGCCGTTTATATGTAGTCCTGACCTAAGCATGCGCCCCTCACATCGTGGGAACGGCCCACACCGCCCCGAACCAGACGCCGGTCTCGACTACCGCGGCCTGCTCGGTCATAATGCCCCACCGCTGGTTTATGCGGCGGCGACCTACCCGGACGCCCTGTCTCCGGAAGAATGCCAACAGATCATCGCCCATATCGACAGTCAGGATCTCCGCCGGGGCCGTCTCGCCGGCGGCCTGAAAGCGCCGCTGATCCGTTCCGTTGCCTCGGAATGGCTTGATGAACATCAAATTCCCTGGTTGACCGAACGCATCGTCAAATATGTCGCCCGCGCCAACAGCAGCAACTTCCCGTTCGACCTTCTCGGGTTTGATGAAGGCTTTCAGGTGCTGAAATATTCCGGCGACGCCCTGTCCGGGCCCGATTTTTATGACTGGCACATCGACATGGGCCACTCCGGCGCCAGCCAGAGCCGCAAATTATCGGTGCTGATCCAGTTGAGCAAGCCGGACACGTATCAGGGCGGCGCACTGGAAGTCAATTTTGACGGCACCGCCATCCCCCTTGGCACCGCCCAGGGCACCCTGTGCGTCATCCCGAGCTTCACCCTTCACCGGGTATGCCCGGTCACCGCCGGACGGCGCTACTCTCTCGCCACCTGGGTGCATGGGCCAACATTCAAGTAACTGACTAAGCAACTGACCCATAAGCCGGGCCCGCGACATCCCGGCTGTCAGGTTTCTTTACACAATTAAATATCCCTAATATATCAAGCCAAGCTCCTGATAAATAACATATAAACAGAATACTCCATAAGCTCGCGCCCGACGCCTTCCCGCGCCGTTCCCCGATCTGCGCCAAAATGATCCAGAGAGTCGGGAATCTTTACAGTTTAGACCGCCTTCGCCGCCGCCCCGTGCCTTCTCACCAGAATAATCACCGTTTTTTCAAGGCCTTATACAAAATGGCATCTTAATTGCAAATACAGGGACAAACACAGTATCCCGGCGCACACCCGCCGCATAACATAATAAAGGAAGTATCCATGCTTTTCAAAACCCTGATCTCCGCCGCTCTGTTGAGTGTCGCCACTCTGGTTCCGGCCCAGGCTCTGCCCGCCATCAATCAGGCCCTGACCGGCACCGCGTCTCAGTCCTCCACCTATGGTGGACAGCCTGCAGCCTCTCAGGCAGATCACGCCATTGACGGCAATACAAGCGGCGTATGGTCAACCAACAACCCAAGCAACTCCCTCAACCATACTGGATTTGAGATGAATGCCTGGTGGGAAGTTGACCTCGGCGCGATGATCGCGATTGATGACATCGTCATCTGGAACCGTACAGATTGCTGTGTCAACCGCCTGAATAACTTCAGCGTTTTCCTGGATGGCGCCCTGATCGGCGCGTATAATCAACAGAACGGCCCGACCCCGTCCTGGAGCCTGAATAATGTCGGCCAGACCGGCCAGGTGGTCCGCGTTCAGTTGAACGACCGCGACTATCTGCATCTGGCGGAAGTTCAGGTTTTCGGCACCGTTGCCGCCGTTCCAGCCCCCGGGGCGCTCGGCCTGATGGGTCTTGGCCTGATGGGTCTCGGCCTGGTGGCCCGTCGTCGCCGCCCGTAACAGAAGTGCATAGCCGTCAGGCGGCCCGTTTACGGAAGCCGCCTGACGCATCCTCAAAGCCCCGATCATCTGGTCGGGGCTTTCTTTTATGGCCAACGCCGCCATCTTGCCCGTAACGCATATTTTTTGATGCATTTTCACGTTATTTGTGATATATGATGTTTATGCAACATTTTATGCTCCAGAGGATATACAAATGACCGCCCTCGCGCTGAAAGAAACCACCGATGACGTTGTTCTGGCAAAGGCCGTGTTGAAAACAGCCAAGGCGCTGGGCCTGACACAGGAAGAGCTCGGTCAGATCCTCGGCCGCGACCGCACCTCCATTGCCCGCGGGCTCAACCCGTCCAGCAAGGCGGGGGAACTCGCGCTGTGTCTGATCCGCTGTTACCGGGCGCTGTTTGTCGTCGTCGGCGGCGAGGCCGGGGCGATCAAACACTGGTTCTCCACCCAGAACCACCATACCCGGGGCGTGCCCAAGGAACAGGCCAAGACCATTCAGGGGCTTGTCCATATTCTTGAATATCTGGACGCCATTCGTGGAAAAATATAGCCTTCCCGCACCAGACCGGATCAAAGCCGCGATCACCCCGGACATCCACGGCCTCGTCTGGCGGGTGGTGGAAAGCCAGGAACAGGTCGCCACGCTGGATCTGGTCGAGACACTGGAAGAACAGGCCCTGCTGGAAAAACTGCTGGAGGAGTCCAAACCGCCGCTGCCCGACGGCTGCGCAGGTCTGGATTATCTGCTGGCCACGCCGTTTCGCTACCCGCCGCTAAAATGGGGTTCGCGCTTTGGCAGCCCGTATGAGCCCAGTCTTTTTTATGGCGCGGCGCAGATCCCGACGGCGCTGGCGGAAACCGCTTACTATCGGGTTTTATTCTGGACCGGCATGGCGACGCCGCCGCCGTCCGGCGCGCTCAAGACACAGCATACGGTCTTCTCGGTCCCCTACCGATGCGCCGCCGGCCTGTCGTTAAACGCCGCCCCGTTTGAGGAGTGTCAGGACCTGCTGCGCCATCCGACAGACTATGGCGCGACGCAATATCTCGGCGCGCGCTTAAGAGCGCTCGGCGTTGATGGCTTTACCTTCGTCTCCGCCCGCTGCCCGGACAGGGGGCTCAATATCGCGCTTTTCACCCCGACGGCGCTGGCCGCGAAACGGCCCCGGGAAAAACAGACCTGGCTCTGTGAAACCTCGGCCCGGCATGTTATGTTCAGCGGCCCGGAACGGGGACAAGGACAGGGCCAATTGCTGAAATTTGACGGTGAAGATTTCCGGATCGCCGCCGAAGCCGTCCCCCCGGCCCTCCCGCCGCAATGACCCCCGTCCCCGCCGAAATCCCCCCGAGAGAAAGAAAGAAAGAATAGAATGATCCAGTTTCTGATCCACTACGGCCTGCATTTTCTCGCCCCCGGGCTGATCGCGTGGATTTTCTTCCCGCAGAGCTGGAAAAAGGCCTGGATCATCATGCTGGCCACGATGCTGGTCGATCTGGATCACCTGCTCGCCACGCCTCTGTTTGACCCCGCGCGATGCAGCATCGGCCATCACCCGCTGCATTCCGGTCCCGCCATCGGGCTCTATCTTCTGCTGCTGGCCGCGACGCTGGTCCCGCCGCTCCGCCGGGCCGTCCCCGCCCGCCTGATCCCCCTGAGCCAAATGATCCTGCTCGGCCTGCTGTTCCATATGCTGACCGATTATCAGGATTGCCTCTGGATGTAACCTTGTCGCGCCGGACGGGTGGGCACACCCCTTCCCCCCCCACCTCGTCATTACCCGACTTGATCGGGTAATCCAAGCAGGCCTCACCAAAGGACTAGATTACCCGATCAAGTCGGGTAATGACGGCGGAAAAGGTATGAAGCGTGTAAATTGTTGTGAAAATTCCGTAATTCCGTAATTTAGCAGGGTACAACCACACCTCTCTAGTCGTAAAAACTCCTTGACTTGCAACTCAACAATACGGACAGTAACCAGAATAGGCTTAAGAGGGGATTATCGACCCAAAGCGGACTTTAAACACATAAGAAAACCTAACTATATACAGCGTAAAAAAGTCAAAATTTCAATCAATACGACAGAAAAGCACTTGAAACAAAAGCTCCCATTCCTTTCTAGGAAGAGTGCGTTACAAGTAATAAATCAAAAATTTGAGGTAAACAGTCACTATGATAACGAAATCACTCGGAGTGACTGAAACCGAGCGTGTACTCGCAGAGTTCTGTGAGCGTTCCTTTCTTAAACTCTGGAGTTACCCCAACCCATTCAAGGACGACGGCCATGAGCTATGTGATCTCCTCGCTGTATTCGGTGACTACGTCTTCATTTTTTTTGATCGCGAAAACCAGCTTCCCGAAGCACCTAAAAAAGATCCGCAAATCCTCTGGGATCGATGGAAGCGCAAAGTAATTGATCGCCAAGTCAAGACGGCTAAGGGTGCAGAGCGATACATCCGAAGCGGGCGGTCTATCTTTCTCGATGCGAAGGGAACAACGCACTTTCCACTTGAAATCAACCCGAAGAAGTCAATTATTCACAAGATCATTGTCGCGCACGGAGCGAAGGAAGCCTGCGTTCAAGCCTCAGATCAAAATATCTATGGAAGTCTTGCGATCGCCTATAGGGAAACAAAAAGTGACCAAACACACCCCTTTCACGTCGAGGTTGATAAGCAAGACCCCATTCATATTTTCGACGGCCATAATATCTCGATTGTATTGGGTGAACTAGATACGGTTACCGACTTCTCAAGGTATCTCGACGAAAAGCTACGCGCCATAGAGAAGTTTGATTCGTTGGTATATTGCGGTGAGGAAGACTTGCTCGGACACTATCTCCTCAACTATGACAAGGATACTGAACAACACATCATTGGTACGAAACGTGACGATGTGAATTGCGTGCTGATCGGTGAAGGTGAGTGGCACGATTTCATAAATACCGATCTCTACAAAAACACCAAGAAAGAAGATCGTATTTCCTATTACTGGGATGAGCTAATTCAGCGAACTTGCCAAAATGCCTTGAACGGAGATCTTGGGGGGAACTCGGACCTTTTGCGTGGAGAGAGTGCAATATTCGAGATGGTGAAGGAGCCACGCTTTATACGCCGTGCGCTTACTAACAGGATCAAGCAAGCTATCATTAATTTTCCCGACCACTCAGAACAGTTCACTCGCCACGTGACCTTTTTTCCGTCTCATCTTCCGAGTGTTGGCTATGTGTTTTTCCAGCTCAGGGTTCCAGCGGATTTCCGGAAAGAATCCGACTACCTAGACAAGCGGAGAACGCTACTGGAAATTGCGTGTGGCGCAGCAAAGAACAAGTTTCCTCATCTGACCAAGGTTATCGGTATTGGGATGGATGCTCCCAAATTCGCGGGTGGCACAAATTCGGAAGACTTCGTTCTTCTGCCCTGTGAGACTTGGGCTGACGACATGCGCGTGTATTACGAAGAACTGAACCAAGAATGGAATTTTTTTGGAACGCCACAGCTTGAGCAATACAATGAGCACGTCACGCAGTTTGTTCCACCATCTGCCACTACTGCACGAGCCATCCGACCAAACCTCAAGGTGGGACGCAATCAGCCGTGCCCATGCGGATCAGGTAAAAAGTACAAGAAGTGCCATGGGGCCTGATCTCGCTCAATATGCTCACTTTAGGCCATCAAGGTCCGCTTTTGGCCGAAAGCGGACACCGGGGATATATAAATTCTTGTGAAAATCATTATCCATATCAATGCTTCTATAATTTCACATTACAGCTTGGTAGATTTCCTAATCCTATTTGTAAAATCCGATTTTAGACTTTCAAGCGCAGCCCCAAGCCACCAGTTGTCGTTTCTCCCTTGGCAAGGAAAATGATGCCTGCGGCTTCTATGGCTTGCTTGATAGCTGCCAGGTTTCCGCTGCGGGGAGTCCGTGCGCCTTTTTCAAAGTCAGATAGCGTTTTAACGGCAACCCCTGCGGACTTCGCAAGCCCCCCCTGTGACATGTTCAATAAAGCGCGGGCGGCGCGACATTGTGCTGCGGTAATATCTGTCGTCAAAATATTATACTTTCGCGCTTGTAATTCCCAATAAAATTTGTTACTTATTATAAGTAACTAAATCGACCCGAAAAGGTGCGCCAACACCTTATCGAGTCTAACCACACCCAACCTTGAAAGGAGGCTGGCATGGCTAACTCACGTTTTAGCATATCTTATCCCGTCTTGTTAACCAATAGCTTATCCAATTTCTCCTTTTTTCCGTACAACATACCTGCTCAGCGGTCAGAAGTCTGGATGCCCTCCTTCGAGGGCATGACGGTGGAGCGGGGGTATGGTGCGACAGAGAAGGCGACAGCTTTCGACAAAGGAGAGCTGAGATGACAAAGGAGACCCGAGATGAAGACGGATATGTCCGCCCTGCCCCCCGCTGAGCGGGTGCAATTGCGCAAGATCACGGCGGCGCTGGTCGAGAGCTATCGCGCGGCGGCGAAACGTGGCCGCAGCCAGAAACAGCGTCAGGCCCAGATCATCGCCGTGATCCTGTGCCCCGCCCCGAAAACCCCTAAATCCTCCACGCCCCCCGCCGCCAAACCCTCCGCGCCTTCCCGGTCCCCGTCCCTGCTGATCCAGGTCAACCGCCGTCTGCCGAAAGACCTGTGGCGCAGCGCGACGGCACTTCCCCCCGCCCACCGGGTGGCAACTCACCGGGTCGAGACTCTCCGGGTGGAGACATTGCGCCGCTGTAACCGGCTGCTGCGGCGGGCGGACGCGCGGGAGGGCGGCGGTGCGGACAGTTTTATGGCCGCTGTGCGTGATCGGGGCATTTTGCTCTATCACCGGGACGGCAGCCCGCTGAACCGGCTGCTCACCCCCGCGCAGGCGGCGGACCAGGCGGCGGAGCGGGCGCTGCTGCATCTGCGGCGGCATATCTTCGCGCTGGAGGAGCCGACCGATGATCTGAGCGCGCTGGGGGAGCTGCTGCGCTCTCTCGGCTGGATCGACGAGGACGCGCCGCGCGGCGTGCATCTGCTCGGCCGCACGGTGGAGGCCCGCGCCGAGGTGATCCGCGATATATTCCGCCGGATGGTCGCGCGGCTGCCCCGGCCGTCCGCCTCCGCCCCGCCTTAAAAATGCCCCTGGCAACAGACTTAACAGTTGCCTCTTTGCCCCGGTTAACGCTATAGTTTGTCTTGTGTTTTAAAGTTTTCAGAATAAAGGGACATTTATGTCAATTGAACTGCATCGGGGCGATTTGCCGGACCATGTGAAATTTACCGGCTCCGTGGCGATCGATACGGAAACCATGGGGCTTAACCCGCACCGCGACCGGCT
The DNA here is from genome assembly GCF_006385135.1 of Paremcibacter congregatus. Taxonomy (GTDB): domain Bacteria; phylum Pseudomonadota; class Alphaproteobacteria; order Sphingomonadales; family Emcibacteraceae; genus Paremcibacter; species Paremcibacter congregatus. The sequence goes on from NZ_CP041025.1 coordinate 3,109,105, forward strand.
GTGCCTGATCCAGCTGTCCAGCGGCGACGGCACCGCCCATCTGGTGCAGATCGCCCAGGGCCAGACCAAGGCGCCGAACCTGAAAGCCATGCTGGAAGACCATCATCTGACCAAGATTTTCCATTACGCCCGGTTTGACGTGGCGGTGCTCAACAAATATCTCGGCGCCCGGGTGCGGCCGGTCTATTGCACCAAGATCGCCTCGCGCCTGGTGCGGACCTATACGGACCGGCATGGCCTGAAAGACCTGTGTCGGGAACTGATCGGTGTTGATCTGTCAAAGAAACAGCAGAGTTCCGACTGGGGCGCTGACGAGCTGTCCAACGAACAACGGGAATATGCCGCCTCTGACGTGCTGCATCTGCATAAACTGATGAACCGGCTGAATGTGATGCTCGACCGGTCGGGCCGCCGCGACCTGGCCCAGTCCTGCTTTGATTTTCTCCCGACCCGCACCGATCTCGATCTGCTCGGCTGGCCGGATGAAGATATCTTCGCCCATAGTTAAAACCTGCGCCCGCGCAAGACGACAGGGGCCCGCAACGGGGCTCTTGAAGTCGCCGCGGGAAGATATTACATTTATACTATGGATCGGGACGGACAAACGACGACACAGGGCGTTTCCATTGTTTCGCCATGATTACCGTTCATATCAGGTGTCTTAGGCATGACGCACAGGCCCGGATAGAACAGACTAGAATAAAACAGAATAAACGAAGAAAAAGTGCCGCGCACGGCAGTATTTTAACACGCAAGTGAGGCCCGGACCGCAAGTCCCCATATGCCCACGCCATAACAGGACCTTGTCTATGACCGTAGACAACAGATACGAGACATCACCCGGCATGCCCGATCCGCTGCGCAGTCTGCAGCCGACAGCGCCGGTGAGCTATCGTCAGAACCAGCGGGAAATCAATCGTATCTACTGGCTCAAGATCATTGTGCCTTCGCTCGCGGCGGTCGCGCTGGTGACGCTGGTGCTGTGGCCGGTGCTCAACAGCGCCGAGGGCAGTTTTACCCTGGCCATGGACCGGCTGGAAGAACGCGACGAGAATGCCAAGCTGGTCAAGCCACGCTATGTCGGGATCGACAACAACAATCACCCGGTCAATATTTCCGCCGAAACCGCCTTTCGCAAGAGTAATGATGACAAGGATTATTACCTGAAGAACCTGCTGGCCAACATGCAGATGAAGGATGGCACCGGTATCGAAATCAACGCCACCAGCGGCATGTTCGATTCCAAGGCCCAGGAAATCGTGCTCGACGGCGCGGTCGATATCCATACCAACAATGATTTCAGCATCAAGACCAACCAGGCGACCTTCCTGATCAATGAGAAAATCGTCACCGGCAACAGCGGCGTCAGCGGCGCCTCGCCCTTTGGGGACTTTTCCGCCGAAAAATTTCACATCGACGTGGATCAGGAAATCATCCGCCTGAAAGGCAATGTGCTGCATCACTATAACCCGGACAAGTTCACGGAGACGATCTCTCCCGCGGGCTCCCCGGACAAACAACAATAACCCATAGCTGACAAGGGAAAAAATCGTGCTGAACGCCCTCAAGATATCCTGGACATCGAAAGCCACCGCCCTTTTATGGGGCCTGGCCCTGCCGCTGCTGGGGACTGCCCCCGTCAGCGCCCAGGTGACGACAGAAACAACCACCCAAGTTGCCGGCAATGGCCCCGTGGACATCAGCCGCGATGTCTATATCAGTTCCAATGACTGGGAAGCCAACCTGAAGAAAAATATTGCCGTTTATATTGGCGATGTGGTGGTCAAGCAGAAAGACCTGACGCTTTATTCCGATCGCATGACGGTATTTTTTCAAGGCAGCGAAGCCGCCGATAAAACCATCACCCGTCTTGATGTGTCCGGCGGGGTCAAGCTGACCACCAAAAACGAAACCATCGAAAGCACCTGGGGCATTTATGATGTGGAAGAAAAGATCGTCACCCTCGGCGGCAATGTGCTCCTCAAAGCCGAGGAAGGCGAAACCCGCAGCGAGCGTCTGACCTATGATCTTGACAGCGGCGTGATCACCATGCAGGGCAAACCGACGAAAGATGGCCGGGTCACGGGAAAATTCACTCTCCCCGAAAAGAAAAAAGATCCCTCCGGCGGGACAGAAAAACAGAACGACAGGCCATAATCTCACGGATTTATTAATCAAATCGTTACCCTCACCGGGCTATACTGATGCCATAAAAAGAAGATATGAATAAAATGCCAACAACAACACTTCAGGATGACGCCACCGCAACCGCACCGCAGCTCAGCAGCGGGCTGGTGATTGATGCTGTGGAAAAGAAATTCCGCAAGCGCCCCGTCCTGAAAGGCGTCAGCCTGCAGGTCAAAACCGGAGAGGTCGTCGGCCTGCTCGGGCCTAACGGCGCTGGCAAGACCACGACATTCTATTCCATGATCGGCCTGATCGACCCCGACGCCGGGCGGATTTTGCTGGACGGGCATGATATCACCCGCCTGCCCATGTATCGCCGGGCCCGTCTGGGCATTGGCTATTTGCCGCAGGAAGCGTCTATTTTTCGCGGCATGACGGTGGAAGAAAACATCTGGTCTGTGCTTGAGGTCTGCGAACCGGATCACAAGATACGCGAAGAAATGCTCGAAAGCCTGCTGACGGAATTTTCCATCACCCATATTCGCCATGCCTCGGCCCTGGCCCTGTCCGGCGGGGAACGTCGGCGGGCGGAAATTGCCCGGGCGCTGGCGACGCGGCCATCGTTTATTTTGCTGGATGAACCCTTCGCGGGAATCGATCCAATTGCCATTTCAGACATTCGTAATCTGGTGTCCCATCTGAAAGATCGGGGCATCGGGGTTTTGATCACCGACCATAACGTCCGGGAAACCCTTGATATCATTGACAGAGCGTACATCATCCACGACGGGCAGGTCTTGATGACCGGCACACCGGAAGAAATTGTCGCCAACGAGGATGTTCGTCGTGTATACTTAGGGGACAGCTTTAGCTTATAAAGCGGGGTAAGAAAAATATGGCTCTTTCGCCAAGAATAGAATTAAAATTATCGCAATCACTGGTCATGACACCCCAGTTGCAGCAGGCCATCAAGCTTCTGCAATACTCCAATATTGACCTGGTAGATTTCGTCGCCCAGGAGATTGAAAAAAATCCCCTGCTCGAAGTCGGCGACAGCTCCCCTTCATCCGCCGCGGAAGATATCAATGGCGCGAAAACGAAAGAAGGCAGCGAGGCCACCTCAGACGATTATCTCACCAACCCTGGCGCGGAAAACCTGAACAGTGAAGCAGCGCTCGACACCAGTTTCGACAATGACTTTACCAACGACTGCATCAATGACGGCGTACAGAAGTCCCCCACAGACAATGATATGGGCCTGACCTCCAGTTCGATGATCGGCAATGGCGGCAGCAGTTTTGATCAGGCCGGCAGCGGCTTTGACCTGCGGCTCAGTGAAGAAATTTCCTTAAGCGACCATTTGCTGGATCAGCTTAATCTGCTGGCGCTCGACCATCATGACAAGTCCATCATTCGGTTTCTCGTCGGCATGCTTGATGATGCCGGCTATCTGTCCGAAAGCACCCCCGACATCGCTGAACGTTTTAACTGTGACGTTGCAGAAATCGAGAAACTCCTTGACGTCGCCCAAGGTCTGGAGCCCGTCGGGGTTTTTGCCCGCGATCTGAGCGAGTGCCTGAAGCTGCAACAGAAAGCCAATGATAGGCTCGATCCAGCCATGGAAGCCTTGCTCGACAATCTGGAACGGCTGGCCAAACGGGACTATAATGGCCTGATGCGGATCTGCGGCGTTGATGAGGAAGATTTGCGTGACATGATCAGCGAGATACAGGCGCTGAATCCCAAGCCCGGACAGATTTTTGGCAACCCGGTGTCCCAATCCGTGATCCCCGACGTCTTTATCCGCAAGAACCCCAAAGGCAACTGGATCGTCGAACTCAACAGCGAAACCCTGCCCCGGGTCCTGTTCAACAATCATTATTTCACCGAAATACAGGACCTGACCAAGAAAAAGGAAGACAAGGAGTATCTCGCCGAATGCGCCGCCTCCGCCAGCTGGCTGGTCAAGGCGCTTGATCAGCGGGCACGAACAATTTTGAAAGTCTCGTCAGAACTTGTCAAACATCAAGAACTTTTCTTTGAGAAAGGGGTAAAATACCTCAAACCGTTAAATTTAAAGACCATTGCGGATGCCATCGAAATGCATGAAAGTACTGTGAGTCGCGTGACTTCGAATAAATTCATCTCCACCAACAGGGGAATCTTCGAACTGAAGTATTTCTTCACCACCGCCATCTCCTCGGTCGAGGGCGGCGAGAGTCATTCTTCTGAATCCGTCAAACATGCGCTGCAGTCCCTGATCGATGATGAGGACCCCAAAAAGATTTTATCCGATGACAAGCTTGTGGAAATTCTAAAGTCCCAAGGCATTGATATCGCTCGCAGAACGGTTGCCAAATACCGTGAAGCGTTACATATACCCTCCTCTATCCAACGCAGGAGGATCAAGAATGCTGCTTTCTAGTTTATTCCAACGCGGGAAAAATACAGATAGCGTTTCCCGTGGAAAGCAGTCCATCCGGATCAGGTGAAATATCATATTTCATCTCTCCGGATTTTAGCGGAAGTTTGTGCAAACTTGACAAATGCAAAAGCAAACACTAACTTCCCCGGCTTTACAGAGAATATGTGTTTCTCTGAAGGCTCTCGTTAATAACTAGCTATCTGAGAATGGTTCGAGTCAAAATGAAAATTATCGTTACTGGCAAACAAATGGACATCGGCGAAAGCCTGAAATCTTATGTGGAAGGCCATATAGACGGGATTGTTGATAAATATTTTGATCATTCAATCGACGGAACTGTAACGATGTCCAAGAATGCTCATCTGCATCGCGCGGATTGTAGTGTTCATCTCGGTCATGGCGTTCATTTGCAAACCCATGCCGAAGAAAAGGACATATATGCCGCGTTCGACGCTGCCGCAGAAAAAATGGAAAAACGACTGCGCCGCTATAAACGTAGGCTGACCAACCATCATAAAGAGCGTTCAAATGGCAAGGATCAACTGCCGGCCCAATATAATATCTTGGCCGCCGAAGACGATTCCATTGATGAACCTCAGGAAGACCTGCAGCCAGCCATCGTGGCCGAAATGCAGCTTGATATACCGGAAGTATCCGTTAGTGATGCTGTCATGCGGCTTGATCTCGGGGAATTACAAACCCTGATGTTCCGCAACAGTTCACATGGCGGCCTCAATGTGGTCTACCGCCGGATCGATGGCAACATCGGCTGGATAGACCCGAAAGTAACTTAACAACAGAAAAGTGTCCGTATGGAGATTACTGATCTCATAAATCTGGAGTCAATCGTTCCAGACCTGAAGGCGTCCAGCAAGAAACAAGTCTTGCAGGAACTCGCCCATCATGCAGAAAAGGTTGTGCCAAAAGGTCATCATGAAATTTTGGACGTCCTGCTGGAAAGAGAACGACTGGGCACCACCGGTGTTGGCCATGGGGTTGCTATTCCCCATGGCAAATTCACCGACCTGGACCGGCCTTACGGCCTGTTCGCCCGTCTGGAACATCCTGTGGATTTCGATTCCCTTGATGATCAGCCGGTCGATCTTCTCTTTTTGCTGCTGGTGCCGGAAACCGCAGGGGCCGACCATCTCAAGGCCTTGGCGAAAGTATCCCGCACATTACGGGATAAAGCCGTCTGCGACAAAATCCGGGGTTCAGAAAGCGGCGATGCCATCTATGCCATACTGACATCAAGCTCCTCTTCTAGCCACGCGGCCTGATCAGAGCTGTTATTTTAAAACATAAAAAAAGCCTCCTGAACATTTCAGGAGGCTTTTTCTTGTTCTATCAAAAACCTTTACGCGCCGTCGTCAGGTGTTTCTGGCGTTTCTGGAGTTTCTGTCATTTCTGGTGCTTCTGGCGTTTTACCGGAATAAACCTTGCGGCGGAATTCTTCTGCTTTTTCAACATCTTCTTCCGGAACGCTGCCTTCCTGTACTTCAGGCACCCGCACCCAACAATCCGTGCCCAGGGCCAGAATCTTGCGACAGGCTTCCTCGGCTTCGGCCATGCTGGTCAAAGGACCGGCATTCAGGCGATAATAAAAGCCATGCGGACCCCCGGGATATTTCGCTTCGCCCAGGTCAATTTCAGACCGGCGCGGTTCCAGATCACCGATGATATCGGCATATTTCTCTTTCAGCTTTTCCCAGCCCGGCATCAATTCGGACTTTTTACGATAGGCGGCAATCTGTAACGCCCACCCTTGTGGTCCCAACAGCGGCGGTACATTTTCCTCAACAGCTTCTGGTTCTGGCTCCGGTTCGACAATCGCCATCGGCTCCGGCGGCACTTCGACCAGACGCGCGACAGTAACCTGTTTCACCCGGCTGGTGTCGTCATAAACTTCATTGGCCGGCTCGGCAGTATCTGTCTTCGGATTGGTGGATTGACGCACCACGGCATCAAAGCGTTCTTCCGCCGGCAGGCTGGCAAGAATGCGGAAATACCCAAGGTTTTCATTGGTCAGATCCGGACCGTTATCAATCGCCAGCAAGCGGGATGACATCATCTCGTTGCCGCTCAACGCATAAGCCATCGCCAGATTCTGCCGGTGACTGGCGCCGGCATCTTTATGCTGCGCCGCCTGTTTCAAAACATCAATCGCCTGATCATGACGGGATTGCAACGCCAGTGACAGACCGTAATTGTTGAGCAGTTTCAGGTTATCTGGATCAATGCTTAGACCGTCCTTATAAACTTCCGATGCGGCCTGTGCATGCCCCTGCAGTTCCAGCGCCACGGCAAGACTGCTGATCGCTTCCACGTCACGGGGGTCCAGAGACACGGCATCATGTAGCAATGGCACGGCCAGGGTTGGCCGACCCAGAGTAATATAGGTGCTGCCCAGACCTTTCAGGGCCGCCAGATTTTTTTCATTGCGGGACAGGGCTGATTGATAGACCTTTTCCGCTTCCTGATACTGACCGACAGCCCGCAGGGAATCACCCAGCCCTACTAACGGGTCAGAGGCAAAAGGATGCCATTTGATCGCCCGGCGATATAAAGGAATGGCCGCCGCATGGTCTCCCTGTGCCGCCATTTCGCTGGCCAGAGCCATAAAGCTGCTCTCTGTCGTGGTCGATTGCGTTGAACGCGCGACCTGAACGCTGACACTTTTATCGGCCGCCTGGTTATAATCGCCCCCTGTTCCGGAACAGGCCAGCAATACTGCCGGCATGGCCACAGAAGCCAGAATTTTGGCGATATTCGCTCGACGCGGCTTTTCACAAAATATCATAATTTTCTCTTTGTTTTCTTGTATCATCATACACTCCTGTATCAGGCTTGCTCGTTCAGACCAAGGCTCCCTACTCCCTCGTCTAAATGAAAAACCTATCATTGTTGTGATACTCTACTTTCCAGTGGAAGGGAATCCCCCATCTCGTCGAGATAGAGTTCCAACGCCTCACTGAGAATAACCTGACAGCTTTTCCGGGTATGCGCCGAAAAAAGCCGCAATTTCAAATGACTGTCTTCGTCCATGCGTAATGTCATGGCAATCCGCTTCTGGCGCGCGACATCCGCTTCTGATTCTGCGAACTTTGGCTTTTGCGTCACTGCCATCTTGCGCTTACGCGTCGGGGCCGCCCGTCTGGAAGTCGGAACCTGAGCTACAGGCTCTGGGGCTGACCGCTGATTCTGTCGGTTGGTGACCTCCTGAACCGTCTCTATCGCATGCTCAAGCGGGGCCCGCTTTGCCTCATCAGGCAACGTCGGTTCCGCCGTCCCATCTGCAACATGGGAAAATCTGTTGATGGCTGGCTGGTGTAACGACAACGTCGCGGAAGACGGGGCCGCGGCCCCTTTACGGGCCAATAACGCGCCGGTTAAACGGGATACTTGTTTTTTGTTACTGTCTTTTGTCATGATTTACGCCTGTACTTGCTTGCGTCCAAAACCAGCCCGCGGGTTGGTCGCTTTCGTCTGAACGGCCTGATGCTGGAAAACGGTTCTTCTGAAGTTTTTCTCTAAACGGTCCCCAATATATTCCCAAAGACTTTCAATTTCTTTCGCGGAACGTCCTTTCGGATTAACTTCCATCACCGTACGGCCATCAATCATGGCAGACGCATATTCTGTCCGGTGATGCAGGGTAATCGGCGCCACTGTGCCATGCTGGGACAGGGCGATCGCCGCATCGGACGTAATCCGGGCGCGGGGTGTTGCTCCATTGACGACAAACATAAACGGTTTATCCGTCCGGTCTGCCAGTTCGACCGTTCCCCCGGCTGCGCGCAGATCATGAGGACTGGGCCGGGTCGGAATAACAATAAGGTCTGAAACCGCGATCACACTTTGAATCGCCAGGGTAATCGCTGGCGGCGTATCAATCACAGCCAGTTTGAACCCCTGCTCCCGCAGTTCGTCCAGATCAGTCAGTAACCGGGACACATTGGTCTGGGCGAAGGCCGGTGTCGGCGCCTCCCGCTCGTTCCACCATTCTGTCAGACTGCCCTGAGGGTCCGTGTCCACCAGAACTACAGGCCCTTCACCGGCGAGTTCTGCCTGAACGGCGATATGGCCGCTCAACGTCGTCTTACCGGAGCCGCCTTTTTGTGAGGTAAATGCTACAACTCGCATATGTTTCAACCTTGTTCTATTTTTTAAAAGTTCTTCCGCATTCTGTGTTATTTTGACGGAGAACCATTTCAACAGGATGATTGTGCCTTCCAGGTCTTAAGAAATAGTAAAGTAAAGACGCATTTTTCTTTTCTAACACTTTGATAATCAATAGAATATTTATAAAATTTTCAGTATAGTGGGGCATATTTACATCCACAGAACCCCGGAAAATTAACTTTTCACCTGAAAAGGATGCCGTGAAGATGAAACATAACGTATTAAAAAGACATCTTATTTCCCTGGTCGGCGTTGCAGGCCTGACCGCCTTATATCCTGCTCCCGCTCTGGCCACTGTCGCGGACGGCGTCTACGCCTATCAGGTCGGTGATTATTCCCGCGCTCATGCGGAATGGCTGCCTTATGCGGCCCTCGGCAATGAAAACGCCCTTTATAACCTGGGGCAGCTTTATCGCATGGGGCGCGGGGTCGAACGAAATTATACCAAGGCGGAAAGCTATTATCTGCGCGCCGCCGAAAGCGGCCATGTGGGCGCGCAGCGCAATTTGGGCACCCTGTATTATTTTGGCCGTATCGGCGCAGTTGACCATAAAAAGGCCTTTTCCTGGCTGATCAAGGCCGCCAAGAACGGTGATCCTAAATCACAGCTTATGGTCGGCACCATGTATTATAATGGCGAAGCTGTCGAGAGAGATCCGGTAAAGGCCCATGCCTGGATTTCTCTGGCCGCCGGCCGGGGGCTTGGCGATGCCGAAAGCGCCTTGCAGACCTTGAATGGCGCCATGACGTCAGACCAGATCAGTCAATCCCAGGATTTAGCCCCGACATTAACCACGCTTCATCTTTCCCCTGACGATGTGGGCCTGATGGTCCAGCCGCCGACAGAAACGGAAACCCCAAAACCGCTGATACCTACGCAGACCACAGCCGCACCAGAGACAAAACAGGACGTCGCCCCGACGGAACCAGATGGCGCTGATCTCTATCGGGTACAGGTCGGATCCTATACATCGGAACAGGCGGCCGAAAAAGCCCGTGCAGACCTTGCCAATCGGCAGGCGGATATTTTGCAGGGTGTGGCCAGCAAGATTACCTATGCCGATATCACCGGAAAAGGGGTTTTCTATCGTCTGCAGCTCGCGCCCTTCCGGGACAGAACAAGCGCCGGACAATTGTGTCAGCAGTTAAAGGATGCCGGTCAGGGCTGCTATGTGGTTAAAACACCGCAGGACTAAAACAGGGGTGGTCATTAAGGCAGCGGCCGGAACGCAACCTCAACCAATCCCCGGACACTGTTGCCCAGATAAATGGCGTCAGCCTGTTCCAGGTCGTCAATCGTCAGGCTACAGGCCCGGATGTCCACCGTCGGATCATCAAACATCGCCTGTCTCAAAACCCCTGGCAACACGCCGTCTTCACAAGGCGGGGTATAATATACGCCGCCCCGCTGGACAAATACCGAATGATAACTGGCTTCCGTCAGGCGCCCCGCCTCATTGATAAACAGCACATCATAACTCCCATGCGCCTGCACATGACGGTCGCGTTCCACATCGTAAAAGGCCCGGTCTGTGGTTTTATGAAACAACATGGCATTGGCAGAATCCACCGGCCGGCCCGACAAGGTGACACAAGGCTTTGTTTTACGGTCAGGCGGCGGCAAGGGCGATGACGTCAGCGAAAAGGCGCCTTTAGACGACAACAGCAGCCGCACCTTCCATTTTTGCGCCGGGTCAAGGCAGGCCGCATGCGTCATAAGATCTTCACCAATGGCCTCGGGATAAATAAAATCAAAATAGGCAGCCGACTGCCGCAGACGGTCCAAATGACGGTCCAGATAGAGAAATCCTTCTGCCGCGTCCCACCCCAGTGTTTCAATAAGATCAAAGGGCGCAAAACGCCGACTGGCAAAATTGGCCTTCAACAGACATTCGTCATATTCCGCCGCCACTTGTGAATCAGCGACAATTGCACTGCCAATTCCCATTTCCCCCCGGCCCTCGCCATCAATGGTCATGGTCCGGATCGGCACACTGAAACAGCAATCGCCCTCAGGGGCCATATAGCCGATCGCGCCGGTATAGATGCCCCGGGGCGCAACTTCCAGTTCGTCAATAATTTCCATCGCCCTGATTTTTGGCGCGCCAGTGACCGACCCGCAGGGGAACAAGGCCTTCAGAATGGCTACGGGCGTCATATCGGGCCCGACCTTCGCCTCTATATGTGATGTCATCTGAAACAGGGTGCGGTATTTCTCTACATCATAAAGACTGTTGACCTTGACCGACCCCGGCAGGGCAATACGTGACAGGTCATTGCGCAACAGATCAACAATCATCAGATTTTCCGCGCGGCTTTTGTCATCCTGTTGCATGGCGTCTGCATAAACCCGATCTTCCGCGACGGTGCGACCCCGCCCGCAAGTCCCTTTCATCGGACGGGTTGTCACCTGTTCGCCCCGCTTGTCAAAAAAAAGTTCCGGGCTCAGCGACAGGATGCTGTAGTCTTCCATCGTGATAAATGCGCCATATTCGACCTTCTGGGCCCGGCGCAGGGCGGCATAGTAACTCGCGGCGCTGCCCTCAAAATCGAACTGGGATTTCAGGGTATAATTGACCTGATAGATATCGCCCGCCGCCAGATAGGATTTTATTCGCCCCACCGCATCTTCATACGCGCTGCGGGAAATATTCAGGCGGTTATGGCTGATGTCATACGTTCCGGCCGCGGCCTGCGCCGCCCAATAGACATCACTTTCCGCCGCAGTTAAAAACTGACGCGCCTCAAAAACCCCGAAACACAGGAACGGCGCCGGATAGGTGGCCTTGCACAAGGGCTGCAGTTTTTTCTCCAGATAAAGTCCCGCCTCATAACTGATCCAGCCGGCAACATAGCGACCTTCCGCCAGATGTTGATCAACAGCGTCAAGCGCAGCGTCAATTTCAGAAACCGTTTCGGCAAGAATAACTGCGCTCGGGTCGCGAAACACATAAGCGCCGCACCGACCACCCTCTTCTTTATTGGCATCGAGATAAACAGAAAAATCCAGTTTGGCGTGCGCCATCATGCCATATAAACCTTTTTATCCAGAAGCATAAAACTCCGTTCCTCAACCTCACCAATATTTCCTCTTTACATACCATCTGTCGACCAAAAACAATATTGATTTATGGTTTCTCATTATATTCTTCCCTTTCTCGCCACATACAATCTCAGCTCTGAAAACTATTTATTGGCATATGCATCGAAATTATGTTATTTCTCTTGCTTATTGAAATAAGAATTATTTTCAACTAGTTGTAGTATATAAATCAGGCAGAATATAATAGTATCATGAACAATAAAAACGTGACCAAACTTAATGAAAAACAACGCGTTACCCCTACTTCCAAAGTCGAAAAAGCCGTACACCACCTGATCACAGGCATTCATGCCGGACATTACGCCCCTGGCCAACGTCTGGTTGAATCAGATCTGACTCAGGAAATCGGAATCAGTCGGGGGCCCCTGCGCGAAGCCTTAAAAATCCTCGCCGCGAAAGACATGCTGGACCTTGCCCCCAACCGCGGCGCCCGCATCAAGCGCCTGCAGCGGGAAGACCTTCACCAGAGATTTCAATTACTGGAAACCCTGGGTACCCTCGCCATAGAAGGCCTTCCGGACCAAGACAAAAAAACTCTTCAGCAAAATGCCCCCTACCCCCTCCAGACAGAAAAAACAAATGTGTCCCTGACTTCGGATCATTCCCCGACAATTCTGGCGCTGGTGGTCAATTATTATTGTCATCTTGCCCATCTGGGACAAAACAGCCTTCTGGCAGATTATATTTTCAAGCTTAATCTAACCTATTTCGCGCCCCATATTATGCGCACGCTTGATGTTAATGTGGATATTCTGGAAAAACAATTCAGCAAGGTAAAGGCCGCGATCCTGCAGGCCGACACCCTGACCGCGCAGAAAGCCCATCAGAACTGGTGCCGTCAGGTTCTGGAAGCCACTCATCTCTTGCCCGCCAGTACATCCAAACAAGGGGCCTTCTAGTCCAAAACAGATTACAGCAAGGCGACATGGCCCTGCGGATCGGTCAGCCGCACATGGGTTCCGGAAAAGGATTTCAAACAGGTTTTGATGTCTGGTTCTGATAAAGAGCAGAAAGCGGTCGAGAGAGCGTCGGCGGTTGTCGCCTCCGGCGCGGTCACAGTGACAGATGCGTAGCGGGAGGGGCTCAGTCCCGTACGTGGATCAAGCAGATGATGATAATCGCCTTGTGCGTCGAATATATCACCGCCGCCGGACGACGTCGCCACCGCCCCGCCCCGCATTTCCAGAACATCCGCCAAACCGCCCGGCCGGAAGGGGTCTGCAAGCCCGATACGCCAGGGCGCGCCCCCCGCCTGCGGGCCGAGCGCCCGATATTCTCCCATATCAACCAGAACTTCCGTCAAACCTTCCTGCGCCAGATAGGCCGACACCTGATCCGTGACATAACCTTGGGCAATGCCATTCAGGGTCGCCGCCATACCGGGGCGGGCAAAGGCGATCTTATCCGCCGTGACCAGCAAGCCATCATATCCAATGTGACGCCGCACGGTTGCAAGATCCGCCGCTGACAGATCCGACACTGTCTTCCGCCCCGCCGTAAAATGGTTTTTGTAAAACTGCCACAAAGGTTGAACCGTAATATCAAATGCGCCCTGGGTCGCATGACTGACCTGTTGCGCCGTCCGCAGCAAATCCAGGAAGGGCACAGCGGGTTTCAACAGCATCCCGGTGGTATTTAACTGATTAAGCAGTGAGTCGGTCCGGTAGAGGCTAAACAACCCTTCCATTTCACGAAGAAGACCAACGGCATTATCAATGATCCGGTCAGCCTGAGATTTATCAGCATGATAAATTTGCAAAGACACATCGGCCCCCAAGGCCTGACCATGCCAAAGGTGAAGCGAAGACGCAGACCCGGCCCAGGCCCCCGATGCCCCGGCAAGGCTTGCGCCGCAAGACATTAGCCCCCCGGCCGCCATAAGACGGATCACCCGCCGTCGCGTCATTGTTGTCACCGCCTGACTCTCCTTCTTCTGAATGCCCCTCTAAATTCCGGGCTACATCAGAATAACCAAATATTTCCAGCAGTATTATCTTTTTACTATTGATAATGCAAATCATTAATGTTAGATCACATCCTTGTTACATTGTAAGTAACAATGATTATTAATTTCATATCGAAAGTTCAATGTCGTCCCCTACACCCGATGAAACACCGGGCGACTTGAAAAGAGGAAATAGAATGACCCGGAAACTTCTGAAAACTACTGCTTCCGCCCTGGCAATCACCTTCGCCTTTTCCGCCACGGGCGCTTTGGCCCAGGATATGCCATCCAAAGAAGAGATGTGGAAAATGATCCAGCAACAGCAAGAGCAGATCAAGAAGCTCGAAGCGATTGTTGGCGTGACCACCCAGAAAGTAGAAGAAACTGCCGTTAAAGTCGCCGAGACAGAGAAGAAAGTCGAAGCCACAGGCGCGGCGCTTGATAATGTCGCCGTCACAGCTTCTGCCGGCAGCAGCAACGCCACCACCATTGGCGGCTATGCTGAACTGCATTATAACGGCGGCGATGCCGACCAGATCGACCTGCACCGCTTTGTGTTGTTCCTCGGCCATGAATTCAACGACAACATTCGCTTCTTCAGTGAACTGGAAGTCGAACATTCCATCGCCGGTGAAGGCCAGGTTGGGGAAGTCGAGCTTGAACAGGCCTATGTGGAAATGGATCTCAATGAAAACACCCGTGTATCTGTTGGGCAGATCCTGATCCCGGTTGGCATTCTTAATGAAACCCACGAGCCCCCCACATTCTATGGTGTCGAACGCAATAATGTTGAAAAAAACATCGTGCCCGCGACCTGGTGGGAAGCCGGTGTAAAACTGAGCGGCAACCTGACCGAAAGCTTCAGCTATGACCTGATGATGCATTCCGGTCTGGATACCACGGGCAAGGATTACAAGATCCGCAGCGGTCGTCAAAAAGTTGGTAAAGCGCCATGGAAAAACACAGCCTTCACCGCCCGCGCTTCCTGGCAGGCCATGCCTGGTGTCGAGTTCGCCGGTACGTTCCAGTATCAGGACGACATCACCCAGAGCGGCGGTTTGGATCAATCCGCGTCTGCGACCCTGTTTGAAGCCCACGCCAATGTGGAACGCGCCGTGAGTGACAATGGTACGTTCGGTCTGCGCGCCCTGTTTGCCCAGTGGAATGTCAATGCCGATCAGGCTGACCTTCTGGGCCGGGATACCCAACGCGGCTGGTATATCGAGCCCTCCTACAAAATCACTCTGGATGACCAGAATGCCGTTGGTTTCTTCGCCCGCTACAGCGTCTGGGATAATGAAGCCGGTGACAGCATCGACAGCGCCTACAAGCAGACCAATTTTGGTGTGAACTACTGGCCACATAAAAATGTCGTGCTGAAAATGGATTACCAGATCGACAGCTTTGCAAGCGAATCCAAGGAAGACAACCGCCTGAATCTGGGTGTTGGACTTTACTTCTAGGGGATATAAGACCCAAGCATATTTCATCTTATTGAACGGGCCGCTCTTCGGAGCGGTTCTTTTTTATGTTTTTGCGACTGATTTTTACTTTTAAATAGAAACTGGCCAGTAAAAATGCTAGATAATGCCTGATATAAGTGGATGTGATCAATGCGTGGTATAACCGGACTTCTATATTTTCTGATCCTGCTCACCCCTTCCCTCTGGGCAGGCGCGGCGGTCACGGAAGAAACCTATCTCAAGACCGATGATTATATTACTGCGGCCCTTGGTCAAAAACCTGAAAAGCCGGGTATCCTGTGGGTGACCGGCGACATGCGGCTAACGGTGGAAAAAATTCTGGACCGCAAAACCTTCCCGCTGCGCTATCGTTACTGGCGCAACGGAAACCGGACGGTATGGATTCTCAATGAAATTGGCAAGGTTTTGCCGATCACAACCGGCATCACCGTAGAAAACGAAAAAATCATTGATCTGACGGTCCTCACCTACCGGGAAAGCCATGGATCGGAAATTCGTTTTCCCGCCTATAGCAATCAGTTCAATGATGTCACCCTGAAAGATAACCTGCGGCTGTCCAAACCTATAAATGGCATTTCCGGCGCGACCCTGTCGACCAACGCCATGAAAAAAGTCAGCCGCCTGGCGCTCTACCTTCACCATAAGCTCATGGAAGAAAATGGCTCAACAACCGCAAAATAACCGCAATGGGCGGCAGAAAACCATCCGCCGCTGGCATCGTCGGGTCGGCTATGTGTCGCTGCTGCTGGTTATGATTCTAAGCATAACCGGTCTGATTCTTAACCGCACGGAAAAGCTCGGCCTTGACCAGATCACCATCCAGAATAAGGTTATCTCCGCATTATACGGTCTGGCCCCGGATGCCCCCGCGGTTCATTTTCCTCTGGACGGCCATTGGGTCAGCTGGCTGGACGGACGTTTATATTACGACAACAAGCTGATCGCGCAAAACAGTCCCCGCCCCCGGGGAGCAATACAATTGCAGGAAATATTCGCCGTCGCCGCAACAGACCGCCTGTCGCTTTACCTGATGGATGGCAGCCTGGTGGAAACCCTTGATCAGGCCGCTCTGCCCGGCCCCATCACGCGCCTCGGCCATAGTAAGGATCACCACCTGATTATCGACAGTCAGGGTACCTATTATAATAGCCCCGACGATTTCCTCAGCTGGACGCGTCGGGAAGACCCTACGGACTTCACCCCGTCCGAACAGGCCCCGGCCCCGGCCCCTATCGTTGAGGCTGTCCTGCGGGACTATCAAGGTCAGGGTATTTCTCTTTATAAAATTATTCTTGATCTGCATTCCGGCCATATATTCGGCGCCTATGGGCCATATCTTATGGACTTGGCCGCGATAAGCCTTATATTCCTAGGCATTACCGGATTAATGAAACGCAGACAAAACGGCAAGAACAAGCGCCGCAACGAAAAATGAGGAATATAGTGTGACGTTATTGCAGATTATCGTACTGGCTATTGTCCAGGGCATTACCGAATTCCTCCCCATCAGTTCTTCCGGCCATCTGATCCTTGTTCCTGCCCTGACAGACTGGCCTGACCAGGGGCTGCTGATGGATGTCGGGGTCCATGTCGGGACTCTCGCCGCCGTATTAGTGTACTTCCGTCAGGATGTCGCCACCCTGATCCGGGGCTTTTGGCATCTTGTCACCTTCAACAAGGACGCCTCGCCGCAAAACCGCCGCCTGATGCTGGCCCTGATCCTGTCAACCATTCCGGTGGTGGTGATCGGCGGCATCGTCTCTAAAATGGGCTGGAATGACACCTGGCGCACCATCGAAATTATCGGCTGGACCAGCATCATCTTTGGCCTGCTGCTTTATGTGCTCGACAAGACCTGTGCAGTGAACAAAGTGATCGCCGACATGCGCTATGGGCAGGCCCTGATCATTGGCCTTGCACAGGTGCTGGCAATCATTCCAGGGACCAGCCGTTCGGGCATCACCATGACGGCCGCACGCGGACTGGGATTTACCCGTACAGAAGCCGCCCGTTTTTCCATGCTGATGTCGATCCCGACAATTCTGGCTGCCGGCACCATCGAAGGTCTGAAACTTTTCGAGTCCGGTGACATGGCCTTGAGCACCGATATTCTCCTCGGCGCGGGCTTGTCATTCATTACGGCCCTGATCGCCATAGCAGGATTAATGACCTGGCTGCAAAAATCCAGCATGACACCCTTTGTCATTTACCGGGTAATTCTCGGGATTGGATTATTAGGGCTGGTTTACGGCTAAGCTGAGTAAATCAGCTATAAAAATGAACTGAACATATGATGATATTTACAACCTTGTCGTCATTCGACAAGGGCAGGCTCACTGTTGAATAGCTTTTGAAATCATCTGTTTCAAAGGGAAAGGGCCCTTTCCAGAAGTATGGCTGCCGCGTTTCCACCAGAGCCGTCATTCGTTTAATAATGCCGCCGGTAAAGGAAAATTCGTCCAGACGTCTGTCGGTTGCTTCCAGTTGAAAGGCCCGCACCAGATCAGTACCGAACAGCCGCGCCTTGAACCCGACAGGGTCCCCATGCAATACGTCCGCCATCCAGATAGACGAGAGCAAATGAGGAATATCCATTGGATTAATGTCTTTGCGGGACGGCATTGACGATTCCCCCCGGACCTTAAGCCAATATGCATAAAGTTCTCTCTGCTTTTCGCAGGTAAAACTGGTGGGGTCCAGGTGTGTCATATGGCTTCGTACAAATCCTTTAGGTGCCTTAACAGTAAATCAATATTGTACTACAGAGAGCGCATTCTACGCATTCACCGTATAGAGTCAAACCCTCAAATTAGTCAGGTACAATATTTATAACATTGCCGTATATTCCCGCCCTCTATTCCGACCGCCAAACCTCAGCAAAACCGACAGTCCCGCTCTGAAAGATAAAAAAAAGCCGATCCACAAAGGATCGGCTTTTAAAAAATGATACTGCGTTTTACAGACGGCCCTCATTGATATAGACAATCGCCTTGCCGAACGCCGTGGGATCATCCACGTCAAGCCACAGACGACCCTCGATATCAAAAGTCCGCGCCTTGTCCCAACTGCCCAGCACATTCATCGCTCCGGAAATGCTGTCATCGCCTTCCCGGCCGCTTTGTTCCAGCGCCTCGAACATCTTGGGGGTGCAATAAAAAATCCCGGTATCAAAAGCGTTATAACCCTTGATCACCTTGCCGATATTTTCAATCCGCGACCGGGTGCAGCTGACCCGGGTTACATCTTCAATATCCACAACAGGATTTTCAATATTATAATCGACGCACAGGGTTACTGTATCGTCTTCATGATCATGCGCCAGAAGAGACTTAATGATTTCCGGATCAAACAGATGATCACACATGGTCAGAATGAAAGGACCTTCAATAACCTCTTTGGCTTTCAACACGGAAATGCCGTTGGGCCGTTCCCAGTCCTCATTGATGATGTGGGTAATCTTGATATTTTCACGTTCGGCCAGCATGTCCAGGAAACCCCGAACCTTGGTGCCGCGATATCCGCTGGTGACATAAAAGTCATCCACGCCCCCGGCCCGGAGATTTTTGATCACCCGTTCAATGATCGGCACACCGTCAAGCTCGATCAGGGGCTTGATTTCCCCTTTCTCGCGCATTCTGGTGCCTTGTCCGGCCGCCGCAATTAAACATTTCATCGGAAAATACCTTTTACCTTAACTTCACTACAGTCTTATTCAGCAGCATTCAGAGCACTTACGCGGGTCGCGATGAACTCTTCTGTCATTTCATAAGCCTGATCGTCGGTATATTGAACCGGAGGATGTTTACAGAAATATGCAGACGCCCCATGCAGGATGCCGCCTTCCCCGTTCAACAACGCCAGTTTACAGCAGCGGATCATGTCGATCGCCACACCGGCGGAGTTTGGAGAATCTTCAACGCTCAACCGCAGTTCAATATTCATCGGCACGCCACCGAACAGATCACCTTCCATGCGCAGGAAACAAAGCTTGTTGTCATTCTGCCACGGAATATAATCTGAAGGGCCGATGTGGATATTCTCATCGCTCAGACGCTTGCCGGCTACGGACTGAACGGCTTCTGTTTTAGAGATTTTCTTGGATTCCAGACGATCCTGGTTTTTCATGTTCAGGAAGTCTGTGTTCCCGCCAGTGTTCAGCTGATACGTCCGTTCCAGAACCACACCACGCTTGGCGAACAGGTCTGTCAGGGTCCGGTGGGTGATGGTCGCGCCGAGCTGGGCTTTAATGTCATCGCCGACGATCGGCAGGTTTTTCTCTTTAAAGCGATCGGCCCATTCCGGGTTGGACGCGATAAAGACCGGCATGTTGTTGATAAAGGCAACGCCCGCTTCCAACGCACATTCGGCGTAGAATTTAGCCGCGGCTTCAGACCCAACCGGCATATAGTTGGTGAGAATTTCCGCACCGCTTTCTTTCAATTCGCGCACGATGTCTTCTTTGGTGGCGGAAGCTGTGCCATCAAGCAGGAATGTCCGGTCATCATCATAATTGGCCATATGTTCGGATACGCCGTCAAGGATGTTGCCCATTTTGACAATGGTGCCGCTTTTCGGCAGGTCAGCACAGAAAACAGTTGTACAGTTCGGCTTTTCAAAGATCGCTTCATTGACGTCTTTACCGACTTTGCGTTTGTCCACGTCAAAAGCCGCAACCACTTCGATATCGCTCGGACGATAACCGCCGACTTCCAGATGCATCAGACCCGGAACGACAGTGGCATCACCGGTGCGCTCTGGTGTGTAATAGTAAAGCCCCTGGATGAGAGAGCTCGCACAGTTCCCGATACCGGCAATCGCAATTTTGATTTTTGACATATTATATAACCTTATTTTCTCTGAATCTTTGCCGCACAATCCGGCCAAGAATAAACAACAAAAGGGGGAGAACGCCTGCTCTCCGCCCAAAGAATTCCAAATTTATGACACTGATATATCATATAACCGTCATACGGCAAGCATTTAACAGTTACATGTCCTCTCCTAACAGGAAACTCCCCCGCCGCCTTTAAAGCCACCTGCCCAGAATGGCGCGCACTATTCATCGTAAATGTGGCGATTTTCTGTTCGTAGCATTTTCCCCGGCCATTCCACAAAAGATGTCCAAAATCACCCAGTTTTACCTTGGATCGGAACGGATTTTACGCTATGCAGAACCCTTAATCGCGAAAAAATGGAGTGTTTCGGCATGGCTGCCCAACAAAATATAATCTTAAAAAGCATCACCCAAAAAATTGCAAAACCTGCCGTGCTGGCGGTTCTGACCTCTGCATTGGCTCTCACCCTGACCGCTTGTTCTGATAAAGAAAACAAGGAACAGACGGCAGAAGACAAGCAAACTGTCGAAGACAATAAACCTGTCGCAGACACACAAACCAAGGAACAAACATTGCCCTCTGAGACTGAAATTTTCACCACAGAAAGTGGCCTTCAATATCAAATCCTGACCAAAGGTGACGGCGCAAGCCCCGAAGCCACCGACACCGTCACTGTCCATTATGAAGGCACCCTGATGGATGGCACTGTCTTTGACAGCTCCTACAAACGCGGTGAAACGATTTCCTTTCCCCTGAACCGCGTGATCAAGGGATGGACAGAAGGCGTGCAGCTGATGAATGTCGGCTCCAAGTATAAATTCACCATTCCGTCCGAACTGGCCTACGGCGAAAGCGGCGCCGGCGGCGTGATCCCGCCGAACGCTGACCTGATTTTCACCGTCGAACTGTTCGATATTCTTGATGCCGATGAAATTGAGAAACAGGAAGCGGCCAAGCGTGCGGAAATGGAAAAAATGATCGAGGCCATGAAAGCCGAAGGAGAGAAATTCCTCACCGAAAACGCCAAAAAATCCGGCGTCAAGGTAACCGAGAGTGGTCTGCAGTATAAAGAACTTCTTGCCGGCACCGGTAAAAGCCCCGCCGCCACAGATCGTGTTACCGTTCACTATGAAGGCACCCTGATTGACGGCACTAAATTCGACAGCTCCTATGATCGCGGTGAACCGATTGATTTCGGCCTCAATCAGGTCATCTCCGGCTGGACCGAAGGCCTGCAACTGATGCAGGAAGGCGCGAAATACAAACTGTTCATCCCGTATGATCTGGCCTATGGCCCCCAAGGTTCCCCTGGTGCGATTCCTCCGTATGCGACGCTGGTTTTCACCGTCGAACTGATCCGGGTAAACTAATCTGATGATGCGATCCCTTCTCCTCCTGGCAGCCTTCAGCGGCTTTACAGCCGTGCTGTTCGGGGCAATGGGATCGCATTTCCTCTTTCCCTATATGACAGAAAAAGGCCCGGCGCTGTTCCGCACAGCCAACCTGTACCATCTAGTCCATAGTCTGGCCCTGCTAGGTTGCGCCCTGCTGGTTCCCCTCTGCGACAAATCAGAACAAGCCCTCAAATACCTCAAACTCTCCGCTGGCGCTTTCCTTCTTGGCCTGATTCTGTTCAGCGGCATGATCTATTATGTGGCATTGTCTCCTTCTCCGCTGCATTTCCTCATTCCTCTGGGTGGTCTGAGTTTTATGACCGGATGGGCCCTGCTTGCGGCCACAGCGCTGTCACTGTCCCGCCCATAAAAAAAGCCGGCGCTGTTTCCAGACACCGGCTCATTCTTTAGTAAAATATTTTTAGAGCTGATCAAGCATGTATTCCGCACTGGAAACATGGAATTCACCAGGGCCTTCAATATTCAGAGACGTAACAACACCGTCTTCCACCACCATGGAAAAACGCTTGCCGCGCATTCCCATGCCGAATCCCGTGCCATCCATTTCCAGGCCAAGCGCCTTGGCGAAATCACCGTTACCGTCCGCCAGCATGCTGACTTTCCCATCGGCATTCTGGCTCTTGCCCCAGGCCCCCATAACAAAAGCGTCATTCACCGCCATACAGGCGATCTCGTCCACGCCCTTGGCTTTAAACGCGTCAGCCTTTTCAATAAAGCCTGGCAGATGCTTGGCGGAACAGGTCGGGGTAAAAGCGCCCGGAACGGAGAAAAGCGCGACTTTGCGTCCGCCAAAAATCTCGGCCGTCGTCCGCGGAGTGGGCCCGTCGGCTGTCATTTCAACAAGAGTAGCTTCCGGCAGTTTGTCACCAACAGCAATGGTCATGGCGTATCCTTTTGAGTAAAGTTAAGTTTCGTTGCGTAGAGCAATATAAAACAAATAAGAAATGGAACCAATCTTTCAAGGATATCCCCGATAGAATTTGGCTGAAGATAAAAAAGGATTGTCAAACTCAGACCAATCAGCATGCTTGGCAATATCATCTTTGGATTAAGCCGCACCCCGGCCAGCCTGAGCAAAACCACTGGCCCGAAGGCTGATCCCAGGGCGCCCCAGGCAAACATGACCCGAGAGAAAATATCCGACGGCAAATAAATCGCCACCGCCACCGACAGGCCGCACAGCACTGCAATTACCAGCCGTGAAACCCACAGACGGTTTTCTCCCTCATCCGGTTCCCCCATGACATCATGGGCCACAGCCGAGGCGCTGACCAAAAGCTGGCTGTCCGCTGTCGACATGATCGCACTCAGCACCGCCGCCAGCAGTATAGCCCCCAGCACCGTGGGCAGAAGACTGTCTGTCATGACAAAAAACAGCTGTTCCGGGTCGGCCAGGGGCTGGGTAATCAGGATCCTGCCACACAGTCCAAGTACCACCATATTTCCCAACACAACCACGAACCAGAAGATGGCAAACTTCTGCGCTGTCCGCACCGCTTTCTGACTTTTCAAGGCCATGAAACGCGTGAGCAAATGCGGCTGCCCAAAAGCGCCAAGCCCCATCGCCATTGTGCCGACAACAAACCCCAGCGCCATCAACCCCACATTGGGTCCCGTCAACGACAACTGTTCTGGGCTAGAAATTGCCTGCAGCCCCTGCCACAAACCGATCGGGCCCCCAACTTCAATCAGGGCCAGCGCCGGCAGCAGCAGCGCCGCCACAAGCATCAGCATCCCCTGCAGGGTGTCCGTCACACTCACCGCCCAAAATCCACCGAGCAATGTATAAATCAGCACAATGCCGCCACCCAGAAGAATGCTCGTCGACATAGACATATCAAAAGTACTGGCAAATGCCTTGCCTGCCCCCATAAACTGTGTCGCCACGTAAAAGACAAAACAAAAGGTCACCACAGCCGCAGCGAAAAGACGAATAGCCCGCTTTGTCCGCTCTGTTCCGTCCAAGGCCAGTACATCGGTTAACGTCACGAGCTTCTCCGCCGCCGCCAGACGCTGAAGACGCGGCGCGAGCCACAACCAGGAACCACCATGACCGAGAATCAGACCAACAAACATCCAGATGGTCGACAGGCCAAAAGTGAAAGCGGCAGCGCTAAGACTTAAGATTGACCAGGCCGAAGCAGAACTCGCCGCATAACTTATAGAGGCGACAAAAGGCCCCAGCGCCCGACCGCCGACAAAGAAATCCGTATTGCTGTGCGTGCGGCGCTGCGCCCAGAGGCCGATCAGAATTAATGTGATTTTATAAACCACAAGGACAATAACTACCGTGGTCTCTTTTGACATATATTTCCCGATTCCCTATTTAGTTTCATATTCTTCCTGTTATTATCCCAGTGTACCCGAGCAAAGCCCCATTCGCGAGTTTTATGATTTCATTACTCATATGAAATAATTTCTTGATGAAATACTTGATATCATTCTATTTTTCTGAATAATATAAACGTTAGTTTTAAAAGCTACAGTATTCTGAATCATAAAAAACAACATACCTTGGGAATAAATCAATGATTAAATGCGCCACACTCACCTCTATTCTCGGCTTATCAGCAGCCCTTACCAGCCTGACCCCGGCCGCGGTATACGCCGCGGAAGAAATCGCAATTGAAGATATTGTGGTGACCGCGACTAAACGGTCCGAACGTTTGAAGGATGTGCCGATTTCTATGTCCGCAATTTCTGCCGAACAACTGGATCAAACGGGGGTGCGGGATTTGAAATCCATTGCCGAATATATCCCTAACCTGCAGATCAGCCAGAGTAATGATTTCCGCTCCACCGTGACCATTCGCGGTGTTGGCGCCCAGAGCCGTAATATCGGATTTGACGCCCGGGTCGGGGTTTATGTGGATGGTGTATATATGGGGCAGTCTCCTTCTCTCAATCAGGAACTGCTTGATCTGGAACGGGTCGAGGTTTTGCGCGGCCCCCAAGGCACCTTGTTTGGCAAGAATACGGTTGCCGGCGCCATCAGTCTTGTTACCAAAAAGCCCGGTGATGAAATTTCAGGCCAGGTCAGCGCCGACTTTGGCAATCTCGGGTATCGTGAATTCAAAGGCATGGTTAACCTGCCTGTCTCTGAGAAAGTCTCAACCAAATTCTCCGTCGCCAAAACCGACCGGGATGGATACATCAACAATATCGTCACCGGCAACGACCTGATGGAAATTGACACGCTCGCCTACCGGGCCCAGATCCGGGTCCAGGTCAGCGACCAACTTGAAGTCAATGCCTCCTTTGACGGACTGAACAGCGAAAGCCTGATTCTGATCGGAGAACCTTTGACCGATATGCTGGGGATCACAACAGTGCCGCTCGCCCCCGAAGAACGGGTGGTCGCCTTTAGCGCCGATCCTACGGACAAGCGAGATATCTACGGCGGGCATCTGGACATCAGTTATGAAACATCCGGCGGTTTTACGATTAAATCCATCACCGGCTACCGGGAAACCGATGCGTCCTATACCAACGTCACGGACTACGCCCACCTGGATATTGTTTCTATCGAGTATGCTGACAAATACAAACAATTCTCAGAGGAAGTCCAGTTTATTTCTCCTGATGGCCAGGACTTTACTTACATGGTCGGACTCTATTACTACGACCAGAAAGCCGACACCCAGCGCGATGTAATTTTAGGGCAAGATTTCCTGACATCCTACATTGGTCTTCTGACCGGCGCCGATGCAGTAGGGCAGGAAGTCATTCGCCAAACACTCGGTTTTGGTTCGCCAGGTGACCTGGTGTATAACAGCGGGACTGTAAACACCAAAAGCTACGCCGCATATTTTAACGGTGGCTATCAAATCAGTGACAAACTGAAACTCGGCCTTGGCCTGCGCTACTCCATAGAAGATAAAGATGTTAACTGGCTTCTGGACGGGCGCAATTCTGGACACCCCCTACCCTTTGCCCATCCATTAAATGCATTGGCCTTTAACATCGGGTCCACTGGCAGCGACCCCAGTAATCCGTCGCCATTGATTAATGACCGTCAGGATAAATTCTTTGCGCCCGCAGTAAGTTTAACTTATGCCTTAACAGATGAAGCCAACATCTACGGTAAATATTCTTCCGGCTATAAAAGCGGTGGTTTCAATCTCGATTATATCAACGCAGATGAACTGGCGGAAAATACCGGATTGGAATTTGACAAGGAAACTGTCGATAGTTTTGAAATCGGCTATAAGGCCAGTTATTTCGACAATAAGGTCACTCTGAACATGGCTGCCTTTATCGCCAATTATGACGATTATCAGGTCAACCAGTTTGTGGACCTCGGCGGCGGCAAAACATCCATTCGCATCACCAATGCCGCCAAGGTGAAGACCAAAGGTATTGAAGCCGAAGCCACATGGCGCGCCACAGAAAACCTGACTTTCACAGGGTCGATGGGCGTGTTGGATGCCACTTTTGATGAATTCCTCGAAGGCGGCTCAGGCGGGTCTGACGTATCCGGCAACCGCCTGCCCAACGCCACCACCTTCAATGCCGCTTTCAGCGCCCAATATTACCAACAGATTGACAGTTTGAATTCAACCTTGTTGATCCGGGCGGACCTGACGCACCGCAGTGATTATTACACCACAGTCAACAACGACACCACCGCCCCGCTGCGCGCCGGGGGCACCGTGCCGTTTGACCGTATCGAGCCATTGACTTTAATCAACGGCCGCATCGGTCTGATTTCCAACAATGAAACCTGGGAAGTCTATCTCTGGGGTCGCAACCTGACCAATCAGAAAAAATATGTGGATGACTTACGGGATTTCTTCGGCACCATTTCCCGTTTCCCGAATCAGCCACGGACATATGGCATCGAAGCCGTGTTTAACTTCTAGGACAGCATGATCTGACGAAATAAGAAAAGGGAGGCTGTTCAGCCTCCCTTTATCTTTATAAGCCCGCCATTCCGGAGGCTTACGGCTGCGCCGTGACCGCCACTTCATGGGACGGACCGTCCTGCGACAGGATGGTCAGGATCAAATCAGCCCCGGCCAAACTCTGCCGCGCCATGTAAGGCACCGAGAATAACCGGACCCCGTCAGAGTCCATGCGCCCAAACATCGCCCCGTCCGGTCCCTCGACAATGATATCCTTCACCGCTGTAAAATCATCAGGTAATCTGATGTCCAGATGTTTTTTGGCCCCTTCCCGGACCGTCACCACCACCCCCGACGCCGACCTTTTTATCGGCACCATATCCTGATAGCGTTGCAGCTGCGCCTGTTGAAAGAAAGAAATCTTGAGATCTTGCGGCGCGCCAATATCCAGCCGGTATGTGCCTTCCTGCGGCACGCAGATTTCCGCGCAGATCATATATTCCAGATCCAGATCCAACGAAACCGGCTCGCTGGCGTCCCCCACCGTCACATCAATCGGTAAAATCACCTCCTGATTATAAATCAACGTTTCCATGTCAAAAATATGCAACCGGTGTGGTGTCGGCCATTTCACAGAAATGCGGTCCACGTTTTCCGCATCTCCCCAGCCCCAGCGGGGCGGCAGACCGGCTTCCCCGGGAGAGCGCCAATACGTCTTCCACCCCTCTTTCAAGGAAACCTGCCAGCCGATCTTTAATGTTTTCGTGGCTTCATCATAGCCGCCGACAAAAAGCCGCGACTTGGTATATTGATCAATCACCCAACGTGACGTGCCCCCTTCTGCCAGCACGGGCCCAGAGACAACCAGCATCAATATCAGGCTTAACGCCACCGTATAAATTCGTTTCTTTTGCATCAAAATCATTTGTTTCTGTTTATTCTCATGCCATAAGTATATAGACTATCCTGATTTAATATAATCAATATTGTGTGAACTTTATGTCAATGATCGGCGGGGCTCCGCCCGGAAAGAAGTCAGAACATATGATAAAATCCACTTACCTCGAAGGACAACTCCTGCTCGCCATGCCCGGCATGACCGACCAACGCTTTGACCGCAGTGTGATTTATATCTGTAGCCACAATGAAGAAGGCGCCATGGGCCTGGTGATTAATGAAAAGGCATCCAATATCGACTTTCCTGACCTGATGGATCAGTTGAATATTCCTTATGATGCCCAGAAAAGCCAAGGCAACCCCAACCCCACAGATGACATCATCCTTCATACCGGCGGACCTGTGGAAATAGGCCGGGGCTTTATCCTGCATTCGGCAGACTATGTTCAGGACACGACTCTGATCATTTCTGAAACCGTCGCCCTCACCGCCACCATCGATATTCTGTCGGCCATCGCCGAAGGCCGTGGCCCGCGCCATTATATTATCGCTCTGGGCTACACCGGCTGGGGCAAGGGGCAGCTCGAAAGCGAACTCAGCCGCAACAGCTGGCTCAACACAGAGGCCGACTCAGAATTGCTTTTCCGCACGGATCTTGATTTGAAATGGCCGCGCGCCATGGCCAAGCTTGGCATTGACATTACCCTGCTGTCCACCCATGCGGGCAACGCCTGAAATAGACCGCTTCCAAGTTATGCAATAATTGCATGGCTGCATTGTAATTTATGCCTCTAGTGTCCTTCAGCCCATTCCCCTATATTCCCCTCAGATGTTTTGAACATCTACGGATAAAACGCTCCCAAGTTTTATCCTGCTATAACTCCCGCCCTCCCTGGGTGTTATAGCTTGTTTCATTGTCTCCCAAGACATGAAGCCTCCCTATATTTTGAGACTTGCCGGGTTTTTTAACCCGGCATTTTTTTTGCCTTAACATCTTATATAAATCCATATTAACTATATGATAAATATATCTTTTATAAACATTAGCAAAAATAAAAGTTAAAGATTTATCTATTAACACTCCCTTAATACTTGCGCTGTAAATTACTTTTCAAGTGCATAACAAGATGCCGAGATCTGATCCGTATATAATGATCGGACCACATATGATATCGGCACTGATTTTTTAAATTAAAGTAAGTTAAAGTAAGTTAAAGTTAGGTTTTAAAAATGATGAACATTAAACACATGATCAAGATTGCTGTCGCAACAGCTCTCATTTCACTTCCCTTCGTATCCGTAAACTCCGCCAGCGCCAATGAAGTCGCTGACTGGCAGGGTAAGGTTGGCCAGAAAATCGCCAAAAAACAGATTTATCCGCGTTCCGCAATGCGTAAAGAAATTGAAGGCAGCGCCAAGATCAAGGTGAGTATCGCCCGGACAGGCGAAATTAAAAATTTCGAAATGATTGAGAAAACCGGCCACGATGTTCTTGATCAGGAAGTTCCAAAACTGATGGATCGCCTGAACCCTCTGCCAACTCCGCCGGCAAGCCTTACAGACGATCAATTGAGCTTTGTAATGCCAATCAGCTGGCGTCTGCAATAAGTCACAACTGAGCGACCCGAATACGAAAAAGGCTGCCTCCATTCTGGGGCAGCCTTTTTTATTTGATTTGTAACCGGCCTTCTTCTGGTCGTTTAGTATCCTGCAGCCTGGCCGTCTTTGCGCATTTCCGACGCCGCCTTATAAACCCCCTGATCGCGGTCCCAGTAGATCATCTGATACCCCCCGTAACCGCCTTTATCGATTTTTACCCTGTGCCCGCGGGATCTCAGATCCATCACGACATGGTCTGCCACACCAAATTCCACGTTAAGCACTCCGCCATCAGTCATGATCTGTCCTGTTGGCTGGCTTGAACCGTCATGGCGATAACGCGCCACATCACCGGCTTCCTGCACATTCATGCCGAAATCAATGATATTGCTGATGATCTGCGCGTGCCCCTGAGGCTGCATCCCGCCGCCCATAAGACCAAAACTCATCACTGGATGTCCGTCTTTCATCACAAAGGCCGGAATGATGGTATGGAATGGCCGCTTGCCGGGCGCGTAGACATTGGGGTGATCTTTCTTCAGGGCGAAGAGCTCTCCCCGGTCCTGTAACATAAAGCCCAGGCCATCCGGCACCAGCCCTGACCCCATCCCCCGGTAATTGCTTTGAATCAGACTGACCATCATGCCATCCTTATCCGCCACCGTCAGATAAATGGTGTCTCCGTCTTGTAGAACGTCCGGGTCCGGATATTTCACTTTCTTCAGGACCTTGTCCATACGAATCAGCTTACGCCGTTCTGCGGCATATTCCTTGGACAGGAGCTTCTCTATCGGCGCCTTGAAATATTCCGGGTCGGCATAGAATCGGGCCCGGTCCTCAAAAGCAAGCT
This sequence comes from Paremcibacter congregatus, assembly GCF_006385135.1. Taxonomy (GTDB): domain Bacteria; phylum Pseudomonadota; class Alphaproteobacteria; order Sphingomonadales; family Emcibacteraceae; genus Paremcibacter; species Paremcibacter congregatus. The sequence goes on from NZ_CP041025.1 coordinate 3,138,811, forward strand.
TCTTCGCCTCTGTATGTACATGCAGATAATCCGCACTGTTATGGCCCATGGCTTTCAGATCAAAGCCTTCCAGAATATTCAGCTGCTGCAATGCGGCTATGCCTTGGCCGTTCGGCGGCAGCTCGAACACATCATAGCCGCGGTAATTCACCGATTGCGGTTCAACCCAGGTGCTGGTGTGACGCGCCAGATCTTCTTTACGGATATATCCGCCAATGCGCACCATATAAGCATCAATGGTGGTGGCGATTTCTCCCTTGTAAAACGCGTCACGTCCCCCCTTCGCAATCCTTTCCAACGTCCGGGCCAGATCAGGATTCCTGAACATCTGCCCTTCCACTGGCGCCTTGCCATCAGGATAATAGGTTTTCAGGAAATTCTCCGTTTCCTCTACCCCCGAATTTTCCGCCAGGAACCGCTTGCCCGCGATTTTCATATAATGGGCAATCAATTGCGTCACGGGGAAACCTTCCCTGGCATAGCGGATTGCCGGCGCGAGGTTTTTCTTCATCGACAATTTGCCAAACTTGCGATGCAATTCAAACCAGCCGTCCACCGTACCGGGAACCGAAACCGGCAAGCTGCCATATTTCGGGATTGAGGAGACGCCGCGTCTGGCCAGCTCTTCTTTCATTTTTTCATAACTCAACCCAATCGGCGCTCGTCCCGAACCATTCAACCCATAGAGTTTTTTGGTTTTCGGGTCCCAGACTATGGCGAAAATATCCCCTCCAATGCCGTTCCCTGTGGGTTCCATCAGTCCGATGGCCGCGTTGGCTGCAATCGCCGCATCTACCGCCGAACCGCCGTCTTTCAGGATATCCAGCGCCACCTGGGTGCCCAACGGTATGCTGGTTGCCGCCATACCGTTTTTGGCGATCACCTGGGACCTGGTGGCGAATTGCGCCCCGACATTACGGTCGCCCCGGTCTGATAAAGCAGTAGCTTCCCCTGCAGAGGCCCCCACAGACCCGCCGGCAATCATGCTCAACACACCTATTGTATACATCCATATCTTCATCAGAAATTCCTCCCGTATATCTTTAAAAAAAGAGCAGGTCATTTTCATAACCTGCTCTTCTCATCAAGGTGTTATTTGGCCCCGTCCAGAATGAACTGACGCACATTCTTCGCCAGTTTTTCCAGAGACGGATGATGCAAATACATCATGTGTCCGGCCTCGAAATAATCCATCGTAATGCGGTTCTGATCCAGTCCATACTGCGCCATGGTGTATTCCGTACCAAAGAAAGGCGTCGCCATATCATAGTAACCATTGGCCACATACATACGCAGATCTTTGTTCTGACGCATGCCCCGGGCGACATAATGCCCCAGAGCCGGATAACCGCCGGTCCAGCTTTGTCCCTGCTTCCAGTTCCATTTTTTACCTGGTTTACCGCTCAGCACTTCATAGCGTTCCTCCCGCTCAATATTGAGCGTACGCCCGAAATAATCATTCACCGCCGCCGTGTAGGCCGCACTGATGCCATAACCGGACGGATCAGCTTCGAATGTTTCGCCCGCGTCATCTTCCTCGGTGCCGGTGAACCGGCTGTCGAGCCGTCCGACAACCTTGCCTTCATCCCGCAGGAGTTCTTTCATAAAGCGGAATTCGTTCACCCGCAGACGGGCTTGTTTGAGATAGCCTTTGCTGAGGCCTGTATAACGGCTGAGTTTGGTGAGAATATTCTCCCGTTCAGCATCCGTCATCCGGTTGCCCTTCAGCAACGCCACGGAATATTCATTGATGGCGAAATTACGCGCCTCGTCAACGAAAGCTTCCAGCGTGGTTCCCGTTTTATCGACCTTGCCGTGATACCAGGCGGTCGCGGCAAAAGTAGGCAGAAAACTGACATAAGGATCATCATTGGCGGACCCGCCATCTGTGGTCTGAAAGTCCAGAATAGAGGAAATCATGATCAGGCCATTCAGCGCCATGCTGTTATAACCCTGTTGCAATTCCTTGACCAACGCCGCCGTACGGGTGGTGCCATAGCTCTCGCCACCAACATATTTCGGTGAATTCCAGCGTTTGTTTTTCGTGACATACATCTGAATGAATTTGGCAATTGATTTGGCGTCTTCATTCAGACCCCAGAAATCCTTGCCCTTACCCGCGCCGACCACCTTGGAATAGCCGGTGCCCACCGGATCAATGAAGACCACATCGGTCACATCCAGCAGGCTCAACGGATTGTCAATCAGACTATATGGCGCCGCTCCGGCATTGACCGCATCACTCGGCACATCAATACGTTTCGGGCCAAAGACCCCCATGTGAAGCCACAGGGAAGCAGAGCCTGGTCCGCCGTTGAACATAAATGTAATCGGCCGCGCCGCCGGATTTTTCACCCCATCCTTGGTATAGGCTGTGGAGAAGATGCTCGCCACTGCCTCACCCTTGTCATTTTTAAGGTGAGTATCCCCGGCCGAGACCGTGTATTTAAGTGTCACACCGTTGAATTTACCGGTATGCTTGGTCACTGATGTCTGAATTTCCGGCACCTTGGCCGCTTCTTCTTTTTTCGTCTCTTCGGCCGAATGCGCGATTCCGGCGGACCAGGCAAAGACACTGGCCATCAGACAAATTTTTATAATTTTATGCATGCTAAACAATCCCATAGATTATCCCCGTTTTGAGTTATTGGTGAAATAGAAAACCCTCTTGCCGCATATAGTGGCAAATCATATATGATAAAGCAAGTAATCCTGCTTCATCGTTGGCGTTCTGCACCATCCAATTTCTGACATGTTTCACTTTTATATAAGGGGCACGGGCTAATGAGGATAGGACCACATATCAATGCAGACCCCAATTCCCTATGAAATTGCGGCGCTTCTGATGGGCGGCACCATGTGTGCATTTATGGCGCTTTATTTCAGCATGGACAGCAAGGGTACAAAATCTCCCAAAAGATTTCTCGCCGGTTTCCTGTTTATTTATGGCCTGACCTTTATTGATAACTTCTGGGAAACTTCCGACCTGATCTTTCAGTATCCCCGGCTGGCCGGGTTAATGGTGCCAAGCTTTTTCCTGCTGGGGCCGTTCTTATATTTTTACATCCGCGACATGTGCGATCCTGAAAGCTACAAACTTGACCGCAAACGGTATCGACATTTTATCATGCCCGTTATCGCCGTCGTTCTGATGATGACGTTTTACAGTTTTCCCGACACCCTTAAATTCTCTCTTCTGATGGAAGAGGAAGACTTGCCGGAGACCGGATATTTTCTGATCGGTGTTCTCGGCGTCGTCCTGACCCAGATCATGCTACCGGTCCAGATACTCTATTATCTGGTCAAGTCATACCGAATCATCCGACGTCATTTCACCACCCTGAAACAGTTTTTCGCCAATGTAGAAGATCATAAACTCGACTGGTTACGGGTATTGATTATCATGTTGTCAATACAATGGCTTCTTTACGCCTTTGATCAATTGTTCGGCTGGTCGGACGCCCTGTCGGAACCGATAGGTACGATCACCACCCTGGTGGATGTCGGTATTATTTACTTTCTCAGCTTCAAAGGCCTGCGTCATGACGCGGTCCTGCGGGAAGAAGAAAGCCTGCAACGACAACTCGACACAATCGCGGACCAACAACACCCAAAAACAGAACCAGAAACAGAAACAACCCGTGAAACGCCGCAGCCCGCCAAATATGCAAAGTCCGCCCTTAGCGATGCAGATTCAGAACGTATCTTGCACAAACTGCAACAAGCCCTGGAACTGGATCAACTCTATAAAGACAACATGCTGTCCCTGCGCAGCCTCAGTGATCACACCCGTATTTCCCCCAATTACATCTCTCAAGTGATCAACCAGAACCTCAACTGCAATTTTTTTGATTTTATCAATAAATTTCGCGTGCGCGCCGCCCAGGAAAAACTGGTGCCGAAGGGGGACGAGAAAATTTCGGTGCTCGACGTGGCCCATGAGGTCGGCTTTAATTCCAAGTCGACCTTTAACACGGCCTTCAAACGGTATACCGGACTGACCCCGACTCAATATCGCAAACAGCAGCAATCCAGCGCCTGATCGCCCGGCGGCTGCCTGACACCCCCATCAGGCAATGCCATTTCCCAACTCCTGCAGAAGATGATTCGCCGCCCGCAACGGTCTGTGACCTGTTGTGACCAACTGGCCGCATCTTTGCCACATTCTTTCCTGTCCTGCCTCCGTTTTGCCACAGTTTTTAAATGCGTCACATTTCGAACATTATTGATTTAAATCAATATCTTATAAACGTTCGAATACATAGGCGAAGACGAAAAACCGCCCCTTCCCTATCGGACCGGACGAAACCCACCGAACCACTCCCTATATTCATTTTGGGCGAGGGGAAAACTTGAACTGCCGCAATGAAATACGCGGTATTTTTTTTAATCCAAGTGATCCCAATTTAATAGATAACCTAAGGACTATATAGAATGAGAAATTACACCCCTAAAATCGCGATGATCGCCGCAGCAACCTCCGTGATCTCCTTTCCGGTGTTTGCCGCCAGTGAACAGGCCCCGTTTAACGGCCCTTACGTCGGGGGAGCCTTAACCTTGCATGACTTTGGCTCCGGTGCGACCGTCAGCCCATCCGCCACCATCACACTTGATGACAAGAATAAAGTCGGCGGCGGCATTTATGGCGGCTATGGCGTCCAGATGGATCAAATCTATTTCGGGCTGGAAGGTGGTTTTTACCTCAACAACACCCCGGAACCGACATTCTCTTTTGACACCACAAACGGCGGATTGAAAGCCAAAAATACTTTTGACATATCCGGTCGTGTCGGTTTCGTGGCCGAACAGGTCTTGTTCTACGGGCTGGGCGGATATACCAACACCAAGTTTGACACCACTGGCCTCGCAGCCAATGTGGACAAACGTCTGGGCGGGTTCCGGTATGGTGGCGGGATTGAATTCGCCATGACACCCCAGTTCAGCATCCGGGCGGAATATACCCGCGCCGAATATAAAAAATGGGATGTGGCAAGCGGAGCCAACACCATTACCCTTGACCCTGATGAAAATCGCTTCCTGATCGGAGCAAGCTTCCACTTCTAAAAAAACTACCCTCTGGAAATGATCCCCCCTCATTTCCGGACGCAGGGGCGGAAACCACCCCCCTTATCCTCAAAGGACCGCCCCTGCACCCCCGCTTCTTTACGTCAGCTTCTCAACCAACGCTTCAAGTCCGGTGGCTGCGGCAAAATCCACGGCAGTGCGTTTGTCATCCGCCTGAATGGTTTTATCAGCACCTTTTTCCAGCAGCATATCGACCACCGGCGCATTTCCGAGACTGGCCGCCGCCATCAGAGGGGTGTAGCCCCCCGCCTGAGCCACATTGACCTTGGCGCCCGCATTCAGCAACAAGCTGACAATGGCCCCGTGCCCGGCTGCACAAGCACTGTGCAAAGGCCGTAAATCGGTCCCGTTATCCGCATGAATATTGACATTGGCGCCACGTTCCACCAAAAGCGCCGCCGCCTCCATCGCGCCAAAGAAACACGCCAGATGAAGAGCGGAAAAGCCATCCCCGGTCATCGCGTCAATATTGCCTTCGCCGGTGTCAAGGCAGGCCGCCAGATCATCAGGCATATTCAGGGCGGCGAGTTCAAACTGGTCGAGCGCCGGCTGTTGTTCCAGCAACGCCTTGGTCAGGTCATATTTTGCCAGATACAGGGTGAAAAGAATGGCTGACATGCCGTCCTCGCTACGGCTTCCGGCCAAAGCCGGATCCTGCGCCAGAATTTCCCTCAGTCTGGCCTCATCGGCCACGTCAATGGCCTTGAATAAATCATCCCGCGACATTTGTTCTCCTCTCTCTTTCGATACCGGACCTTTTATACGGTCCTCGATCCCCGCTCCCCCCTCAACGCCTAATATTGATAGGCCACCATGCCCTGACGCGCCAGTTCATCGGCCTTCTCATTACCCGGATCGCCGTTATGACCCTTGACCCATTTCCAGGTCACATCATGCCGTTCCACGGCCGCGTCAAGCGCCTGCCAAAGTTCGGCATTCTTCACCGGTTTGCGATTGGCCGTGCGCCAGCCATTCTTCTTCCAGTTATGAATCCATTTGGTAATGCCGTCCTTGACATACACACTGTCCGTATAAAGCGTCACATCTGACGGCGCCTTCAGGGCATTCAGCCCTTCAATCGCAGCAGTGAGCTCCATCTGGTTATTGGTGGTTTCTTTCTTGCCACCGGTCAGCTCCTTGCTGTGCGCCCCCGACACCAGCCAGGCGCCCCAGCCGCCCGGCCCCGGATTGCCGGAACAGGCACCATCGGTATAAAGCGTTACTTTTTTCATATATCCAATCCGTATTCTGACGGGCTTGTAACCGCCTGATGAAATTTCAGTTTAGTGACATATTCCATCGGATCCTTGACCTGCACCAGAGCGCCTTCGACCTGATTCAGCCAGTCATAGAGCCGGGACAACAAAAAGCGGAAAGCCGCCCCGCGACAGAGAACTGACAGGGCCTGTATTTCCATTTCTGTCATCGGGCGAACTGCGCCATATCCCCGCAACAGACGGCTGGCCTTGGTGATGTTAAAGGCGCCGTCAGTCTCGAAACACCAGGCATTGAGACTGATCGCCACGTCATAGGCCAGGATATCATTGCAGGCGAAATAATAATCGATCAGACCCGACAATTCCCCGCCCCGAAAAAATACATTATCCGGAAACAGGTCCGCATGGATCACCCCTTCCGGCAATCCCTTCGGCCAGTGCGCTTCCAGATAAGTCATTTCCGCCTGCAGTATATCGGACAGGCCGGGCATCACCTCGTCAGCGCGACCGGCGCATGCATTGACAAGTTCCCGCCAGCCGGCCACCGACAGGGCATTTTCACGGCGGATGTCAAAATCCGCAGCCGCCTGATGCATGCCAGCCATGGCCTGTCCCAACTGCTGGCAGTGCTCCGGCCCCGGACGATTGATCGACAAGCCTTCCAGAAAACTGATCAGGGCCGCCGGACGCCCGCACAGGGTTTTCAGAATATTGCCCGCGCGGTCCCGCACAGGAAAGGCGCAATTGGTGCCCTTATGAACCAGATGGTCCATCAACCCGAGAAAGAAAGGCAGATCGTCGGGGTTCACCCGCTTTTCATAAAGGGTCAGAATATAACTCGCTTCGGTGGTTTTCAGGATATAGTTTGAATTTTCCACACCTTCGGCAATGCCCTTGAAGGACAGGACTTCCCCCGCGTCATAGTCTGCCATAAATGCGGAAATTTCCTCCGCGCTCACATGGGTATAAACCGCCATAATCTAACTCTTTTCCTCATCCGCCCCAATTGTATTCCGAGCACGTCAGTCGCGCATCAAAACAGCCGGCAGCTTGAACTGCACATTCTCTTCCACCGTCATTACGGTTTCCAGGGTGATGTTGTATTTTTCTCTAAAGGCCGCGATCACTTCCTCGACCAGGATTTCTGGCGCCGACGCCCCGGCCGACAAACCGACATGCCTGACCCCGTCAAGCCAGGCCCAATCGATATCCGCCGCCCGCTGGATCAACATCGACCGGCACCCCTCCCGGGTGGCCACCTCGACCAGACGTTTGGAGTTTGAGCTGTTTGGCGCGCCGATAACCAACACGGCCTCGGCTTTTTCAGCCAATGCCTTGACCGCCCCCTGGCGATTGGTGGTGGCGTAGCAAATATCTTCCTTTTTCGGATCATGGATCTGCGGATAGCGGGCCTTCAGCGCCGCGATGATCTCCGCCGTGTCATCCAGCGACAGGGTCGTCTGGGTAATATAGGCAATATCGTCATCGGAATTAAAGTCGAGCGTCGCCACGTCTTCCGGTGTTTCCACCAAGGTGATGCGCCCTTCCGCCACCTGCCCCATCGTGCCCACCACTTCTGCATGCCCCGCATGACCGATCATGACGATCTCGCTGCCCTTGCGGTCATGGCGTTCGGCTTCCCGGTGCACCTTGCTGACCAGTGGACAGGTCGCGTCCACATACAACATCTTGCGTCGGGCGGCTTCCAAAGGCACCGATTTCGGCACCCCGTGGGCGGAAAAGACCACCGGGACATCTTCGGGCACTTCGTCCAGTTCGTCGACAAAGATCGCCCCGCGTTTTTTCAGGCCTTCAACGACAAACTTATTATGGACGATTTCATGACGCACATAAACAGGCGCGCCGTATTTTTCCAGCGCCAGTTCGACAATTTGAATAGCCCGGTCCACCCCGGCGCAGAAGCCACGGGGGTTGGCGATATAAACATTGATATCAGTTTTTCTCATGAGCGGGTTATACACAGAATTTATCGGCTTGAACAGACTTTTGCCGACAAAAAAAGCACCGCAAAACAAGGATGCGGTGCTTTCTTATTTATGAAGGAATGGGGCCGGCGTTACGGTCTGTTCCCGAAATCCGCCAGACAACTCACACAAAGCACATAGGCGTGATTGGGGTCATTCAATTGACCAAACAGGGACAGCTTATCCATAATCCGCGCCGCCAGAATATCCTGAGGGGTTACGGTTTTCGCCATCAACATCTTGCCCAGCCCCGTATGGCGCTCCATAAATTCAGAAATCATCTTGATGTCCCACGGTACGGGGTCTTCCCAGAAGCCAACGCGATAATCCTCCAGATCCGCCATTTTAGCCGCCGACGCCACCGCATGTTCAAAGGTTCCCAGCTGATCCACCAGTCCCAGCTCCTTGGCTTTGGCCCCGGTCCAGACCCGCCCCTGGGCGATTTCATGAACCTGTTCCACGGTCATATTGCGACCTTCCGCCACCAGCTTCAGAAAACGATCATAACCATTCTCGATGTTGCTCTGAATCACGGCTTTGACCGGTTCCGGCAGAGGTTTGGTAACGCCGGCCACCGACAGCGGCGTGGTGCCGACCCCGTCGGTGTTAATGCCGACAGCCGCCAGAGTGCCTTCGAAATTGGGGATCGCCCCGAAAATACCGATTGACCCTGTAATGGTCGTCGGAGAAGCCCATATTTCATCCGCATTGGCGGAAATCCAGTAGCCGCCCGATGCCGCCAGAGAACCCATCGATACCACGACCGGCTTGCCGGCCTCTTTCAACAGCAGAACTTCCTGACGAATGAGTTCGGAGGCAAACGCGCTGCCCCCCGGGCTGTTGACCCGCAGAACCACAGCCTTGACCTTGGTGTTCAACCGGGCTTCCCGCAAGTGACGCGACACTGTTTCGCCCCCGGCGACTCCGCGTGGCTGCTGCCCGTCCATGATTGTACCATTGGCATAAATCACCGCGATTGTATTTTCCTTAACCTTGAGCGTTGGTAATTGCGCCCCCAGATAAGCATGATGATTGATGATCTTGCTCTTCAGGTTTTTAATGTCCGTGCCCAGCTGGTCCGCCAGATAAGCCCGCCATTCTTCCCGGGTTTTCAGACCGTCAACCAGACGATAGGAAAGCGCCAGCGCCGCCAGATCACCGTCCACCGCCTTGAGATCCTCTTCCACGGTATCAAAGTGGTGCAGGAAAGCCTCCCGGTCCAGATCACGGCCGGCAACCACACTGTTGGTATATTCAGACCATAATCCCCCGAGAAGAACCTTCATCGCATCCCGGGCCGCCGGCGACATATCACTGCGAATAAAAGGTTCCATGGCTGACTTATATTTGCCCACCCGGAACAATTGCACCTCGGCTTTGATCTTGTCGAGGAAGTCCTTGTAATAATTTTGATAAGACCCGTAGCCATACATCAGCACCGCGCCATAAGGATGCAAATATACCTCATCTGCGTAAGACGCGACCAGATAGCCCCCCTGACTGAAACTGTTGCCATATGTGACAATTTTCTTGCCCGTTTTGCGGAACCGCTGCATCGCCTCCCCGATATAATGCAGTTTGGAGGGCATCGCCCCCCCGAGACTGTTGGTATTGACAATCATCATGGTGATATTGTCATCTTCAGCTGCAATATCGATCGCCTTGATCACTTCCCGCAGGACGGTCTGGCGTTTTTTGGCATTGCCGCTCAGGGCCTGTGTCGGCGAACTGTTGTAAACCTTTTGTTCCTGAATGGCCCCTTCAAGGGAAACCAGCAAAGCACCTTTGTCCGGTACAGTCACCTGATCGACCTTAAAGACCGACACCAGAATGAATACGACCAAAATCAAAAACAGCAGCGTGCCCACCGCAGATTGAAATTTACGAAAAACCCGCCAAGAAACTTTCAACGCCTGCCAGAGTGATGAAAAGATCACTTTTATGATGCTCATTATCCTGTAATTTCCCAATTATTGTAATGACCGGACCGGCAACAAACTCCAGTCCATATCTTCTATATATCGCAGATATCGCCTCCCTGTACAATGACTTAAAGTTTACCTGACCGCCGCATAATATTTTTTCCTTATTCAGGCCTCGCTTCCGCGATTGACTCTGCCCAATATAAGACTATTATGTCGCCATGCTTATGATCCCTGCGGGAGAGACTGGTGGAACGCCAGCGCCGAAGGAGCAACCGCCCCGGAAACTCTCAGGCAAAAGGACCGCAGGATACGCAAGCACTCTGGAAAGAGGGTTTTTTAAACCCCACCGACGGGGTAAGCTTTATGAAAGGGGCGCTGAACAAGCCGCAAGGCGATAGCGTCCGCAAATAAGGTCAAATCTCTCAGGTACCCATGACAGAGGGGGCACCGATAGCACGGGTTTGCGTGCTAAAGTGCGACCTCTGGAGAAATACATGAGTACCGATTCAAGCGATCTGTTAAAAACACCCCTCTGCAGCCTGCATGAAGAACTGGGCGGCAAGATGGTGCCTTTCGCAGGCTACCTGATGCCGGTGCAATATCCGCTCGGCGTGATGGGCGAACATAATCACACCCGCAGCGCCGCCGGACTGTTCGACGTCTCCCATATGGGGCAGGTCGTCATCACCGGGGAACACGCCGATCGCTGGATCGAAACCCTGGTGCCCGGCAATATCGTCGATCTCGACGTCAACGCCATCCGGTACAGCATGTTCACCAATGACAAGGGCGGCATTCTGGATGACCTGATGATCACCAAGCGGGCCAATGATCTGTTCCTGGTGGTTAACGCCGCCTGCAAGGAACAGGACATCGCCCATATGCGCGCTCACCTGCCCGACGGCTTTACCCTGACAGAACTCACCGACCGCGCGCTCGTCGCCCTGCAGGGCCCGAAAGCCGCCGAGGTTCTCGCCCGTTTCGCCAAAGGCGGCGCGGAAGCCGCCGACGAGATGGACTTTATGACTTATCAGGAAGTCAGCATCTGCGGCGCGGATTGTTACATCAGTCGCTCGGGCTATACCGGCGAAGACGGTCATGAAATTTCCATTCCCGCCGATCAGGCCGAGGAAGTCTGCCGCGCCCTGCTCGGGGAACCGGAAGTCGAAGCCATCGGCCTTGGCGCCCGCGACAGCCTGCGCCTTGAAGCCGGTCTGTGCCTTTACGGCCATGACCTGACACCCGAAACAACCCCGGTAGAAGCCTCCCTGCTGTGGGCGATCAGCAAGCGTCGCCGCGAAGAAGGCGGTTTCCCCGGCGCGGACATTATTCTTGGACAAATCGCCAGCAAGGATTACGCGCAAAAACGGGTTGGTATTCTGCCTACTGGTCGCGCCCCCGCCCGTGAAGGCACCGAAATACTTGACGCAGACGGCGCGAAGATCGGCACGGTCACCAGTGGCGGCTTTGGCCCCACCTTCGGCGGCCCGGTCGCCATGGGCTACGTTAATAAAGATTTTTCTGCACCAGACACGGAAATTTTCCTGTCGGTGCGCGGCAAGCAATTGCCCGCTCGGGTGGCCAAAACGCCATTCGTCCCCCAACGTTATTTCAGAAAAACAGTATAGGATAGGTAAACATCATGACAACATATTATTCAGAAGACCACGAATGGATCTCCGTTGACGGCGACACCGGCACCGTAGGTATTACAGATTATGCGCAAAACGCCCTCGGCGACATTGTCTTCGTCGAAGTCCCGGAAGTTGGCAGTGAATTCGCCAAGGCGGAAGAAATCGCCGTCGTAGAATCCGTCAAGGCCGCCAGTGAAATCTACGCCCCCGTCTCCGGTGAAGTTGTTGAAGTCAACACCGCGCTGGAAGATGAACCGGCTCTGGTCAACGCCCAAGCCGAAGACGATGGCTGGTTCTATAAAGTCAAGATTGCCGACGCCGATGAGCTCGCCGGTCTGATGAATGAAGAAGGCTATAAAGCCTTTATTGCGGGTCTCGAATAAAATCAGATCTGTGTAATTTACGTTTAGTATAAGGGTTGTGAAACCATGCGTTATTTACCACTAAGTCAGACGGACCGCGAGGCGATGCTGGCAAAAATCGGGGTCAGTCATGTCAATGACCTGTTCAAGGATGTGCCGCGGGACGCGCTGCTGAAAGAACATGTCGACCTGCCGACCCATATGTCCGAAATGGAAGTGGAACGGGAATTCAACGGCTTTGCCAATAAGAATGTCCCGGCGGGCTCCGTGCCCTTTTTCGTCGGCGCCGGCGCCTATCGCCATTATGTGCCAAGCTCGGTCGATCACCTGATCCAGCGCGGCGAATTCCTCACGGCCTACACCCCTTATCAGCCTGAAATTTCACAGGGCACCTTGCAGGCGCTCTATGAATTCCAGACCCAGGTGGCGCAAATCACCGGTATGGAAGTCTCCAACGCCTCCATGTATGACGGCTCCACCGCCTGTGGCGAAGCGGTCCTGATGGCCCGCCGGGCGACCCGGAAGAAGAAAGCCATCCTGTCCGGCACCCTCAACCCGCAATATGTCGAGGTGGTTAGAACGGTCACCAAATATACCGACGACGTGGCCGTGGTAAATCCAGTCGGCACCTATTTCCTCGATGACCTGATTGCCCAGATCGATGATGAGACCAGCTGTGTCGTCGTTCAAAACCCGGACTTTTTTGGTAATATTCAGGACTACACGAAACTGGCCGAAGCGGCCCACGCCAAGAAGGCCCTGCTGGTTGTCGTGGTCACCGAAGTAGTCTCCCTCGGCGCGGTGCGCTCTCCCGGTTCCATGGGCGCGGACATCGTCGTCGGCGAAGGCCAGAGCATCGGCAACGGCCTGACGTTCGGCGGTCCCTATGTCGGTCTGCTCGCCACCCGTCAGAAATTCGTCCGCACCATGCCGGGCCGGGTCTGCGGCGAAACCGTAGATGCAGACGGCAAGCGCGGCTTCGTGCTGACCCTGTCGACCCGCGAACAGCATATTCGCCGGGAAAAGGCCACCAGCAACATCTGCACCAACGCCGGTCTTTGCACCCTGGCCTTTACCATTCACATGACCCTGCTCGGCGAGAAAGGCTTCCGTCATCTGGCGCAGCTTAATCACGCCAAAGCCGTGACGCTGGCCGACAAGCTTGACGCCATTGACGGCGTATCCGTTCTCAACGACAGTTTCTTCAATGAATTCACCGTCTCCCTGCCGATGGGCGCGGCGGAGGCCGTTGAACGGCTGGCCGATCAGGATGTCATCGCCGGGGTGCCGCTGTCGCGCCTCTATCCTGACAATCCGGATATGACCAACAAGCTGCTGGTCGCCGTCACCGAAACCGTGACCGAGGATGACATGGACCGTCTGGTCGCCGAACTGAAGGAGCTGGCACATGCTTAATAATCAAGGACGTCAAACCGATATCAACACGGCCGCTGCCCTGTCCAACAACAATGTCACCACCCATTCCGGCAACCGCGGCCTGGATCAGGAAGAACTGCTGATCTATGAAATTGGCAACAGCCAGACCTGCGGCGTCGATCTGGAAGAGGTTGGCGAGTTCAAAAACCGCCTCGGCGGCGTCACCCGCGACAATGAGATTGGTCTCGCCGGCCTGTCCGAGCCGGAATGCATGCGCCATTACACCCGCCTCAGCCGCAAGAATTACGCCATTGACATGGGGCTTTACCCGCTCGGCTCCTGCACCATGAAGCATAACCCGCGCATCAATGAAAAAGTCGTGCGCCTGCCGGGCCTCGGCGATATTCATCCGCTGCAGCCGGTTTCCACCGTTCAGGGCGCACTTGATCTGATGGACACCCTGGCCCATTGGCTGAAAACCCTGACCGGCATGCCCGCCGTCGCCATGTCCCCGAAAGCGGGCGCCCACGGCGAACTCTGCGGTGTGATGGCGATCAAGGCGGCGCTCGACAAGCGCGGCGAAAACCGCACCGTCATTCTCGCCCCGGAATCCGCCCATGGCACCAACCCGGCCACGGCGGCGCTTTGCGGCTATAAGATCAAGAATATCCCGTCAACCAAAGACGGACGCGTTGATCTTCAGGCCCTGAAGGACGCGCTTGGTCCCGATGTCGCCGGCATCATGTTGACCAACCCCAACACCTGCGGCCTGTTTGAGCGTGACATCATCGAGATCGCCGATGCCGTTCATGCGGCGGGTGGTTACTTCTACTGCGACGGCGCCAACTTTAACGCCATCGTCGGCAAGGTGCGCCCCGGTGACCTCGGCGTCGACGCCATGCATATCAACCTGCATAAAACCTTCTCCACCCCGCACGGCGGCGGCGGTCCCGGCGCGGGACCCGTGGTCCTGTCCGAAGCCCTCGCGCCTTTCGCGCCGGTGCCCTATGTGGTGCACGGTGAAGACGGGTTTGATCTGGTGGAGCATGTCACGGATGACGGCTGCAGCAAGGACAGTTTTGGCCGCATGACCGCTTTCCATGGTCAGATGGGCATGAATATCCGCGCCCTCGCCTTCATGATGTCCCACGGCACCGACGGGCTCGCCCGCGTCGCAGAAGACAGTGTGCTGAACGCCAACTATGTCATGGCCTCCCTGTCGGACGTGATGACCGCCAGCTTCGACGGCCCCTGCATGCATGAATGTCTGTTCGATGATCGTTTCCTCGCCGATACCGGGGTCGCGACCCTCGATTTCGCCAAGGCGATGATCGACGAAGGCTATCATCCAATGACCATGTATTTCCCGCTGGTGGTGCATGGCGCGATGCTGATCGAGCCGACCGAAAGCGAAAGCAAACAGTCCGTCGACCAGTTCGTCGGCAGCCTGCGCCATCTGGTCGAACAGGCGAAATCCGGCAACAAGGATCTGTTCAGCGGCGCGCCTTATCTGGCTCCGCGAAAACGTCTGGACGAAACCCGGGCGGCCCGCAGTCCGGTGCTGCGCTGGACCAAACCGGAATAGGCTTCATACCTTCAAAGACTCTTACAGCAAAGGGGCGCCCGTATATCGGGCGCCCCTTTGCCTGTTTTTGGTCTACAGATATCCTTCCTTGCCCCTTTCCCGCGTTTTGAGGTAGGCTTCTCCCTCCAACCATGCCTCTGCAACTAGGATATTATTATGTCTGGCTTTATTGAATTCTACTTCGATTTTTCTTCCAACTATTCCTATATTGTCCATAAGGATATTGTCGCGCTTGCTGACAAGCATGGTCTCACGGTGCAATGGAAGCCGATCGCCCTCGGTGCTATTTTCAAAAACCTGGGTCACCCGATGCCCGAAGCCGGATCCGCAAAACAGAAATATATCTGGCATGATACCATGCGTTCGGCGGCGCTGGCGGGACTGCCCTATCGCTGGCCGGACCCTTTTCCCGTCAACAGCATCCCCGCCGCCCGCGGGGCTTACTGGATTCTCGATACCGCCCCGGAAAAAATCACTGATTACGCCGCCACGGTCTTTACCACGATATTCTCGACCTCTCAGGACATCAGTCAGCCCGACACTCTGCGTAAGATTGTCGATGGGCTTCATCTGGATAGTGACGCCTTTCTAACTGCCGTGCAGGACGAAACCTATAAAGCGCGTCTGAAACAGGGAACCGCCGCCGCCCAGGATAAGGGCGTCTTTGGCGGACCCATCTTCTTTTACGGCAACGAGATGTTCTGGGGAGCAGACCGGCTAGCCGCATTGGACGCCCATATCGCCGCACATAAAAACTGACGGCGCCATAGAACGCTCACTTTTTCACATCTGATCCTGCGCCTGATCCGTAATCAGCTGACGCATCCAGCGGTTGGCCGGATCCTTGTCGCGGCTTTTGTGCCAGTAAAGATGCAATTCCAGCTCCGGCAGTGCGAAAGGCAACTCGT
The DNA here is from genome assembly GCF_006385135.1 of Paremcibacter congregatus. Classification (GTDB taxonomy): domain Bacteria; phylum Pseudomonadota; class Alphaproteobacteria; order Sphingomonadales; family Emcibacteraceae; genus Paremcibacter; species Paremcibacter congregatus. The sequence continues at coordinate 3,154,889 of NZ_CP041025.1, forward strand.
AGATCTGCGCATCATAGGCCTGCACCAGCCGCAAGGGCGCCGTCAGCGCCAGATCAGAGGCCAGTGCCACCCCCGGCGCAATCATATAATGCTGCAGCCGCAAGTGGACGTCGCGGCTCTTTCCCATATTATTCAACGCCTGTTCCACATAACCCGGCCCAGTACGACGGCTGGAAACGTGAATATGCTGCAGGGACAGATAATCGTCCAACGTCAGGCGATCGCCCGCCAGCGGATGCCCCTTGCGCAACATGCAGACATAGCGTTCCTTCAGCAACGGCAGATGACAGAGCTGCGGGTCGCTCAACACCGGCGCATCAATCGCCAGATCCACCGCCCCCGACGCCAGATCACGCAGCAGATCCCCGCGCGGAATATGATAGCTTTCCAGATGCACCGCCGGGGCCTCCCGGGTGACGGCCTGCACCAGAGGCGACAGGATCATGGCGGAAATCAAATCGGACATATTGATGCGGAAACTTTTGTCGGACTGGGCCGCCTGAAACACAGTACCTTCGGTCAAACTGCTGCTCATCAGTTGCAAGGCCTCGCGCACCCGGCCAATAATATTTTCCGCCACCGGGGTCGGCAACATACCCTGACGACTTCGGATGAACAGCGGATCATCAAAGGTGCGCCTGAGCCGCGCCAGAGCGTTACTCACCGCCGGCTGACTGAGGCATAACTGCTCCGCCGCCCGGGTCAGGTTGCCCTCGCGGTAGATGGCCTCAAAGACGATAAACAGATTAAGATCGGTCTGGCTGAGCTGCATGTCGGTTCCATTATTTGTTTTATGAATAATATATCATAGATATAATAAATTTCAAAAATATAAGAAAGCGCCCTATACTCAGCCCCAAAGACACACCGGAAACAGTAGGGACATCATGGGTGAAATTTATCTGGTCCGCCACGGACAGGCCTCATTCAATGCGGAAAATTATGATCAGCTGTCGCCGCTTGGCTTGCAACAGGCGCGCCACCTCGGTGCTTATTTCAGCGAACGGGACATCAATTTCGACCATCTCTTCACCGGCACCCAGACCCGTCATCAGCAGACCGCCGACGCCATTCTGCAGGATCGCGCCCTGCCACCGCAGACGTCTCTTGCCGGCCTGAATGAATATGATTTCACCGCGCTTTATAAGGCTTATATGGCCCAGCACCCCGAAGAAGCGGCCCTGCCTAAAGACGGTGACCGCGCGCTTTTTTACAAACGCCTGAAACGGGCCCTCGCCCTATGGTCTGAGGACAGGCTCACCGGCGATATCCCCGAAAGCTGGGCCGATTTTCACGGTCGGGTGACGGGCGCGCTGATCCATATTCAGGATAGCGCCCCGCGCAGCTGTCTGGTGGTCAGTTCCGGCGGCGCCATTGCTCTGGCCCTCGGTCACATTCTCGGGCTGGACGCGGGGCGGGTCATTGGCCTCAACCTGCAGATTAAAAACGCCAGTTTCTCGCACATTTATATCGGCCGCGATGCGTTGCATCTGGCCACGTTCAACAATATCCCGCATCTGGACCGGCCCGACCGTCTGGGCGCCATCACCTATAGCTGATCAGGAGACATAAGATGAATTTCGACCATAGCCCCAAAGTGGAAGAGTTGCGCCGTCGCGTGACCGATTTCATGGAACAGCATATCGTACCGCGCCTCCGCCAGCATCATGACGAGATTCACGCCGGAACCTTCCCCGTCTCTTTCATGGAAGACCTGAAAGCGCTGGCGAAAGCCGAGGGTCTGTGGAATCTGTTCCTGCCGCATTTGCAGGACGGGGAAGCGGGCACACGCCTGACCAATCTTGAATATGCCCCGCTGGCGGAAATCATGGGCCGGGTGTTGTGGTCGTCGGAAGTTTTCAATTGCAGCGCCCCGGATACCGGTAATATGGAAATCCTGCATATGTTCGGCACGGATGAACAAAAGGCCCAGTGGCTTGCCCCCCTGCTTGAGGGAAAAATCCGCTCCGCCTTTGCCATGACCGAACCGGATGTCGCCTCCTCCGACGCCACCAATATCCAGACCCTGATCACCGCTGACGGCGATGATTATGTCATCAATGGCCGCAAATGGTTTATTTCCAACGCCGCCCATCCCAACTGCAAAATCATGATCCTGATGGGCAAGACCGATCCCGACAATGCCGACCGTCACCGTCAGCAAAGCATGATCCTGGTGCCGATGGACCGCCCCGGCGTCACGGTCGAGCGCAATATCTCCGTCATGAACCATCATTCGCCGGAAGGCCATTGCGAGATCACCTTCAAAGATGTCCGGGTGCCAAAGACCAGCCTTCTCGGCGGCGAAGGCGATGGCTTCATGATGGCGCAAGCGCGCCTTGGCCCTGGTCGCATCCATCACTGCATGCGGTCCATCGGTCAGAGCGAACTGGCGCTGGACCTGATGGTCGAGCGGGCTCAGGAACGTAAATCCTTCGGAAAATACCTGCATCAGCATGGCGCGGTCGGCGAATGGATCGCCCGGTCGCGCATGGAAATTGATCAGGCCCGGCTTTTGGTCTTGAAATGCGCCGATATGATTGACAAAGTAGGGGCCAAGGGCGCGCGCAAGGAAATTTCCATGATCAAGGCCATTGTTCCCCATATGCAGACCACCATTGCCGATCGGGCGATGCAGGTCTTCGGCGCCATGGGCATTTCCCCCGACACGCCGCTGGCCGATATCTGGACCTGGGGCCGGGCGCTGCGTTATGCCGACGGCCCTGACGAGGTGCACTTACGCGCCATTGCCCGGCTGGAAATCAAACAGGCCCAGGACAGGCCCGGTTTCACCCTGCCCTATCTCACCGCGCCCCAGCGCACGTTATAAAGGATATCCGATGCAAGATATATTCAGCTTACAGGGCAAGATCGCCCTCATCACCGGGGCCTCCAGCGGATTGGGCGGTCATTTTGCCAAAACCCTGGCCCGCGCCGGCGCGTCTGTCGTCGTCGCCGCCCGCCGCCGCGACAAACTTGATCAACTGGTCGGTGAAATTGCCGGTGAAGGTGGAACCGTGATGGCCGTCACCATGGATGTCACCGACGGTGACAGCGTGCGCGCTGCCTATGATGCCGCCGAGGCGCAAATGGGCATCATTGATGTCATTGTCTGCAACGCCGGCGTCGCCGACACCAGATCCTTCCTTGATATGGACGAGGACAGCTGGGATTTCACCATGGACACCAATCTAAAGGGCGTCTGGCGGGTGGCGCAGGAAGGCTGCCGCCGTTTGGTCAGAGCAGACAAACCCGGTGTCGTGATTAATATTTCGTCCCTGCTTGGCCTCGCCTTCCAGACCCTGCAGACCGCCTACGCCACCTCGAAAGCCGGGGTCATTCACATGACCCGCTGCATGGCGTCGGAACTGATGCGCTATAACATCCGGGTCAACAGCATCGCACCCGGCTATTTCAAGACGGAAATGAACGCCACATTTTTCGATACGGAAAAGGGCAAGGCCTATATCAAGACCATTCCGGCCCGGCGGCTCGGGGACCTCGCGGAACTGGACGGCCCGCTGCTGCTGCTCGCCAGCGATGCGTCGTCTTTTGTTAATGGCACCACCCTGATCGTCGACGGCGGTCATCTGGTCAAATCACATTAGGGGAACAGACCATGGATGAGGCAAAGCTCACCGCCTATCTCGAACAGTATATCGACGGGTTTCACGGCCCCCTGACCCTCAAGAAATTTCCCGGCGGGCAGTCGAACCCGACCTATCTGATCACCGCCGCCTCCGGCAAATACGTCCTGCGCAGTAAGCCACCGGGGAAATTGCTCAAATCCGCCCATGCGGTCGACCGGGAATATCAGGTCACCAAGGCCCTCGGCGGCACCGATGTGCCGGTGGCAACACCCTTGCATCTGTGTCAGGATGAAGATGTGATCGGCAACTGGTTTTACGTCATGAAATATATGGACGGGCGGATTTTCTGGGACCCGGCCCTGCCCGACTTTACACCGGCTGAGCGCGGCGCACTTTATCTTGAGATGAACCGGGTGCTGGCGGCGATCCACAGCGTTGATCTCAAGTCCCACGGCCTGCAGGATTACGGCAAGCCGGGCAATTATTTCGCCCGCCAGATCGGCCGCTGGACCAGCCAATATAAGGCGTCCGAAACCGAAACCATCGACGAGATGGAACAGCTCATGGCATGGGTCGCGGATCATATCCCGCCGGACGATGGTCAGGTCAGCCTGATCCACGGCGACTATCGCATAGACAATCTGATTTTCCACCCTACCCGACCGGAAATCATAGCCGTGGTTGACTGGGAGCTGTCGACCCTAGGCCACCCCCTCGCCGATCTCGCCTATCAATGTATGCAGTGGCGCATGCCGAGCGCCTCCCTGATGCGCGGGCTTGACGGGATCGACCGCGCGGCGCTGGGCATTCCGACGGAGGAGGAATATGTCCGCGCCTACGCCGAGCGCCGGGGCCTGACCGGGATCACCCATTGGCCGTTTTATCTCGCCTTCAGTTTCTTCCGCCTCGCCGCCATTGTCCAGGGGGTGATGAAGCGTAGCCTCGACGGCAATGCGTCCAATGCCCGCGCTCAGGAGGTCGGTCGCCTCGCCCGCCCACTGGCCGTCAAGGCCCTCGCCATTCTCAAAGAATATAACGTCCTCTAGACAGAAGGATCTCCCATGCCCCTCGACTTCACCGATAAAATCGTTCAGATCACCGGCGCAGGCTCCGGCTTTGGCCGCACCGCAGCGGAAAAATTCAGTAAAGCCGGGGCGAAGCTGGTGCTCTCCGACATCAATGAAGCCGGACTTGCCGAAACCGTCTCTCTGCTCGACCTGTCGACCGATCGCCTTCTGGCGCTCCACTGCGACATCAGTGATCCGGACCAGGTGGCCCATATGGTGACACGCGCGGTTGAAACCTTCGGCGCTCTCGACATCGCCATCAACAACGCCGGCATGGCTAATGAGATGGCCCGTATTGGCGAGGCGAGCCTCAGTGAATTCGATCAGGTGATGGCGGTCAATGTGCGCGGTGTCTTCCTTTGTATGCAACAGGAGCTGCAGCAGATGAGCCAACAAGGCCACGGCGTGATCCTCAATGTCGCCTCGGTCGCGGGCCTGATCGGTGCGCCCTATATGGGCATATATGCCGCGAGCAAACATGCGGTGATTGGCCTGACCAAGACAGCAGCGCTGGAATATGCCCGTAAGAACATCCGCATCAACGCCATTTGCCCGGCCTTTTGCTATACCCCGATGGTCGGTCAGATCATTGACGGCAAGGGCGGCGACAAGCGTGAGGCCGACATGGCCAACAATATCCCCATGGGTCGCCTCGGCACGGCGGAAGAGATCGTTCATGGCATGATGTGGCTGTGCAGTACGGAGAACAGCTTCACCACCGGCCAGGCCCTTGCCTTCGACGGCGGCCTGACTACGGCGTAATTATACCCGCCTGACCTTAATTGACTTAAGTACCCGTATAATGTAATTTATAGTTGCCGCTAGATATACCGAAGCCGTAAAAAGTGCATTTCATGCATCAAGATATAAACCGGGAGGACTTCGGAGGGACTTAATTGGTGGGACAAAGAAATATTTCACTAGAACATATAAATAGACATGCTCAGCAGGTCTATACCTATTTTCTATCGCACGGGTCATATTTACCTTTAGGCACCGAGAAACAACATCTGCATGATAAAAACATCACCGCCAACCTTTCTGAGTTTCGTGTGGAACTTGACCGAAAAATCGGCCATGGTTATTGGCAACTTAACCGCCTTGACCCTGATATAACCTCCTATTCAGGGCGCTGCAGTTATAATCAGAACATTGATTTATCCAGTTACATTAATCAGGAACATTTTATTCTGCGGTATATCGTCTCGGGGGCCATCAAAATCAATGTCAAAGGCGTCCAGTCCTATTCTGCCCCACAGGGCAAAATCTCATTACATCATGTCCAGGCAGGCGAAACCATCAATCTTTTTTACCCCAAAGACATGACTTGCTTGTTCGTTGCCCTGTATCTTTCCAAAAGTTATATGGAAAAACTGTGTCTGCTGTTACCTTACGAGAACCAGAAGAAACTGCGCATGCTGCTAGATCAGCGGTTTGGTCTGGAAGGTCATGAAATTGAACTGTCTGCATTTGATCGCAGCCAGATATTCCAGATCCAGAATTTATCCGCGTCAGGCGAACTGAAAAGGTTCGCCATAAAGTCTAAGGTCAGAGAATTATTAAGTCACTGGCTTATGAATTTCACCCAGTGTCCTGAACCGGATCCAACGCTTCTTGCCACTGTTCACAATACTGAAAAATTCCAGAAAGTCTTTGACCTCTTAAAAACCCATTATATTTCTCCCCCACCCACAAAAGAAATCTCTCGTCTGATCGGGCTTAATCAGACAACATTGCGGCGAGGTTTCCGCGCGACCTATGGCAAGTCAATTTCATCACACTGTTTGGAAAAAAGAATGAACCGCGCCTGTGAACTTCTGTTGTCAAAAAGGATGAATATTTCGCAGATCTCAGATGATCTGGGCTATGCCCATTCAACCAACTTTACGAGTGCCTTCAAGAAATATTTTGGTGTTCTGCCCAAAGATTTTCGAGCAAAAGACACCGTCTGAAATTACCAAAAAAGGCGGCCCTCAGGCCGCCTTCCAGATATAGTTTTTATGGATTATTTTTTGAACGTCAGACGTAGATAGCCAAACTGCCCCGGCAGATCATGGAGAGACCCGTCAAAGCCATTCAACGCACAGGACGTACATAAGGACGGATCCTTATCAAAGATATTATTGACCCCCAGACTGACACTATAGTTTCTTTCTTCTGGTGCCCATGTCACCTGAAGATCATTATAGAGAACAGCAGCCATCTGGTTGTCATCGGCATTCACTTCCGTTACACCGGCCGTATAACGACCAGTCCAGGACGCTGTCCAGTCTCCCTTGTACCATGTCAGCGTTCCTGTGGATTTCCATTTCGGGAAAGCCTGCTCCGGATCACCCCGTTCGGTGCCTTCCAGACGAGAAGAAATCAATCCACTGGCCCCTTCTGTCAAACGCTCATACTTAAACAGTAAGGTGTTGGTCCAGACAAAGCCAAACATACCGATGTCCGTTTCCGGGCTCATATAGTTTGCCGAGAAATCAAAACCAGAAGTTCTGATGCCCCCGATGTTCTGCAAGGTGGTATCAAAACCGTTGATCACCCCTCCTGACGTTCGTGTGATCCCTTGACAAGCAACACTATCTCCGGCGGTGAAGCAATTATTCAGCTTCAACTGCGCATCTACCGCAGAAATCGCATCATCCAGTTTAATATCATAGTAATTAACTTCCAGCGTCAGACTGCTTTCGCCCAGATCAGGGCTCCAGACCCCGCCGACACTCCAGCTTTCCGATTCTTCCGGTTGCAAGTTAATATTGCCGCCCGTAATCACAGAGATCTGCGGATTAAACTGGGCATAACTGCCATCTGCCGGTACACCGGCCGCGACACAATTCGCTATGGTTGTCGCAGAGGCCCCATTATTGTTAAAGTCCGAACAAGGGTCGGCCAAAGTCTGGTCAAACCGGGAAAACGTTCCGAACAATTCACCAATATTTGGCGCCCGGAACCCCTGTGACCAAGATGCCCGCAACAGGATATCAGGTGTCGGCCTCCATTTACCGCCGACCTTGAAGGTGCTGTTACTACCAAATGTACTGTAATCCGAATAGCGCACCGCCGCGTTCAAATCCAACAGGTCAGCAAAGGCCGCGTCACGGATAAGCGGCAGGTTTATTTCGGCATAAAATTCCTTCGTGTCATAGCTGCCGTCCGCCGGACCAGAAGGCACCCCGGCACTTTCACCAGCCGTGACAATCGAATCCGGTACAAAGAAACCTGATTGTTCACGATATTCAGCCCCGATGGCAAAGCCGACCGGCCCTGCGGGTAATTCAACAATTTCACCGGCCAGGTTCGCGGTCACATCAAACAGGGTTTGTTCGCTGAGATCTTTTTGAACAAAGCTCACCCATTCCAGCATTTCAGGTGTAATAGACCCACTGCCCGATCCTTGTCCGCCAAAGAAATTAAACGGAACACACCCCGGTGTCGCGGCACAAACATCCGGATCACCAAGTGCGATTTTCAAATGACGGGAATTAAACGCGCCATTCTTGACCTGATCCGCCCGGTTCTTGGAATATGCGGACGTAATATCCCAGTAGAAATTACGGTCCCCTGCTTCAAAAGCGCCTTCGAATCCCCCTGAGACATACCAGGTATTCACAGTTTGATTAAAGATACGTGGCCCGGCTTCCAGAGGACGACGCCCCATGAAATATCCATTCGTTTCCGCATCAATGGTAAAGCCAAAGGGATTGAATGGATTATTTTCATGAATTGAAATTGTATCCAGAAGATTCCCGTTACCGGCTTCAGGGCCAATAAAAAGAGGCTCAGGAGCCGCTTGGTTGGTAGATTGACGATTATTGAACAATGCCTTGAAATTCATTGTTATATTGTCGGCAATCTCATAGCTCACCTGAGAATAAACCCCGACCCGTTCAGATGGCGTCAGCACCAGATTGAACGGCGCAAAATTAAATCGGTCCGCCGTTGCAAATTCATGAAAGTCCCCCGTACCAGGGGCGGCAGGATTATAGAAAGGGATATTGGCGCCACCATCATTGATCACCCCGTCATTAAGGGTCAGGTCAAGTTGGTTCAAGGTATTCGGGTCAGTCAGGAAAAAACGGCCCTGAGGCGTCCCAGAGCTACAGCCCCCTGCCTCACAACTGGTCGCGCCAGCTGAGGGAAACCGCGAGAGCGGAATATCCGCTGCACTCACCCGGTTTTGCTTATTATAACTCAGGCTGACAAAAATATTCATCTTGTCACTCTGCTGTCCCCAGGAAACTTCATATTCCTGTGTTTCACCATCACCGCGATCATAAGCACCAACATACGCAGAAGCTTCAAAACCGTCCTGATTTTTTTTGGTAATGATATTGACCACTCCGGCAATGGCATCTGAGCCATAAACCGCCGACGCCCCATCCTGCAGAACCTCGACCCGTTCAATAATACTGGTCGGAATGGTGTTCAGATCGGTCGCCCCGGACACCCCGGACGCGGATGAGCCATGCACCCAACGAACGCCATCCACCAAAACAAGAACACGCTTTGATCCAAGATTACGCAGATCAACCTGGGCGGCCCCGGCACCGATACCCCCGCCATCTGGTGGGAAACCGAAATTACCGGAACTGTTGAATTTCGTATTTAGCGCACTACCTGATCCAGGCAGCCGTTGTAAAAAATCACCCAAGGATGTCAAACCCGATTTATCAATATCCTCTGCCGTGACATTCAATATCGGCGCCCCCTTGTCCAGGGGGTTCGTCCTGATTCTTGACCCAGTAACCAGAATTTCTTCAAAAACAGGTTCTTCTGCATTCTCTGCTTCCTGAGCAACCGCAGAACAGAGGGGGGTTAGCAGGGTCATTCCAAGAATAACTGTTGATACACTCCCCAAATATCGCTTTTTTACATCAGTCCTAAAGTTAACATTTTTCATGTTCGTTTCCTCTTGTTAGATCAAAAGCTTGCCTATTGTTTCAAGCGTAACAATAGGCCTTAAGGATACCTAATTTAGGGAACACAAATAATGGAGAACGGTAAAAAAATGATGGTTAACGCGATATTCACGCTGTTTCCAGGAACGCGAAAAAATTTCATCCTGAAAATGACAAGCTGCACGGAATAATCTGGTGATATTTCTTAGTTACATATCTCTTATACCAGAGCGCTTTTAACCTGTTTGTATGCGGCGCTGATGTGCTTTTTCAGGAGTTTGGCCGCACCGGTAATATCGCCCCGCCGACCAAGCTCGATCAGTTCGGCATGCTCCTCATGGGCCCGCTCCGGCGCCCCTTCCCGCAACAATTGCTGACGGATATAACGGTCCGTGTTGCTGTGCAGGGTCTGAAGAATTTTCAGGGTATGAGGCTGATTGGCGGCGCGGTAAAAATGATTATGGAACTCCCAATTGAGCTTCGCCCATTGTTCAATATTCTGGCCGCTGATCACCATATGATCAAATTTATGCAAAGACTCTTCCGCCTGGTCAAAATCTTCCGACGTCATGTTCGGCAACGCATCTTTCAACAAATTGCATTCAATCAGAATGCGCAGATTAAAGAATTCTGTTGCTTCGGCAAGAGAAAGTCCGCGTACAACCCCGCCTTTATGGGCCGCGATATCCACCAGACCTTCCGCCTCCAGCCGCAACAAAGCCTCGCGGATCGGAATCCGGCTGGCGCCAAGTTCCGTCGCCAATTGGTCCTGGCGCAATTGAAACCCCGCCGCATATTCACCGGAAATGATGCGTTTTTTAAGTTCTAGAAAAACACTGTCCGCGACAGTATGACGAAGAAATGGCACAGATGACACTGGGTAACCTATCTTGATGTCTATAATATTTTCACCACTTTAGCCCATTCATTCCACCAAATATAGCGTGTTCTTTCCCCGCCACCGACAATTAGTGCTTTTTGCGCACCAAATTGCCAATATGATGTCTATGGGGATTGCCCCGCGCGGATTTTATCCGTATATTTTATACAAATTAACCTCTGGTCGCCCTAGTTTATCCACAGCCGGAAAGCCCGCCCCATGTCCCAGCCGTCCTCGTTACACATCATTGATATGCATACCGCCGGCGAACCCGTGCGGCTGCTGCTGCCAGGCCAGATCACGTTGCATGGCGCGACCCTGCTCGAAAAACGTCAGGATATGAAGACACGCCATGATGCAATCCGACGGGCACTGATGATGGAACCCCGGGGACATCGCGATATGTATGGCGCCGTTTTGACAGAACCCGCAGACCCGCAATCCGATGTCGCCGTCCTGTTCATGCATCATTCGGGCTATAGCACCATGTGCGGTCATGCCACCATCGCGCTGGGCCGGTATCTCTATGATGAGCATCAGAAAAGACACCCGGGCCAGCCCCGCCACACATTCCGCATTGAATGTCCCTGTGGACCGGTTGATGTGCGGGTAACAGAAGATGCGAACGGTAACGTGGTCAGCGCATTTGACAGTGTTGATTGTTTTGTCGATGGTCTGGATGAGAGCATCGAACTCGACGGTTTAGGCCATATCACCTATGACATCGCCTATGGCGGGGCCTATTACGCCATTCTTCCCGCGGCCCGTCTCGGGCTCGATTTCCTCACCACCCCCGTCCGGCAGCTGGCCGATGCCGCCAACCGCATTACAGACCATCTGCGCGCCACCCGCCCGATTATTCACCCCCATGAAGAAGACCTGTCTTTCCTCTATGGCACCATTCTCACTGACGACACTCCCCCGGTGAGAGACGCCATCAGTTATAACCTGTGTCTGTTCGGCGACGGACAGATAGACCGTAGTCCCACCGGCAGTGGCGTCAGCGCCCGCATGGCGCTCTATCACCGGAAAGGTCTGGTGACAGAAGCCTCCCGACCGCGCTTCGCCGGCGTAAGCGGCATTCCTTTCGATGCCCGCCTGTGCCGCTCCACAAAGGACAGCGTCGCCGTCCGCATTTCCGGGTGCGGTTATTACACCGGCCGCGGCGAGATGATCATCGCCCCGGAAGATTCCTTGACTTATGGCTTTACTCTGCGAAATACTTTTCATGACGTCATGACGTCGCAAAAGGAAATATAACTCATGCTCCTGCCCTTTATCACTGCCGATCAAATCCGGGACATTTTACGCTTTGACACCTTGATTCCGGCACTGGAAAAAGCCTTTACCCTCGCCTGCACGGTTCCGGAACGGGCCCATTACCAAATGGGGGACGCCTGGGACCGGGACGCCCAAATGCTGATCATGCCCGCCTGGCGCCAGGATCATTATGCCGGGGTGAAACTGATCACGCTCTATCCTGACAACCCCAAGCAGGGACGGCCCAATATTACCGGGATATATTGCCTGTTTGATGGCGCCACCGGACAACCCCTGGCCCAGATGGATGCCGGTGAGATCACCCGTTGGCGTACCGCTGCGACCTCTGTGCTGGCGGCAAAATATCTTGCCCCGGCAGACCCGACATCTCATCTCATCATCGGCACCGGCGCCCTCGCCCGCCCCTTTATTGAAGCCTATAGCCAAGCATATCCCCGTAATGAACTATGGCTATGGGGCCGCTCGGCGGATAAAACACAGGCCCTTGTCACAGACTTGCAGAAACATATTCCTCAATTACACGCCACAAAAGACCTGGCCACCGCCGCCCGGTCGGCCCGGCTGATCACCACCCTGACCAACAGCAAAACCCCGGTTTTACAGGGCGACTGGATCAGCCCCGGCACCTATCTGGATCTGGTCGGCAGTTACCGCCCCGACATGCGGGAAGTTGGCGACGACATCATCCGGCGCGCGGAAATCTTCGTCGACATCAGAGACGGCGCGCCCGTGGAATCCGGCGACCTGACACAGCCACTGGACAGTGGCCTGATCAAAATGAGCGATATCAAAGCCGACCTGTCTGACCTGGTCACTGGCCGTCATAAAGGCCGGTCCGACTTACAGGACATCACCCTGTTCAAGTCCGCCGGCGCAGCCAGTGAAGACCTGGCCGCCGCCATTCTGATATATGAAAGCTTTACAGACTTATGAAGCCTTATTCACACTGACAGGTGCCGCTGCTTTCGGCTTTGGCGCGATATTCCGTGCGACCACCCTTCTTGCGATCTTCCAGGTCGTGGATTTTGGCCTTATGTTCGGTATATTTGCAGCGGCTGCTGCCCTTGCATTTGCCGTTACACAGGGCTTCGGCGAGCGTGCGCGCCTGTTTCGCCGCCTCGGCAGAGGCCTTTTTGGCTGTCGCCTCCCACGGCCCCCACAAGGGGCCCGCACTGGCATCTGCCGGACCGCAATCGGTGGACTTCGCCGCTAGATCCGGTGCAACCGCTGCAGTCGAACCACCCGGCATCGGAGTTCCCGAGGCGAGATAATAATGCTGAACGATCGTGCCTGAAGACGCCTTTGGGCGGTCCTGACATTCTTCCATCTCATCAATCACCTCGACATCCGCCTCCCCGATGACCGGGCTGCCGTGGACAGAGAGATGCACGGTGGCGCGACTGACCCCACTTGGCCAGTTGACATCAGACCCGGTACCGACACAGCGCCGCGCCGGGATGGTGGCGGGGCCGGCAAATTCCTCAAAAGGACTGTTCGGTCCTTGGGGAAAGGTCACCGTGAACTGCGACCCTTCACTGGCGTTACTTCTGACATGAAAGATAAGGGTTGATCCGGAGCGAACCCGAACCGGGTTAGGGATAATTCGCAGGGACCCATTGGCGAGAATATCCACTTCGACCATAATGAGTGGCATAGCATTTCCTTTCCGCTAAATATTATTTTTTAACGCAGGTTCACGCAACTGGACAGCAACTGGAAAATATTAGAAGGATCTGAACAATAAATCGGGATCACCCCCCTGTCAATAAAACCTTCCGTACGGCGTACATACGGAAGGCTTCTGTGTAAAGTTATCGGAAAGCTGTTTTAGCCAAGCGCCCCGATAAAGGCGGACAGGGACTGTGAAATCTTGCGGATTTGTTCGTAGGTGGTTTCAATCTCGTCAAATATCTCTTTATTCTCGTAACGATATCCGTGGGTATCATCCGATTTAAAGCTGATTTTCTCCGGATTTTCCGGGTCGATTTCATAGGCGCCTTCCAGCGGAAAAATCTCCCGCAGCAACAGCAAGGTCGGGGAAACCTGAAAACGCAAAATCCGCATCACCAGATCATCAACACTGAGCCCCTTGTGATCGCGGAAACGCGGAATGCGGGTGATCAGCAGGAAAATCTTCTGGATCAACGCCATGCGCATGACATGCAACAGCGTATAATGGCCCCGCTCTTTCCCGCTCAATGCATAAGGGGCCTCAACCACGTCCCGCGCCTTCACGGCATCCCGCAGATACATCAGGTCTTCGCGTAAGGTCAGCTCTATCCGGTTCAACCCTTCGAACACGCCATGCTTTTCCATCATTTTCGCCAGGCGCAACATGCGATTATGATCGTGGCTTTCTTCTTCATAGCTTGCCGAATGCATCCAGTACCGCGGCCGGAACAGCGACGTATAGGCGCCGAGAAAATCTTCATCGGTCACATCCAGTGCCGCCACGACCAGGGTCATGATATGCTGCAACCGTGGTGATTTACGATACATTTTCCAGAAACCGTGACTGTCCAGCGACAGGGCGATACCGATCCCGCCCAGGCTGTTGGCGAGAAACCCCAATTGATGCAGCAGCATGTTATTGGGAATCGCCCGGATCTGGGACAGTTTTTCGAGCCGGCGACTGACGACCCCTTCATCCTGACGGATGGTCATGCGCGAACCGGAGGGATAAGAAATATCGGTCCCCAAAATGGAAATCAGGCGCATAAAGTCCGGATTTTGGGAAATGCCATGGTTAAATCCCTTCACTGTCAGGAAAAAATCCAGCGACCAGTCCGTATTGTCATAGAAAGGGTCCTCGGCCTCACTGACCGGCGTCAGCATATTTTCCATCACCCGCGACAACGTGGCAAAGGCCAGGTCCGGCGTATGCAGCCATAAATAACCGTCGCCGCCCTGCAGGCTGAATTCCTGTTTATACCGAATGCCGCGACGCTTCATCAAACGACGGGCTTCCGGCGTATGCATATAATTCAGTCGCCCGCCAAAACCGCCGGGATGCGCCCCGCGCCCGCAGCTTTCACCGCCGGTATCGAAAATCACCAGTTCCACATCATCCAGATCGAATTTCTTCCACAGCATCGCCACCTTGATCCGCAGGCGTTCAATGGCAAGGCCCGCCGCCACCTGGCCGAGGTAACGCCCGGCATCGGAATAACCCGCCTGAATACACAGCCGTTTGCGTTTTTTGACATAGGCAAAATAATGCGGGTTTTCCAGTAATTCCTCAATCACCTCTGCGCCACGCACCAGCGCCTGGTCGGTTTCAAACAACGGCGAGATATCGACATGTTCTTCCACCCCGAACAATTTGGCGTAACACAAGGCCGCCAACACGGTAAACGGCGTATCGGATTCGGCAATCAGAAAACGGATCGGCGTATCCGGATCAATATATTTCAGGAACTGGGCAACAATCATAAACAGCCTCTTGGCCGTGGTCTGTTCGTGCTGGATCGTTTCATATCCAACGGTTTCAGCCGTGATATTTCCCAGCAACTTGCTGGCCGCCGTCATATAACGTCGCCGGCTAGAGGCATCATCCGGATCTTTTTCCAGCGCCACCATTGGCCGGATCGCATTATGCAGCTGCACCGCATTCAGGCGGAAATGGACATGAGAAATCCCAGCCCGGAAATTGGCAAAAACCGCCCGAAAAACAATCAACTCCTGGGTCTGGGCATCATCCAGGCTCGCCGCAATCAGATCATCCAGATCTGCAAGAATGGCGGCCGGCAGGTTTTCTCCCCCGGCCCTGGTGCGCGCCATATGCTGGCCAAGCGCCCGCACGCTGTCGCTGTCATCTACGGCCTCGTCTCCGGGGATAACCGCAAGGTCATCGGCGAATTGTTGGCCGAGACGAACCAGTTTCTCCGCCACAACCGACGCTCCCAACAGCTTTTCCCAGCGGTTTTGATAAACCTCGCACTGGCGCAAGGCCATCTGGGTCCGCAGTTTCACGCTGGTCATCCAGGTAATATCATCCCGGCCATCCACATCGAACCCGACCCAGCTCGCCGCCGACACCAGTTTCAGCTCAATCGCTTTCCAATCGGCCGGATAGGTCGCCCGCGCCACCTCGACCGCGACCTCATACAATCGTCCGATCGCATCCTGCAGATTGAGCAGCGCCGTCACCGACTGGTTAAATTCATAGGCAAGCGTCAAACCGGAATCCGGGCGACCTTCACAGGATTTAATCCGGGTCAATGCCTCTTCTTCACTGAGGCTGCCATCAATCAGCCCCGCCACCAGATCATATTGATCGTGGCTGAACCCAAAGGTCGGGTGACCGGTGATCACAATTCCCGCCAGTTCCCGATCCACCTGGGCTTGAAATTCGGCGAAATCACGATCCACAGTCAAGGCGGTGAGACAGGTCTTCAGGCTGGTGCGGTTTTTGTCCGCATCGGTTTCCTGTAAATAGGCTTTGGCCCGACGGCCCCGGCTGACAAAACTGTTGGCGCTCAATTCGTCCAGCATCGTTTCGATTTCCCCCGCCGGCATATCGCCCGCCTTGATCTGTTTCAACAGGCGATAAGACAACTGCTGATAAGGATTAATCAAGGGCGTTTCCCGACTTAACTGACGGCAGGCGTCAAGTTGTTCAACCAAACTCTCAATGGTGTTGGACGGAGAAGCGGCGGATTGATCAGGCATAATGGGGTCTCAATTTTTTGTGGCGTTTATCCCGGCGAACAGAATAATATTCTACAGGATATAATTTACACCTGCCCTATTACCCTAAAAAGTCAAAAAAACGAAGTAATATTTCGCAATATTGGCCTATTGCCTGAAACTTCAGCAGATTTATCTCATAACCATATCCCAGGCACGACACGCCATAATAAAGTACGAAAAAAAAGGCTGCAGTCTCTCTTGTGGTGAGGACTGCAGCCAAGTTTTTTCCACTTCTACGGAGGTATGTTATTTCTGTGTGAAGGAAAATAACATGCTTTGTGGAAACCTCTGATACCGAACATAAAGTCTATCTTGTGCCGGCTTTTACGACGGGCCTGTGGCATAATCTGGCCGCGCGCCGCTGTATAATACAAAATTTCTATTTTAGCTTTAGCAAAAGAAATCCGCCTTCGCGAGTGATTGGCGGCAAAGCAACACATATTTACGATAAAGAAAGTAATTGATATTCAGTCGCATTTGCCTTAATTAGATTTCTATGTAAGTAATAATTATTATTAAAATAGAAATATACCGACAATCCAATACGCCATGACCCTACTTCGAAAACTACACCGCTGGCTTGGCCTGTTGATCGGCAGCGTGATTTTCTTCACCAGCCTGAGCGGCACGATACTCGCCTTTAAACAGGACCTGATACGCCTGTCGATCCCGGGCGAGACACCCGTCTATCGTCCGACTTCGGATATTATGGCCGCACAGGCTCTGGCGCAGATCAGTGGGCCCGACACCCGCTATGTCACATTCCCCCAGCCGGGTTCCAATTATTTCATTCATATCACGGCAGAGCGTCAGGTCTATCATCACCCACAAAGCTTTGCCCCGCTGGAAACGCGTTTCGCGATCCCCGAAATTCTCGCCTTCCTCTCCGACCTGCATATTCATCTTCTGGCAGGCCATGACGGCGAAACCGTTCTAGGCTTCATCGGGCTCGTTTTAGTATTTCTGATCCTTGGCGGTTTAATTCTGTGGTTTCCGGGCCGACGGGGCTTTCAGGTGAAAAAGTCCCTGCCCGCCAACCTTAAACGCGGCGCCCTGCTCCATTCCCACCGCAGTTTGGGGGCACTGTCCAGTCTGATGATTCTGCTGCTGACACTCACCGGGACCGGTCTGATTTTCTATGACACCAGCCGAACGATCCTGCACGGACTCTATCTCACCCCCGGTCCGGCGCCGCGCCGTCCTCCACAGGTGACCCCGGTACGAAACAGCGCCCTGCAGCCGTGGTCGGACATTCTCGCCACAGTCCGGCAGGCCCTGCCCGATGGCCACATTACCCGTTATTATGCCCCCGACACCGCCCAGACGGCGACCGTCAGGTTCCGGCTGCGCTATCCAGAGGACTGGACCCCCAATGGCGGCAGCTATGTTGAGATCAATCCCTATACCGCCGCTGCGCTCGGCGTGACCGATTATCGTCAGGCGCCGCCCCCGGATCGTCTGGCGCGCAAGTTCTTTCCGCTGCATGCCGGCCATGTAGGCGGGGGGCTTTATCAAATTCTGATCGCTCTGTCCGGCGTGGCCCTGGCGATGATGATCTTTACCGGCATACTGGCATGGCTTAAATCGAAAAAACGCGCCAAGTTCAAACCGTTACGCCCTCAAATCCTGTCAGAAAAGCCATAGCCAAGCCCGGCATGGCAAGATATACTCCCTCCCAAGGGAGATACGCAATGCCACCAATTTTCAAGATTACCGCCGTTTGCCTGAGCTTGGCCCTCTTTGGCTGCGGTACCGACAACAGCCCCCCCGCCGACCAGATCTATCTGGGCGAAATCATTACCATGAATGACGCCCAGCCCCGGGCGGAGGCCCTCGCCGTGAAGGATGGACTGATCCTCGCGGTCGGCGACGCCGCAGACGTTCTGAAACACCAGGGGGGCAGCACCGTCGTTCGCCATTTGGACACGCACGCCATGACGCCGGGATTTATCGACGCCCACGGCCATATGGCCATTTACGCCCTGCTCGACAGTGACCTGAACACCGCCTCGCCCCCCATTGGACCGGTGACCAGCATACCGGACCTTCTGTCCCGCCTGAAGGCGCATATTAAAGATAACAACCTCGCCGAAGACGCCCTGGTGTTTTCCTTTGGCTATGACGATTCCCTGCTGGCCGAAAAACGTCACCCGCTCCGCACGGAACTCGACAGTGTGTCCGAGACCCATAAAATCCTGCTGATCCATACCTCCGGTCATCTCGCCGCCGCCAACAGCGCCGCTCTTGCCGCCGCCGGGTTCACGGACGACAGCCCCGACCCCAAAGGCGGCAGCTTGTGGCGCAACAAGACCACTGGCAAACTGAACGGCATCGTCGATGAACAGGCTGTATTCCGCTTTTTCAGCCTGCTGCAGAAAAGCCCGGAAGACTCGATAAAATCGCTGATTAAAGCCGCGCATTATTACGCCAGTTTCGGCATCACCACTGCTCAGGATGGCCAGACCCAGACCGCCGGCTTGAAACTGCTGCGCGGGGCGGCCGCACAAAACCTGCTTCCGCTTGATGTTGTTTCCTACCCAAAATGGACAGAATATGAGGCCATGATGGCCACCGATACAGTTGCACCGGGACAGTATCAGAACCACGTCAAATGGGGTGGGGTCAAGATCACCCAGGATGGCTCGCCCCAAGGCAAGACCGCCTATCTGACGCAGCCCTATCATGTGCCGCCCCTTGGCCAGGACGCCAGCTATCGCGGCCATCCCATCATGCCCCAGGCCGAACTTGATTCCTGGGTCGAAAAAATCTTCGCCGCAGATCAGCAATTGCTGCTGCATTGTAATGGGGACGCCTGCGCCGACATGATGATCGCGGCCGTGGACATGGCGACTGAAAAGCTCGGCCCCAAGGATCGACGCCCGGTGATGATTCATGCCCAGACCATTCGCCCGGACCAGATCACACGCCTGAAGGATCTCGGGATCATCCCGTCTTTCTTCGCCGCCCACAGCTTTTATTGGGGGGATTGGCATCGGGACGAGGTTTTGGGACCTGAACGCGCCGCCCGCATCAGCCCGATGGCAACGGCACAAAAGGCCGGCCTGCACTTCACTCTGCATAATGACGCGCCCGTGGTGCCGCCCAACATTATTTTCCTGATGCATACGGCGATCAACCGCACCACCCGCAGCGGCAAAATCCTTGGCCCCGCAGAACGCATCTCCGCCGAAAGCGCCCTGAAGGCTGTCACCCTTGATGCCGCCTATCAATATTTCGAGGAAGGCCAGAAAGGGTCGCTTGAGGTCGGGAAACAGGCGGATATGGTGATCCTGTCACAAAACCCGCTGACCATCGCCCCGGAACGTCTGAAGGATGTCACGGTGCTCGAAACTGTGAATGATGGTAAAAGCATTTACCGCAAAGACTAAAAAAATCCCCCGCCGGGAAATTTCCTGGCGGGGGATGGAAACAATTGTGATCAGGGTCAGGCTTTTTGCACCCGGTCGAGCGCCTTGTCCTGCTCCTGCTTGATGGCCGGGGGCAGGCTGTCGCCCAATTTGTCAAACATTACAGACTGATCTTTCACTTCGGCGATGCTGGCGTCCTTTTCAAAGGCCATCAGCTTCCCGAACTGGGCTTCGTTAAAATCAAGCCCGGTCCAATTGATATCACCGTAACCGGGACTGCGACCAAATGGCGTTTCTGAACCGCCGGCCGTGCCGTGGACGCTCTTCACGATCCATTCCAGCACCCGCATGTTCTGACCAAAACCCGGCCAGAGGAATTTGCCGTTTTCGTCTTTGCGGAACCAGTTAACCCGGAAAATTTTCGGCAGATGCGTGACCTTGCTTTCCATATTCAGCCAATGCTGCCAATAGTCCCCCATATTGTAACCGCAGAAGGGCAACATCGCCATCGGATCGCGTCGAATGCCGACCTGATTGTCGGCGGCCGCCGTGGCTTCTGATCCCATGGTCGCCGCCATATAGACCCCATGCTGCCAGTCAAAGCTTTGATAGACCAGCGGGAAGACGCTGCTTAAGCGACCGCCAAAGATAAAGGCGTCGATCGGAACGCCCTTGGGATTTTCCCATTCCGGATCGATGCTCGGGCATTGGGCGGCGGGTGCGGTGAACCGGGCGTTAGGGTGAGCGGCGTTGCGGCCACAGCCCGGAGTCCAGTCCTGCCCCTGCCAGTCAATCAGATGGGCTGGCGTCTCATCCGTCATACCTTCCCACCAGACGTCGCCGTCATCGGTCAGCGCCACATTGGTGAAGATGGTGTTGGATTCCATTGACCGCATGGCCGAAGGGTTCGAGTCCATGGACGTGCCGGGCGCGACGCCAAAGAATCCTGCTTCCGGGTTAATGGCGTAAAGCCGGCCATCGTCCCCCGGTTTGATCCAGGCGATATCATCGCCAACCGTGCGGATTTTCCAGCCTTCATAGCCTTCCGGCGCAATCAGCATGGCGAGGTTCGTTTTACCACAGGCGCTCGGGAAGGCCGCCGCCATGTAGGTTTTCTCGCCTTCCGGGGACTCAAGCCCGAGAATCAGCATATGCTCGGCCAGCCAGCCTTCGTCTCGCGCCATCGCGGACGCGATACGCAACGCGACACATTTCTTGCCAAGCAGTGCATTACCGCCGTAGCCGCTGCCATAAGACCAAACAACTTTTTCATCGGGGAAATGTACGATGTAACGGTTTTCCACGTCACAGGGCCAGTCCACATCCGCCTGGCCTTCCGCGAGGGGATAGCCGACAGAATGCAGACATTTGATAAAGGGTTTATTGCCGAGCACGTCGAGCACAGCGGACCCGATGCGGGCCATGATGCGCATGTTGACCACCACATAGGGGGAATCGGACAGCTGCACGCCAATCTGGGCGATATCGGAGCCCAAAGGCCCCATGCTGAAGGGAATGACATAAAGCGTGCGACCACGCATGCTGCCTTCGTACAAGCCGGTCATTTCCTGCTTCATGTCGGCGGGGGCGCGCCAGTTGTTGGTCGGTCCGGCGTCTTTTTCTTCTGCGCTACAGATAAAAGTGCGGTCTTCGGCGCGGGCCACGTCTTTCGGGTCGGAACGGCAGAGAAAGCTGTTAGGGCGTTTGGCGGCATTGAGCGGGATAAACACCCCGGCATCCACCAGTTCGGCGCAGAGCCGGTCATATTCCTCCTGAGAGCCATCACACCAATAAACATCCTTGGGCTGGCAGAGTTTGGTGACTTCCTCAACCCAGGACGCAAGGCCCTGATTCACGACACCTGTCGACATATTATTCATCATTAGTCCTTCAATTATGATATTTTTTTTATTGCTTATACCGCAGGGGCCCGCCGTACTGTCAAGCCTAACATCATGATGAAGTCCAATTAAAACGATTGTATCACAGCCCGTTTCGTAAAATATTTTACCACCACAGCCAAAGACGGCGCCTTAACTTCCCGGAAACAGTACCTTTTCACTCAGGCGCAGGATCTGATTTCCCCAAGAAACAGGGTAAGTGATCTTTTCAGTGTTTCCGTCTGCTTTTCCAGCATCAGGGTCGCGTCCCACACATTTGATGCTGCATCCTCCGAGGATTTCGCCATGGCATTGACATCCCGGATATCGCCCTGCAAAGCCGCCACACCGTGGCTCGCCTCTCCCAGGCAGTTGTCGATGGTGCGGCCTGTCGCGCTTTGTTCCCGCACAGAATTGTTGATGGATTGTGAAATCTCGTTGATGTCTTCAATTGATGTTTTGAGAATATTCATCGTGTCCACCGTCGCCTGTGTCGCTGCGGTCATGCTGCGCACCTGGCTTTCGATTTCTCCCGTCGCCTGGGCGGTTTGCGCCGCCAGATTTTTAACTTCACTGGCCACAACCGCGAATCCTTTCCCCGCCTCGCCAGCCCGGGCGGCTTCAATGGTGGCGTTAAGC
Organism: Paremcibacter congregatus; assembly: GCF_006385135.1. GTDB lineage: Bacteria > Pseudomonadota > Alphaproteobacteria > Sphingomonadales > Emcibacteraceae > Paremcibacter > Paremcibacter congregatus. The sequence continues at coordinate 3,177,181 of NZ_CP041025.1, forward strand.
GCCAGAAGATTCGTCTGCTCGGCAATATCCTGGATCAGCTTAATGACATTGGTGATCTGGCCGGCCGAAAAAGACAGAGTAGCGATTTTTTCCTGCGAATGGTGTGCCACTCCCATGGCCTGTTTGGCCACCTCCAGGGATTTTTCCACCTTGCAACTTACCTCTTCCAGCCCCGCCCCCATGTCACCCACCGCCTGCGATACCTGCTGAACAGTGGATTTGGTCTGGTCTGAATTACTGGCGGCCGCCGTGGACAATTCATTGGTTTTATTAACATTATGCCGCATTTCCTGCGATGCCTTGCCCAGCCGGGCCGCCATGGCGGCAACATTCTCCACCACTTCCGCGACCTGTCTTTCCAATTGATTGGCAAGCTCCAGCTGTTGATCCCGACGCTCTTCCTGTCGCCGTTGAGCGCGTTGTTCCTGTGCGATTGCGTCGGCGTGGCGTTTCTGCTCTGCCGCCTCTATGCGCTGCCGCTCGGTTTCCGCCGCCGTGCGCTCCGCCACGAGCATTTCCGCCGCCACCTGTTCCAGCTCCAGGGTTTTTTCTTTAAAGACGGCCGCCGCCCGCGCCAAAAGACCGATTTCATCTCTGCGGGCCTGATAAGGGATCGACAGTTTTTTCTGACCCTGCGCCAGAGCCGAGACTGTATGGGTAATGTTAGTCAGAGGACGGGAAATAGAAGTGCCGATAATCCACGCCAGCACCACCGCCGCTGCGCTGCCGATCAGGAACCCCCACAGATTATTCCGGGTAATTTCCCCGACCCGCATCTCCATATGATCAAGCGCCGTGCTCTGTTCCGCCGTCGCCGTTTCCCTGAAATCCCCGGTAATAACCGTCATATCCGCCGCCACCGTGGCGAATTCGTCCATGGCCTTATCCAGAAAGACATAGGCGATATTTTTCTGCCGCAAGCTCTGCCGGATCACATCGCCGTCGCGCCGGACATACCGCACTACCGCCCGCTCCCGCCGGGGCAAGGATTTCAATAGCGCTCCGGCCTTTTCCACCAACAGATCAAGATCCTGTCCCGCTTCGATCGCGACAGGATAAGCCGAAGGGTTGGATGTCGCCACATAACCGACGCCATATTTGGCAAACCGGGACAGTTTATGGCCGATCTCGGTAGAAATTTTTACCGCTTCCGCCGTCCCGAGATTCTGCAATTGTTGCTGCAGTTGAACGGCGGAGACCTTCAGATTTCCCATCGCCACAACTACAAGGGACAATGTATCGTCCGCCGCCCCCAACCGGGTTTCTATGTCTTGAAAAAGCTGATCAAACCGTTCCATCGCAGCCAGAAGGGCGTCGGCCTTGTCCATTTCCCCCGCATTTCTCAACAACCGCATCATCACTTCTTTACTGGCGGCCGTGGCGTCCTGACTGTGGCGCACCGCTTCCCGATCCTTTTCCAGATCGGAATAGGCATAGGTGCGCAGGGCGCTGGTCTGGGCCGTAATATCCCGGACAAAATCATTCACAAGCCGAACAATTTCAGTGCGGTCCACAATGGCCTGCGTTTCCTGCTCTATCGACCCCAGCTTCAAGGTTGACTGAATGTTAACCACACCTAACAGAACGATAATTGCCCCAAAACCCGCCATAATACGCATCCGTACCGATATCGTCATAACCACTACCCTTATACCAATTTATCAGAGGGCATTTAGGCGATATACAGAATGATATATGTGACCATTTCATGACAGAAAAATGACAACCTTTCCCGCAGGGCAGAACGGATAAAATCTCATTTTCCCGTCACGAGGCAAAACGTTGGAATATACAATAAATCATGAGAGGATTAAGTATAGGTGTACATTCTAATATTTATATATAAAAAACTAGCAACTTATCAACAGCTGTATTATTATGCTAACCATAGTCGCTATAAGGGTAATTATTAAATACATCAAATAAAAAAAAGCCCGTTATCATTAACGACAACGATAGAGGATTTAGTTATGATTTCATTTTCTTCCATTAAGGAAACGGATCGTGGATTTCTCTATGACCTTTACATCGCCACCCAAAGACGGGACCCGATAGAATTGGATCACAGAGATACTCAAAAAAACGCCTTCTTCCTGCGACAGCAGTTCAGTATACAATTGCAACATTATCACCAAAACTACAAGTGCGCCGATTTCCTGTTAATCAAGGCCAGAGGCAAACCGGTGGGGCGGTTATTCCTCGAAGAACGTTTCTTTGAATTACGCATTCTTGATCTGTCGCTCACGCCCAGTGAACGCAACAAAGGCTATCGCCAGAAAATCATCAACGGCATTCTGCGCCGCGCCGAAGAAACCGGCCGGTCAATACGCGTGCATGTGGACAAGGACAGCTCTCTGCGGCAACGATACCTTGATCTCGCTTTCAAAATAACAGAGCATCGCGGCCGGTATGACTTTATGCAGTGGGAGCCCGAGGTTAACGTATCCAAAAACTATAGTATAACCGACTGGGAAAATACCTTGTACCCCATACAGGACAAACTTACGGCCGATTTATCCTGTTGAACCGTGATCTGTGATGAATTCGATAAACAGCGCGCCAAATTCCGTTGTTTTACTGGCGCCGACCCCGTAAATTTCGCCAAACTCGGCAAGGGTTTGCGGTTGATGCTGGGCCATGTCAATCAGACTTTTATCGGAGAAAATGACGTAAGCCGGCACCCCCCGGGTCTTGGCGATCTGGGCCCGGAAATGCTTGAGCTGCAGGAACAACTCCTGCGCGGCTTCCGGCAGGTCCGAGATCATATCCTGTGTCTTGCGCGCCTTGCGGCCTGATTTTGACCCGGCGGCGCTCTTCAGAATGACATCCGGACGATAGCGAAAGCTCTCCTGCCCTTTGAGAAGCTGCACCCCGCTGCCGGTGATTTTCAACGCGCCATATTCCATATCCGACAACAAAAACCCCCGCGCCATCAATTGCCGCGCCACCGCTTTCCATTCATTAATGCCCAGATCCTGCCCCACCCCGAAGGTTGGCAGTTCATCGTGGGACAGTTGCGCCACCTTGTCCGTCACCTTGCCGCGCAGAATATCGATGATGTGCGTCACGCCAAAATTCTGCCCCGTGCGATAAATCGCCGAGACCAGTTTCTGGCCAATCTCTGTCGCCTCTATCGTTTCCTGAGGGTTATCACACAGATCACAATTGCCACATTTGGCATAATCAGGATCATCGCCAAAATAATGCAGCAATGACACCCGGCGACATTCCGGCGCCTCGCAAAAGGACAGCAACGCATTCAGCCGCTGATGCCCCCGCCGCTTATGGCCTTCGTCAGATTTTTCATTGTCAATAAACATCCGGCGCATGCGGATATCATCCATGCCGTACAACATATGCGCCACCGCCGGATTGCCGTCACGCCCGGCGCGGCCGATTTCCTGATAATAGGCTTCCGGTGATGACGGCAGGTCAGTATGGAATACGAAACGGATGTCCGGCTTGTCGATCCCCATGCCAAAGGCGATCGTCGCCACCATGATCAAATCCGGTTCCGCCATAAAACGGTTGAGGTTTTCCTCCCGCTGCTGGTTGGACATGCCGGCATGATAGGCCAACGCATGATAGCCTTTATCGACCAGCGCCTTCGCCGCCTCTTCGGTTTTCTTGCGCGACAGGCAGTAGACGATGCCATTTTCCTTTGGGCGGCCTTTCATGAACGCCAAAATCTGTTTCTTCCAGCCGTTTTTGATTTCCACATTCAGGGTGATATTCGGGCGGTCAAAACCGGTCAGATAACGCGTCACCTGATTGGAAAATATTTTCTCGCAGATCTGGTCCCGGGTCGCCTGATCGGCGGTCGCGGTCAGCGCGATGATCGGAACATCCGGGTAGCGTCGATGCAATTGACCCAGATCCTCATATTCCGGGCGGAACGCCGCCCCCCACTGGGAAATACAATGGGCCTCGTCAATGGCGAACAGATTGATGTTCAGATTATCCATCGCCGACAGCATGGACTCCGTCATCAGCTTTTCCGGCGAGACATAGAGAAACTTCAACGCCCCGGTCTGCATATCGCGCCAGATGTCACGATTGTCTTCAAAGCTGTTATTGGAATTAAGCGATGCCGCCGCGACACCAGCTATCCTCAAAGCCGCCACCTGGTTCTGCATCAGGGAAATCAACGGTGAAATCACAATGGTCAAACCGTCCCGGATCAGACCCGGCACCTGAAAGCACAGGGATTTCCCCGCTCCTGTCGGCATCACCGCCAGAATATTCTCGCCCGCGACCACCTGATCAATGATTTCTTCCTGCTTGCCCCGAAATTGATCGTATCCGAAAACGTCTTTGAGCAGGCTGTGCGCCGATGGTGAGTGCATTATGATCCCTGAAATTATTGCCTTGGCCAAAACATACAGAAATATATCGTGAAATCACGCGGTTTTTTGTTCCTGCGGCAAATAACCTGCATAATTTCCTTTCCTGTCAGAAATGTCTTGGCCCAATGAATACAGCCAGAATGTCATGAACCCGTCATATCGTTTTGCTACGGAGAAGCAACATTAAGCTCTCATACATTAAGGTATTTTTTATGATAAAATTTCTGGTGCGGCCCATTATCCTGATGGCCTTTATATCTTCTCTCTCCGTCCCGACACAGGCCAAAGACGTTTGTTGCAAAACAGAGAATGTCATCCTCATCACCCTTGATGGTGTGCGCTGGCGGGAAGTTTTCCAGGGCGTTGACAAACGCTTCTTTGATCAACCGGATTTCCTCGCCTATAAAAAAACCCACGCCGAATTCAAACAGGAATTCTGGCGCGAAAGCCCCGACGCCCGTCGTGAAATCCTGTTCCCCTTTCTGTGGAATGTGGTGGCCAAACGCGGCCAGATATACGGCAACCGTACCCTGGGCAGCAAAGCCGATGTCACCAACAAACTGCATTTCTCCTATCCCGGCTATAACGAAATCCTGACCGGCTTTGCCGATCCCCGCATCAACAGCAACGACAAAATCCAGAACCCCAACCAGACCTTCCTTGAATGGCTGGATAAAAGACCGGCCTTCAAGGGAAAATCCGCCGCCTTTGGGTCCTGGGATGTTTTTCCCTATATCATCAACGAGAAACGCAGCGGCGTTTTCACCAATGCCGGATTTGAAGCCATGGACATCCTGCTTGACACCCCGCGCATTCAGGAATTGAACCAGTTACAAAAAGACATTCCGAGCCCCTGGGATACGGTGCGACTGGATGCTTTTACCTATAATTTCGCCTTTGAATATCTCAAGGCCAAAAAACCCCGGGCGCTTTATATCAGCCTTGGCGAGACCGATGACTTTGCCCATGAAGGGCAGTATGACCAGTATATCCTCGCCGCCCGGCGCAATGACGCCTTTATCGCCCGCATCTGGAACTGGGTGCAGACTGATCCGCAGTATCGCAACAAAACCACCCTGCTGATCGCCACCGATCATGGTCGCGGCCATCTGGATCTGGAACAATGGAAGCATCATGGGCGCTTTCCCTATACGGCGCCGGACGGAACAGAGAAAATCGCCGATATCGAAGAGGATGACGCCATCTGGATGGCGGTGATCGGACCAGACACCCCGGCGACCGGCGAAATGAAAAACATCCCTGATGTTAAGCAAAATCAAATCGCCGCCACCCTGATGAGATTTCTCGGCCTTAACTATAAAGGCAGCCACAAAACGGTTAAGGCCGGCGCACCGATTAAAATGATGTTCAGATAACCTTTTCTTCAGGACGGAAAAGGCCCGGCGGTGATATCACCGCCGGGCCTTTTTAGCGTTTGACGACGCCTTACCAGTTGCCTTTCAGGCTGCTGAGCAGAACCGAATGCTGAAAAATCCGCTGACCGTCCTGCCCGCGCACTTCAAAAATCACCAAAGGGTCCGGCACTTCCCAATCAACATACAGCGCCCCGAAATTCTCCCCGGCGTAGCTCAGGTCATTCCAGCGGTAGGCGTTGGGGCTGACATTGGCCCAGGTTTCCGTCAGGCCGCTTGATGTCATGTCCCACAAGGGATACGGCACGCCCTCGGTCTGGCAGGACAGTTCCGCCCAATGGGTGTCGCCGCTGATGAAGATCACCCCTTCCACCTGATATTTACGGATCAGATCGATCAGACGCTGGCGCTCGTGAGGAAAATTGCTCCAGGCCTCCCACCCCGGCTGGGTGGCGATATATTGCAGGCTGGAACCGATGATCTTGATCCGGGAGGGGATTTGCATCTGCTGCTCAAGCCACTGCCATTGGGCTTCGCCGAGCATGGTCTGATTTTTGTCGGCGATCGGCAGGTAAGGTCCAAGTCCGGCAATATCCCGTTCCCGGGCCCGGGCCCGGCTTTCCACCGTACGCAGAGGGTCGCGGTTATAACGCAGATCGGGCAGAATCACATGCACCCGCTGATCCGCGGGGCCATACAGGGCCGATGTGTAGATCCCGTCGTCCGCCCTGCGCCGGCTGCTGTCTGCGGGTTCCTGCCAGAAATCAAGAAACAGGTCTTTTGATCTCGCTTTCTCGGGATAATCTTTGCCCGCATCATTCTCGCCAAAGTCATGATCATCCCAGATGGCGATCACCTCTGACGACCCGCGAAGGGCGGCGAAATTATGCGCCTGTTGGTCATATTTGGCTTTCAGGGTCGCCATATCCCGGGTGTCGCCGTAAATATTGTCACCGAGGAAAATAAACAGTTCCGGCTCCCGTTCCAGAATGGGTTGCCAAATCGGCTGCGGTTTATCCTGATGACAGCAGGAGCCAAAGAGAATCCGCGATAATGGTTTCTCCGTAGAAGTCATGGCCGGGGAAGGTACTGCCGCGACCGCTTTTGCCGCGCCCAGCGCCGCCAACCCTGTCAGGGCCAGACCGGTGCCCAGATGAAATTCCCGGCGGGTGATTTTGCTCATAATTTAATCCTTGTGATAAACAAAAAAAGGGGAAGCCTGCGATCAGACTTCCCCCGTATTTTCAGGTGACAGACGGGATTAGAAACCCACCTTGATGGTGGCCATAACCTGACGCCCTGTACCGATGAAGTAACCGCCCGGGGTTCCGCCACCGAGATAGCGTTTATCGGCGAGGTTATTGACGTTCAGACCAAGATCAATATTCGTCATTCCGTTCATTTCCAAAGTATACCCGGCCCACAGATCGACCAATGTGTAAGACGGCAGACGATCCGTATTGCTTAAATCACCCCAGCGCTTGCCCACATGTTTGGCCGACACACCGGCGCGAACGCCCTTGTCATTATGATAACTCAACGTACCCACCATCATAAATTCAGACGCCAGGGCCACCTTGTTGCCTTTGACAATGCTGCCGGTGCTGTCGGTATATTCAGAGTCATTAACCGTAACGGACGAGAAGATATTCCAGTTGTCACTGACATCTGCGGAAAGACTGGCCTCTGCACCGACGGATTTGACCCCGCCAACATTGAGATAGATGCTTTCCACTTCCCCACCGTAATCAATACCGCCGACAGAATCTCCCGTGGCGATGCTGGTGATGCGGTTGTTGAACTTGATGTAATAACCGGTCAGGTTGGCGCGCAGCCAGTCATTGCTATAACGGAAACCCACGTCAAAATTGTCCGCTGTTTCCGGCTTGATCGCTTCAATCGCCGCCAGGGCCGCCGCATTACTTGTGCTATTGGCTGTTCCGGCAGAGCCTTCCACCACCCCGTCTTTAATGGCGGCGAAATTCTGGGCGAAACCGGCGAAGACCTCCAGGTCTTCCGTGACGTTATACAGGGCGCCCGCAGAGAACAGAATGTCGGAATTGCTGTTCTTGCTGAAGTCATTCTGAATGCCGAAATTGTCTTTACGATCAATATCGACAAAATACTTCCGCACCCCGCCGCGCACGGTCAGATCGTCCAGCCGAATGGTGTCTTCCGCATAAAGCATGAAGGTGCTGGTAACAAAATTGCGGTCATACTGACGCCAGTAGGCGGCTTCCTCGAATTTGTGAGACGTGCGCGGGTCAATGATTTTATGCCAGTCCCGGCTTTCGTCACGATCAGCCCGTTCCCACCAGAGACCCGCTTTCAGGGTGTTGCTCTCGGCAAATTCATATTCCGCGTTGGCGGTCAGACCAAGGCGTTGTTTGTTATAATGGGTGTGGCGATAACTGCTGGCCGGGTTGGCGCCCGCTTCGTAACAGGCCGGGTTGTCCCCGGCGCCACCGCCGCCATAAGGAAATGTCAGACGGGCTGTACAGCCATCTGTTGGCGCGAGAGGCGTCCCGGCCGCATCGACAAAAGAATAGCCGCCGGCCAAAGAACCGCCATAAACCGTGCCAGCGCCGGTGTGCAGGTCCCGAACACCGGAAGGCTTGGTGCTGCTGCCATCGGCAATCAGGGCCACATACTGCGGCGCCCAGTCCCCACGACCTTTCTGAATATGAAAATAAGGTGTGATATCCGCCGTCAGTTTATCACCGCCGTAAGAGGCGCGTAGATAGATGAAGTAATTGGTCCGCAGGGTTGACCAGGATTCCCGGAAAGCCTGATCGACATAGGGAATGCCCGTCAGGGTGTCGGTCAGACGATCCCAATGCGGATTTTCCTCAAACTGTCCCAGGCTGATACGCTGGAAGTTATCTTCATGAGCATTGTCCCAGGAAAAACGCCCCGTCAGTGTCCATTCCTCCAGTTCCGTGACAAATTTCGCCGCAATATGGTCGCGGTTGGCAAAACCGGCATTGCCAATCCAGGCGTCATTGTCGGTGCGGGAATAACTGATATAGGCATGTGTATTTTCAAGAATTTCCCCGGTGTCATAGCGGAAAAAATACCGCTGTGCATTATTGTTGCCAAGGCTTACCGCCGCCGTGGCCCCGGCTTCGTCGTTCGGATTGTTGGTGACAAAATTTATGGTGCCACCGAGCGCCTCATGAGACGGCGAGGAAATATCACTTGTGCCCTGTGACACGTCAACCCGGGCGATATTTTCTGAATCGGTATACCGGTTGGCTTTCGACCCGCCGCCATAGTTTGAATTACCATTCGGCAATCCGTCAATGGTCATGCCGATCTGCTGTTCCTGCAGGCCGACATTAAACCCGCGGATGCTGATGGTGGTGGACCAGTCGTCGGACCCGAAGGTGCCGCCCTCGGCTATAAAAATACCCGGCAGATTATCAATCAGTGACAAGACACTGGCAGACGGCGCCTTTTGTTCCAGCATCACATTGTCCGTGGCGTTATTGGCATAAGCCACGGGCTTTCCCGTCACAACCACTTCTTCCAGGGCCACATCATCGTAGGCTCCCATATCGGCGTCTTCTGACCGGGCGTCCGTCGCAATAAACAGGGCAGCGCCCACAAAGGCTGCAGAACATAACAGGCTTTTCAGGAAAGCAACGCCGGCGCCATTGGCTGAATTATAATCTGGTGTATTTGTCATTTTGAATATCCATAAAAAATTGTGAACACACGGAATGGTCCTCATTCCGTCCCCCCATTCGGGTTGGCGGGAATATGGATAAGTCATGTGACCATTTCACAACTGTTCTATGTGATTTTTGTTTCGAAGTTTGACAAAAGCGTTACAAAACAACCCATTACAACCGCTCACGTTGCAACAGCATTCTGCTAGCCCCCTGAGGTTAAATGATTTTTCAAATAGGTCGCTGGTTATTTTTCTCTTAATTACACACGTTTTCCCTGTAAAAAATATCGCGCCCGGAAGATTGTATTTTCTAAAAAAACCGTTCCGCCCACGGCCTTGTTGTGAGACGGTCTTCTTGATATGATGCGATCATCACAACAAGAGAATTATGTCCATGACCCCTCCCGGCTTACCCTCTCTGCTGAAAGACGTGCGCGCCTGTAATATCTGCGCCGCCGATCTGCCGTTCGGGCCGCGACCGGTGGTTCAGGCAGCGACAAGCGCCCGAATCCTGATCGTGGGACAGGCCCCGGGGCGGCGGGTGCATGACACGGGCATTCCCTTCAATGACCCGAGCGGCGACCGGCTGCGTGACTGGATGGGAATTGACCGGGATATCTTCTATGATCCGGCGCGGCTCGCCATTCTGCCGATGGGATTTTGTTTTCCCGGCACGGGAAAGTCCGGTGACCTGCCGCCGCGCCCCGAATGCGCCGCCCACTGGCGACAGCGGCTCCTGGATCACTTGCCCCGGATCGCGCTGACCCTGATCATCGGCCAATATGCCATGGACTGGCATCTGGGCAAGACGGCGCATAAAACGGTCACGGAAAAAGTGCGCCACGGCCGGACGTTCGGGGCGGACAAGATCGTTCTGCCTCACCCGAGCCCGCGCAATAACATCTGGCTGAAAAAGAACCCCTGGTTTGAAAGCGATGTTCTGCCGGACCTGAAAAGCCGGGTCCGGCAGATTTTAGACACCTGAGATCTATTCAGCGATATGGCGGGTCTCTTCCGAGAAATGATCGAATTCCTCCTGCCAGTCGGACTGGTGATTGGTCAGCCGGACTTCCACCGCCGTCACCTTATATTCCGGGCAGTCGGTCGCCCAGTCGGCATTGTCGGTGGTCACCACATTGGCGCCCGATTTCGGCATATGGAAGGTGGTGAAAATCACCCCCGGCTGCATGCGGTCTGAAATCCTGGCTTTCAGGGTCGTCTCGCCCATGCGGCTGGTGATATTGACCCAGTCGCCGTCGCGAATCCCCCGGTCATCGGCGTCCTGCTGGTGAATTTCCAGCACATCTTCTTCATGCCAGATATTATTCTCCGTCCGGCGGGTCTGGGCCCCGACGTTATACTGGCTGAGAATGCGTCCCGTGGTCAGGATCAGCGGGAAGCGCCGTGTCACCTTTTCTTCCGTCGGGACAAATTCGGTGATCACAAAATGGCCCTTGCCGCGCACAAAATGATCCACATGCATGATCGGCGTGCCGTCCGGCGCATCGGCGTTGCACGGCCACTGCACACTGCCCTGGCGTTTGATTTTGTCGAAACTGACCCCGGCAAAGGTTGGCGTCAGACGCGCAATCTCATCCATAATCTCTGCCGATGTATCATAATGCATATCATAGCCCATGGCTCTCGACAGGCGGCAGGTGATTTCCCATTCGTCCAGACCCGCGACAGGCTCCAGAACCTTGTTGACCATGCTGATGCGGCGTTCCGCGTTGGTAAAGGTACCGTCCTTCTCCAGAAAGCTGGTGCCCGGCAGGAAGACATGGGCGAAACGCGCCGTCTCATTCAGGAACAGATCCTGGACAATCAGACAATCGAGATTGCGCAGCGCCGCCTCCACATGGGCGGTGTTCGGATCGCTCTGGGCCACATCCTCGCCCTGAATATACATGCCGCGATACTGTCCCGCGACCGCCTCGTCAAACATGCCCGGAATGCGCAGACCCGGTTCCGGGTCCAGTTTCAAGCCCCAATCCTTCTCAAAGGACCCGCGGACGGCTTCATCGCCGACCGGACGATAGCCCGGCAGTTCATGGGGGAATGATCCCATATCGCAGGAACCCTGAACATTATTCTGGCCGCGCAACGGATTGACCCCGACGCCGGAGAAACCGACATTACCGGTCAGCATCGCCAGGTTGGCCAGCCCCATGACCGCCGTCGAGCCTTGCGAATGCTCCGTCACCCCGAGGCCGTAATAGATCGCCGAGTTGCCTTTATGGTCCAGACCGCCGCCGGTGGCATACAGCCGGGCCGCAGCTCTGACATCCGCGGCGACAACTCTTGTATATTGTTCCGCCATTTCCGGGGAGTTTTTCTCATCGCGGATAAAGGCGCACCAGTCGGCAAAGGCCTGATCCTCACAGCGCTCCTTGATATAAGCTTTATCTTCCAACCCTTCGGTCAGGATCACATGGGCCAGCGCATTGATCATCGCCACATTGGTGCCCGGCTTCAACGGCAAATGCAGTTCCGCCGCCACATGCGGGGTTTTCACCAGATCAATCACCCGGGGGTCAATGACAATCAGGCGCGCCCCCTGACGCAACCGGCGTTTCATCTGGCTGCCGAAGACCGGATGAGCCTCCGTCGGGTTGGCGCCGATCACCAAAATCACATCCGCATCCATGACGCTGTCAAAGGTCTGGGTGCCGGCGGAGGTGCCGAAAGTCTGATTGAGGCCGTAGCCGGTCGGACTGTGGCAGACCCGGGCGCAGGTATCGATATTGTTATTGCCAAACCCGGTGCGCACCAGTTTCTGCACCACATAAACTTCTTCGTTGGTGCAGCGGGAGGAGGAAATGCCGCCGATGGATTTACGGCCATATTTTTCCTGAACATCCTTCAGACGTTTGGCGCCATAGGCGATGGCCTCGTCCCAGCTCACCGCTTTCCAGGGATCGGTGATCTTCTCGCGGATCATCGGTTTGGTGATCCGGTCGGCATGGAAGGCATATTCCCAGGCGAAGCGGCCTTTGACGCAACTGTGGCCGTGATTGGCCTGACCGTCTTTCCACGGCGTCATGCGCACGACCTCGCCCCCCTTCACTTCCGCCTTGAAGCCGCAGCCCACGCCACAGTAAGCGCAGGTGGTGATCACGCTGTGATCGGGCTTGCCTTTTTCGATGACATTTTTTTCGAGCAGGCTGTCCGTCGGGCAGGCCTGAACGCAGGCGCCGCAGGATACGCAGTCGCTGGCGAGGAAATCCTCACCCGCGATACCGGCGGAAATCTGGCTGTCAAAGCCCCGCCCCTCGACGGTCAGGGCAAAGGTGCCCTGCACTTCCTCGCAGGCCCGCACGCAACGGGAACAGAGAATGCATTTGTTGGGGTCAAAGCTGAAATAGGGGTTGCTGTCGTCAATGATTGACTTCAGATGATTATGGCCGTCAGTGCCATAACGGCTTTCGGTCATGCCGAGCAGTTTCGCCAGATCCTGCAGGGGCAAATCATCGTCCTTGCCATCATGAGGGCTTGGATGATCGGACAGATAGAGATCCATGACGCCGCGACGCAATGTCGTCAGGCGCGGCGACTGGGTGATCACCTTCATGCCCTCTTCCGCCGGGGTGGTGCAGGACGCCGGCGTTCCGCGCCGACCTTCGACCTCCACCAGACACAGGCGGCAGGAGCCAAAGCTCTCGAGACAATCTGTGGCACAGAGGCTCGGGATATCCGTATCCACCTCCGCCGCGGCCCGCATTACGCTGGTTCCGGCCGGAACAGAAATCGCCTTGCCGTCTATTTCGAGATGAACCGTGACATCCGATGTGACGGCGGGGGTGCCATAATCTTTTTCATCAATCACTGTCATTTTTCAACTCCGTCTTTCCTGAAGTCAGCCGGCCATTTATCCATGGCGCTCAAGACCGGGATCGGCGTCATGCCGCCCATGGCGCAAAGTGATCCGCTGTCCATTACATCGCACAGGTCTTTCACCAGTGCGAGATTGTCGTCGACAGCCTGACCCGCCTGAATTTTTTCGATTAGTTCCGCGCCGCGCACCGATCCGATGCGGCAGGGCGTACATTTGCCACAACTTTCCTCGACGCAAAAATCAAAGGCAAATTTCGCCTGGGCCGCCATATCGACCGTGTCATCAAATACGACAATACCGCCGTGACCCAATACCGCGCCTGCGGCGGAAAAGGCTTCATAGTCCAGCGGCAGGTCGAGATCGCCTTCCGCCAGATACGCGCCGAGCGGTCCGCCCACCTGCACGGCCTTGATCGGCCGGCCGCTATCGGTACCACCGCCGTAGCCGTCGATCATCTCGCGCAAAGGAAGGCCGAAGGCTTTTTCCACCAGACCGCCCCGGGCGATATTGCCGGCCAGCTGAAAGGCTATTGTACCACGAGAGCGGCCCATGCCATAGTTTTTATAGAAATCGGCGCCCTGATCCATGATGATCGGCACACTGGCGAGCGAGAGCACATTATTAACCACGGTCGGCTGACCAAACAGGCCTTCCAGCGCCGGAAGCGGCGGCTTCGCCCGCACCATGCCGCGTTTGCCTTCCAGGCTGTTGAGCATGGCGGTTTCCTCACCACAGACGTAGGAGCCCGCCCCCATGCGCACCTCGATATCAAACGCCTTGCCGGAGCCGCGAATATCGGCGCCGAGCCAGCCCGCGTCCCGCGCCTCGATCAGCGCCTCATGCAGGATATCGCGACACAGGGGGTATTCCGAGCGCAGATAGATATAACCCTCCGTCGCCCCCACGGCGAGCCCGGCGATGATCATGCCCTCGATCAGGCAATAGGGATCGCCCTCCATCAGGATACGATCGGCAAAGGTGCCGCTGTCGCCCTCGTCGGCGTTGCAGCAGATGTATTTCTGGTCGGCCTCGGCCCCGAGCACGGTATTCCATTTAATGCCGGTCGGAAACGCCGCGCCGCCGCGCCCGCGCAGACCACTTGCCGTCACCTGATCAACAATCGCCTGGGGCAACATTTTCAGGGCTTTCTCAAGCCCCTTAAAGCCACCGTGGGCGCGATAATCCTCCAGGGACAGGGCTTCGATCAGACCACAACGGGCGAAAGTCAGCCGGTCCTGGCTTTTCAGATACTCTATTTCCGCCGTCAGGCCAAGACCAAGCGCATGCTCTCCGCCGGTCAGAAATCCCGCATCGAACAGGCCCGGAACCTCTTCCGGCGTGACATTGCCGTACGCCATCCGGCCTTTGTCGGTCACCACCTCCACCAGCGGCTCCAGCCAGCTCATGCCCCAGGAGCCGTTGCGGATCACTTCAACATCCAGATGGCGCGCCGCCGCCTCTGTCATGATGGCCAGCACCACCTCGTCGGCGCCCATGGCGAGCGCGGTACTGTCGAGCGGCACATAGAGGGTCATCAGATCGCTCATGCATTTTCCCCTTTTTTCGCCAGACCCGCCGTGCGCTGCATCAGTTTATCAAATTTGTCCTCTGTCACCCGTCCATGCATTTTTCCGTCAAAGGTAATATTGGGCGAAACGGCGCAATTGCCGAGACAATAAACCGCTTTCAGGGTGAAATGACCGTCATGGCTGGTCTCGCCTAGTTCAATACCAAGCATTTTCTGCACATGGGTGGTGAGCCCGCGGCTGCCCATGGCCTGACAGGATTCCGCCTGACAGACTTCGATCACATGATGCCCCGCCGGCGTGTCGCGAAAATCATGATAGAAGCTTTTGACGCCGTAAACCTCGGCCCGGGACAGGTTAAAAGCATCCGCCAGCAAATCATAGCTTTGCCGCGGCACGTAGCCAAAAGCCTGCTGCAGCCCGTGCAGCGCCTCCATCAGGCCACCTTTCAGACGGGCAAAGGGCGCGATGATTTCTTGCGCCTCTACCGGGTCCCAGTCGGCCTGCTCCAGATGCGGCCTGTCGTGCTCATGTGTCTTTGTCATGCCGTTATGCCATCCCATCCTATATCATCTGTTACGCATTATATTTTACAAAAGCCCTACCCCGACTTCCTTTATATCTAAAATAATTTCAAAATGAAACTAATCATCCCTCAAAATTGCTTTATGGTGGCGCAGATGATCCTCCATAAAGCTCTGAATAAAGAAATACCCATGATCATACGCCTTATGACGTCGCATGTTAAGCTTTTGTCCGACGGCAAAACAGGCTTCGCCAAACAGGTCCGGCTTCAGCTGTGCTTCCAGAAAAGGATCGTCCAGTCCCTGATCGATCAGAATGGTGGGCCGCGCCGCCGCCCGCGACGATCGCCGCATCAGGATACAGGCGTCATGTTCCGCCCAGGCATCCCGGTTTTCGCCCAGATACCCGGCAAAAGCCTTGTGACCCCACGGACATTCTGTCGGCGCGACGATCGGCGCAAAGGCCGACACGGATTTATACAGATCCGGATGGCGCAGATACAGGGTCAGGGCCCCGTGGCCGCCCATACTGTGGCCGAAAATGCCCTGCCGCGCCCGGTCGACCGGGAAATGCGCCGTGATCAGATCGTTCAGCTCGCCGGTGATATAGCTTTCCATGCGGAAATTCCTGTCCCACGGGCTTTCGGTGGCGTCGAGATAAAACCCGGCCCCCTTGCCGAAATCCCAGGCTTCATCGTCGGGCACATCATCCCCGCGGGGCGAGGTGTCCGGCGCGATCAGCATCAGCCCCAGTTCCGCCGCCAGCCGGTAGGCCCCGGCCTTGGTGGTGAAATTATCTTCCGTGCAGGTCAACCCCGCAAGATAGGTGACGGCGGGCAGGATCTCGCCCTCGGGGTGGGGCGGCACATAAACCGTGAACCGCATGTCGCAGCCCAGGGTTTCTGAAACGTGCCTGCAATAGGTCAATGTACCGCCGTGGCATGCGTGCTGTGAAATCTGTTCCATCTTTAAAATTCAATCACGCTGCGGATGCTTTCACCGCTGTGCATCAGATCAAACGCCTTGTTGATGTCATCCAGCGGCATTTTATGGGTAATCAGGTCATCAATATTGATCTTGCCGTCCATATACCAGTCAACGATCTTCGGCACATCGGTGCGGCCGCGTGCGCCGCCGAAGGCCGACCCGCGCCAGACCCGGCCGGTGACCAGCTGGAACGGCCGGGTGGAAATTTCCTGCCCCGCGCCGGCGACGCCGATGATAATGCTCTCGCCCCAGCCCTTATGGCAGCATTCCAGAGCCTGGCGCATGGTATTGACGTTGCCGATACATTCAAAACTGTAATCCGCCCCGCCGTTGGTCAGATCCATAATCGCCTCGATCAGATCAGGGGTTTCCTTCGGGTTGATGAAATCGGTCATGCCGAATTGCTTCGCCAGCTTGACTTTCGACGGATTGATATCGACGCCGATGATCTTGTTGGCGCCGACCATGCGCGCGCCCTGAATGACATTCAGACCGATGCCCCCGAGCCCGAAGACCACCACATTGCTGCCCGGTTCCACCTTCGCGTCAAAGGCCACCGCACCGACGCCGGTGGTGACACCGCAACCGATATAACAGACCTTGTCAAAGGGGGCGTCTTTGCGAATTTTAGCCAGGGCGATTTCCGGCAACACCGTATAATTAGAAAAGGTCGAACAGCCCATATAATGCAGAATCGGTTCACCGTTAAGCTTGAACCGGCTGGTGCCGTCCGGCATCAATCCCTGCCCCTGGGTGCTGCGGATTGACTGGCAGAGATTGGTCTTGGGGTGCAGACAATAATCGCATTCCCGGCATTCGGGCGTATAGAGCGGGATCACATGATCGCCGACTTTTAAGGATTTGACCCCTTCGCCGACCTCCACCACAACCCCGGCGCCTTCATGGCCGAGGATCGCCGGAAAAGCCCCTTCAGGGTCGTCGCCGCTCAGGGTGAAGGCGTCCGTATGGCAGACCCCGGTGGCCTTGATTTCCACCAGAACCTCGCCGGGGCGGGGCCCGTCCAGTGTTACGGTTTCAATGCTGAGAGGTTGTCCGGCCTTGAAGGCGACGGCGGCGCGAGTTTCCATGGGAATGCTTTCCTGTTGCGTATTAATATTACAGCAAAATTTACCGTGAAGCGACGCCGATGACAATCCCTTTCCACGGTTTTCCCCAAAGCCCCTGTCTTCAGGAGATCTTCACCGGCAAAGCTTGACAACCGCCCCCAGTCGTACAATACCAGAAAGAACCAAAAAAACACTTGATCCCAATCCGACATACAGGAACGACGCCCATGACCCAGGATGCTCTTATTATCGGTGGCGGCCATAATGGCCTTGTTTGCGCCTATTATCTTGCCCGGGCCGGTCATAAGGTCAGGGTTCTGGAACGGCGCGATGTGGTTGGCGGCGCGGCGGTGACGGAAGAATTTCATCCCGGCTTCCGCAATTCCGTCGCCTCCTACACCGTTAGCCTGCTTAACCCCAAAATCATTCAGGATATGGATCTTGCGGCCTTTGGGCTCAGGATTGTCGAGCGGAAAGTCAATAACCTGTGGCCCCACCCGAACGGCGACTTTATCGCCTATCCGGTGGGTGATACCGCCACCAAAGCCGAAATCGCCCGTTTTTCCGAAAAAGACGCGGCGGCGCTTGACCGTTACAGCCGCGATATTGAGATGGTCGCCGATCTGGTGCGCGATTTCCTGCTGGAAACACCGCCCAATGTCGGGGGCGGGCTTCGTGATATTTTCAAGGCCGCCAAATTCGGCAACCGCCTGCGCAAACTGTCACTGGAAGACGAACGGATCGTACTTGATATCTTCACCAAGAGCGTCGGTGATTTTCTTGATCTCTATTTCGAAAATGACCATGTCAAGGCCAGCTTCGCCTTCGACGGGGTGGTGGGCAATTATGCCGACAGCCAGACCCCGGGTTCGGCCTACGTTCTGATGCATCACGCCTTTGGCGAGGTCAATGGCAAGAAAGGCGTCTGGGGTCACGCCATCGGCGGCATGGGCGCCATCACCCAGGCCATGGCCCGCGCCGTCCAGGCGCTGGGGGTCGAGATTGAAACCGGACAGGCGGTCCGCGAGGTCATCATCGAAGAGGGGCGCGCCACCGGCGTCCGGCTGGAAAGTGGTCAGGAACACCGGGCCCGCATCATTGCCTCCAACCTGAACCCGAGCCTGCTCTATTCAAAACTGGTCGACAACCGACACCTGCCGGAAGATTTTTCCCGGCGCATGACCCATTACAAGAATGGCTCCGGCACCTTCCGCATGAATGTGGCGTTGAACAGATTGCCGCAGTTCACCTGTCTGGAACAGCAGGACCGCGCCACGGCCGATCATTTGACCAGCGGCATCGTCATTGCCCCGACCCTGCGTTATCTGGACCAGGCCTTCCGCGATGCCCGCGAACTGGGCTGGGCCCGGGAACCAATCATTGAAATGCTGATCCCGTCAACCCTGGACGACAGTCTGGCGCCCGAAGGCCAGCATGTGGCCAGCCTCTTCTGTCAGCAGTTTGATCCGGATGTGGACTGGGACCGTCACCGGGAAGACGCCGCCGACGCCATCATCGCCCAGGTGGAAAAATACGCCCCCGGTTTCACCGACAGCATTGTCGGGCGGCAGATGTTAAGCCCGCTTGATCTGGAACGCACCTTCGGCCTCACCCGCGGCGACATCATGCATGGTCAATTGTCGCTTGATCAGATGTTCAGCGCCCGGCCCCTGCTGGGTCACGGCAATTATCGCGCGCCGATCAGGGGGCTGTATATGTGTGGTTCCGGCACCCACCCCGGCGGCGGCGTGACCGGCGCACCCGGTCATAATGCCGCCCACGAAATCCTGCGGGATCACAAAGCCTGACCCGCGACAGATCACCTGACTATACGGCCTTGTCCACATAACGGCGCACCCGATGAATACCGTAATAGACCAGACCAATCACAAACGGACTGCAGGCGGCGGTGATGACCGTCGCATCGGGCAGAGGCCAGATTTTTCCGCCGGCCTGCGCAACTATTTTCACAATGCCCAGGGCATAATAGCTGATGGCGACGACCGATAATCCCTCGACTGTTTGCTGCAGCCGGAGCTGTAACTGCGCACGTCGGTCCATGGATTTGAGCAGTTCCTTGTTTTGGGCCTGAAGCGTGGTGTTGATCCGCACCTGCAGCAAATTACTGGCCCGGTTGACCCGACGTGACAGGATCGATATCCGTTCATCCATGCTTTCCACAGTGCGCATCGCCGGGGCCATGCGCCGATCTATAAAGCTCGACAATCTCTGAATGCCTTCGATATGTTGTTCCTTGATATTATCGATCCGTTTCAACACCAGGGCGTAATAGGCCTTTGACGCATTGAAACGAAAGGATGTCTGGGCCGACAGTTGTTCGACCTCCGCCGCAAGGCCGGTAAGGATTTCCAGCAGTTCCTGTTCCTTGTCTTCATCATGAACATTGGCCATTCGCCCCACATGACGGGCCAGTTTGAGCTCTATCGCACGGGTTTGCGCGCCCACGTCGCCGGTATGGGTCATCGACAGCAATGCCATCATGCGATAGGTTTCGATTTCCCACAGACGCTGTAAAAGCCGCCCCGTCTGATGACGGGACATGGATATATTCTGAACCAGAATGCGGGTAAAGCCATCCTTGTGCAGCCGGAAATCCGTCCAGGCCGTGGCGCAGCCCCCGGAAACCCGCGCCCCGATCAGTCCATTGGTGCCGAAAACCTCTTTCAATGTTTCAGGATCATAGGGTGCTTCCCCCGTGCTGGCCTGCACCACAAGATGCACCCCGACCAGCATCTGGCCCGGCAGGTTTTTCAGCCAGTGTTCCGGCACAACCTGCAAAGCGGAATCCTCAAAAGAATCCTTGCCCGCGCCGTCCCGCAGAAAAGTATAGCTGCTGAATTCCGTATGACGTTCCCATTTCAGCTGGAAACTGCCGAAATCGACAATCAGGTGATTTTTGACATCAGAGGACAGGGCGACCCCGTAATGAGCGCATAATTTTTCAAGATGCGCCCATTCTGCCGCCGCATCATGCCCCGCGGCACCTTCCGGCCCATGCAGCATGGCGATATTGGTGCAGCGCGCCGGGCTGTTGATGGTGATAAAGGGCCGGCTGTGTACCTCGTTATTCAGGGACACCCGGTTGGCATATGGATGAAGTCCCACGTCTGAGCCATCTGAAAAAAGCTCATTACTCCGAAAGTCTGCCGCCATATCACTTGCCTGTTCGTTGTCCCGATATATTCCATCTACCTCAGTTCCCCAGGCCAAACAATAGTTTTAAATGCAACTAACCAATTCTTATATAACACTAATTTTCTGCAGAATTATGACACCGGAGCACCGTTGAAGCCTCCTGTCTCTCACATAAAAAGGCCCGAAGATTTTTGTCTTCGGGCCTTTTATACATTCTGATCGTTTTTCAGAGCGGTATTCTTATGCGTCCTTGAACGTCATTTTATAAACCAGTCCGGCCACCACAGCCCCGACAACAGGTGCAAGCCAGAAGATCCAGAGCTGTTCAAGGGCAATGCCCCCTTCCAGCAAGGCAGGGCCGGTGCTGCGCGCCGGATTGACAGAAGTATTGGTCACCGGGATGGAGATCAAATGGATCAGCGTCAGGCCCAAACCAATGGCGATCGGGGCAAAACCGGCGGGTGCTTTTTTGGATGTCGCGCCGAGAATAATCATCAGGAACATAAAGGTCATGACAACTTCCACAACAATGCCGGTCATCATATTATAACCGCCCGGGGAATGCACCCCGACCCCGTTCGACGCCAGACCCGTGACCATCCCGCCGTCGCCGGAAGCAATAAACTTCAACAAGGCCGCCGCGAGAATGGCCCCTAAAGTTTGCGCAACGATATACGGCAGCAGTTCTTTCTTGTCGAACTTGCCCGCCATGGTCAGCCCGACAGACACCGCCGGATTAAGATGACAGCCCGAAATATGTCCGATGGCGTAGGCCATGGTTAAAACCGTCAAGCCAAAAGCCAGTGAGACGCCAAGCAAACCGATCCCCAGGCCATCACCAAATTTTGCCGCCAGCACCGCACTGCCGCACCCCCCGAGCACGAGCCAAAAAGTCCCGAGCAGCTCCGCCCCTAATTTATTACCCATAGTCATTTTTCTTCCTCATATTTTTATTAATGGAACGAGGATTTTAGCTATATTTCAGGAAAAATGCAATTCTGGAGACATATCGGCGGAACTTATATCTACCGAAGGTTAATCCAGCGTCTCCCGCCGGATCATGCGCAGGGTCGCGGTGCTTTGATCCCCACAGGCGTCCGGCAGATTGATTTGACCGGTCTTGGTCAGGTTTTCCGTCTCATAGGTGGCGATATCACAGGCCGCGCCGCCGACATACACCTCTGACCCATCTGCAGAAACATTGACCGCATAATAGGTATGATCCTGATCCACCCGTTTGGCCAAAGTGTTGGTTTCCAGATCAACCTTGGTCAGCTGGGTATAGGTGCCGAAAGCATGTTTTTTCGTCGGACTGACCACGGTCGAGAAAATCAGGACAGAGGTATCCTCGAAATCATTGATCTCATACGCCCCGGTCTTCAAATCCAAGGTCAATAACCCGGTCTTGTAAGCCGAAGGATCATCAGCGGCCTTGTCTGTGCGCACCGAATAAACCGGGGTCGAGAAGATGTCCGTCTGATCCCACAATGGCCAAAAATCCAGCACATCCGGCAGGGACCGGTTTTTCAGGGTCCAGTTCCTGAGCGGCAAGGTTTCAACGATCTCGCCGGTCATGGGGTCCATCTTGTAAATATCAAAGCCCATGGCATAGAGCCATTTATCATCAGTGGATTTCATCAGCATATGAATGCGGCGCGGCGCTTCAAAAGTACGGACCGGTTCGGCATTCAGGCCCGCAGAGGTGTCATAAACCGCCACCCGGGTTGGCAATTGCTGATATTCCGACAGCAGAACGCGGGTTGACATCTGATAAACATATATCTCCCTGCCGTCACGGCTGATGTCCATGGCGAAGAACGCCTGACGCCGGATATCACCCTCGTTGAAATCGGCCCGAAACACTTGTTCCCCGGTGTCAACGTTGATGCCTGAGATGGATTTCATGCGATTGGTCACCGCGTAGACCACCTGGCCATCCGGCGACGGAGTAAGCGAATAAACCGTGCGTCCCGCGTCCGGTATCCGGTGACTGCGCACCACTTTCTGCTGCTTCATATCCAGGACATGCAACAAGCCCGGCTTATTACCCGTGATCAGATACTCGGTCGTTTCCGCCGCCGCGGCGCCGGAAAACGTCAGCAGCACCACCGCCAGAATACAAGAAAAATAGGTCGCCATTGTTAAAATCCCGTCGTTATGATTATCGTTTCGGAAATACCGTTTCCAACTGCCGCCAATCGGCCCCTGCATTGGCTTTATCCGCATCCCAGTCGGGATAGCTGTTCATCACATCCGGCACCTGGGCCGGCCACCAGCAGGGATCGGAACAGCCGTAAAGATCGGCTTCCATTGGCTGACACAGGGATGCAATACCACCAAAGGCATCTACTTCCCAGCCAGGGTCCATGGTCGATGCGCAGCCGGCCACGGTTTGCATGGCCACGACTTCGCGCATGGCCCCGTCATCCGCCGCATTCTTCAAGGCCTGGGCTTTGATGTTGATCGGTTTCAAATATTTCATCTTCAAATTCCTCTCTCGAGTGACGTGTAACTTCTCTGGGTCTGCAGCAAAGTTCTGGGGCTGACGTGGCGTTCGAAATAGCCGGGATTTTCGCGCAGGATCTCACTGTAAACCCTGATCCCGAAATCGATCCAGTCGCGCATCAGGTCGCAATAATGGTAGGTCGGCTTGTTGATGTCGTCATAGGTCGCGTAAGATTCGTGATAACAGCCGCCGGAACACAGGTTCCGGATCCGGCAGGTGTCACACCAGGTGCCCTCCCGGTCGGCCCGGCCCTCGAGAAAGGCGCCCAGTTCTTTCTTCTTGATGCCCGTGTCCACCGAGCCATAGGTGTCAATATCCGAGCCGGTGAAACGGTGACAGAGATTGAGATCGCCTGCGTGATCCACCGCCAGCAGGCCAATACCCGCGCCGCAGGGCAGCGCCTTCTTGGTGCCCTCATACAGATCCGTCATCAGCTGATGCATGTTGGAAAAACCGGTATTCTCGCCGCGCAGCGCCGCATCGCGGTAAGCAAGGCCAAGGCTTTTCATATTCTCGAACACCTCGTGCAATTCTGTATTGCTGAGGTTAAACAGCGAAATATCGCCCGAGGTCACCGGTGCGAAGCCCACCTCGGCAAAGCCCAGATCATATTTGAGATGGGCGTGGATCGCCTCCACATCCGTGACCCCGGCGGTCAGCGTCACCCGCGCCCCCACCGGCCGGGCGCTATAGCGGTCCAGCAGCATCCGGGCCTTCTTCGCCACCACATCATAGGTGCCCTTGCCGCCGATGGTCTTGCGGTTCTTGTCATGCACCGCCTTCGGTCCGTCCATGCTGATGGCGATGCCGAATTTATGGGCGTTGAGATAATCGATGATGTCTTCCGTGAGCAGCGTCGCGTTGGTGGTCAGGGAGAAATCCACCTTCTTGCCCAGCGCCGCGCAACGTTCCTCGGCATAGGCGACCGCGCCCTTGATCAGCGGCATGTTGCTTAACGGCTCGCCGCCGAAAAAGACCACATTGACCCGGTCGCGGCTCGCACCTTCCTTGAGCAAAAGGTCGATGGATTTCTTCGCGGTATCGAGGCCCATCAGCTCGCCCTTGGCCGGGGTGGTGAGGTCTTCCTTGTAGCAATAGGTGCAACCGAGATTGCAGCCGGTGTTGACATTGAGGATGATGGTGCTCAAGGGGTAATTCTCGATCTTGACCGGCGGAAAATCCGGCCGCAGGTTTTTGTCGAAATCCGGGCCGTCACCCGTGATGATGTCCATCTCGAGGAAGTCCTCGACCACGGCGAGGATGTCATCCGGGCTGTGACGGCCTTCAAAGCGGGCCTCGACATCGGCGCAGCTGACCTCGCCCAGTTCCTTGAACAGGTCGAGCACGTCGCCCGACACCCCGTCCAGATCAAACAGCGACGTCGTCGGGATATGAAACAATATCCGCTGATCCCCCACCGTCACGTCATGGGCGTTATGGGCGATAAATTTGAGGCCGCTGGTCATTGATAGGGGGTTCCTGTCTGTCAAATTTAACGAATAGGGGGGCTGTTCCAGCGCTGAACCGTGACGATCAGTTGCGCATCCCCCGTGATCAGCTGATCAGTATCTTTCACGGTGGCGACAATCTTCAGGTTTCCCGCATTATTGGTGGCGAACTTGCGGTCCGGGTTGGGGCCCGCTGACGCCGGCAGATACCGACCTGTATCCGACAAACGTCCGGCGAAGTTGACATCCTTCATGTGCGCCGCTTCTTCATTGAAGGGCTGCGCTTCCCAGGAGGCCGGCATCAGCCCCACCCGGATATCATCCGCAGTTCCCGGCGTCGCATCGGGCCCATTGAGATACCCGTAAGCCTCGAACTGGGCGCTAACCGGTGGCGTGCGGCCGCCCCCTAGCCGGGCGATGGTATACTCAGGAAACACCCGCACACTATCCAGCGTGTCATAGACCGTGATGTCCGCCACCGCCGCGCCCATCTGGACCTGATAACGCCCGGGGGCCAGATCTTTACCGGCGGTGATTTTCAGGCGGGCCAACGTCGCGCCCTGCACTGTCGCCGCGACATCCAGACCCGGATCAGACGTCCTGACGTCACCGGATAATGCCACACCATAAAGACTGATATCCTTCGTCTCGCCCACCCTGATGTAAGAGGAAGACAGCGCCATGACTTCGGCCACAGCGTCTTTCTCGCGGACGGCGTAAATCTCTCCGCCCCGGTCATAATGCCCCGCCTCATACCAGCGGCCGCGCATTTTCGCACCATCTTCGGACAGGGCGTAAACTTCGCGGGTTTCCGTATTGTTCAGCGTACCCGACCCGCGCCATTCATAGCCGGTGTAAATCACCACCTTGCTGTCGCCGGTCAAGGGCGCCCCCGAAGTGTCCTCCAAATCATAGACCACTTTATACATGTCGCCATCGGGTGAAACCGTCATGCTCCCCTGATATAGCCCCACCCCTGGACGATGGCCTGCTACCCGCCATTTTCCCACCGGGCTTTTATGATCGGCAACCTGCCACTGCGCCCAAGCCGCGGCCTGAAAAGGATATAGCGTCGCCAGTTCCTTATAGGTCTCTGTGGTGACTTCCTTCCACCAGAAACGATCCCGGGACCGGGCCTGATATTCAAGAGACGGGAATTGCCCCACATGAAAATGCATATGTTTCAGCCAGTCCTCTTCGGTGCGGCGCTGCAGGCCGTAACGGGCATTGGTATGGCACCGGCCACAGAGCGCATCAAGATCGTCATTCACCGCCGTATCGACAAAATGCGCCCGCTGCTCCAAAACATACCGGAAAGGCGCGGCCTCTGACGGGGCCAGACCATATTCCGTTGAGAGATATTTTATGATGGCAAAACGTTCATCACTTTCGAGTTCCAGCCCGTGCAGATGCTGCATGCGAAACAGGGTCATATCCCAGCCTTCCGGCGTCTTGCGCACCGCAGATATCCGCGCCAGTTTGCCGTCCTCCGACACTTCGTGACAAGCGGTGCAATAGTCATTGACCAGCGCCTTGCCCTCCATATCCTCGGCGAGAGCCGGAGACGATCCTGATGACAGTATCATCAGGATCATTACAGAGACGAATTGATATATTTTCCCTAGCATGCCTTCACCCATATTACTTTATATTGTGTAGAAACATCACCCCAATAAAGTGCGGCAGCCACCTCATCAATGAGAGAAAGCTGCCGCCAAATTCTAGAAGTTATACGACAGGTTCACGCCCCAGGTGCGCGGACGGCCATAATATTGCTCGGTCATGCCAAACAGACCGCCCCCGGCCAACGATCCCCCAAGATCGAACGTCTGAACCAGATACTCCTCGTCGGTAATATTCTTGACAAACAGACGTACGCTCCACGCCTCGTCTGTTCCATGAATATAGGTCACAGAAGCATTACCCACGAAATAACCATCTTCGGTCAGGGCCGGCGTACTGAGCAGACCGAAAACATGTTCGGACCGGTACTGACCATCAAGCTGGAGCGCAATGGCCCCGGAGCCTATGTCAAATTCCTGACGGATCAAGCCGTTCAGATTCCATTTAGGGGTGTTCACCGGACGCAGTTCCGCCCCTGGCAGGATCGCCGAAACCGTCCCGAGATCGGTATCTACATCCACCGTGATGCCCGGCACATTTTTGACCTTGGCGTCGATATAGCCAATCCCCGCCTGGATATCCATGCCGTCCCGTGGGTTAAGCAGTAATTCCAGTTCAAAACCCTTGTTTTTCGCGTCGGCATTCAGGGTAAAGGTATCCAGTTGAATGATGGCAAAGGCCTGATAATCATTATAATCGTAATAATAGGCGGAACCATTCACCCGGGCCTTGCCCTCAGCAAAATCCAGCTTGAAACCAACCTCAAAGGCGTCGAGTTTTTCCGGACGGTAATTCATCAGTGGTTCGGTGACATATTCTGCCGTGGGCAGCAGCGGCGCATTAAACCCGCCGGATTTCACCCCCCGGTTCCAACTGGCGTACAGCAAAGTATCTTCATTGGGGCGGTAGTTGACCTGCGCCCGGGCGGACCATTCCTTGTCATGACGTTTGCCAGCATAAGGGGTGACAAAATCAACCACTTCTTCCGCATTGGGATCAAGGCCGTCATTTGACGTTCCCGGGAAGAAATAGGCGATATCGCGATAATTATGATTTTTCTTCTCATCAATATAGCGGAACCCGGCAATCAGACTTAACTCATCACTCAGGTCAAATTCCAATTGTCCAAAGACGGACCATGTTTTGACATCTGTCTGATACGGGTTGCGCAACCCGTTAAAGCCAAACTCGGCCGGGTCGGTGAACGGTGGAATATCGCCGTTCTGCACTTCCGGGGTCACCAGATTAACAAAATCGGTCAGGAACCCCGGCGCGATAATGCCGTTCGTGTCGTTAATGTCGAGATCCATATAATAGAAACCCGTCACCCATTTCATTTTATCCGTGCTGCCGGCCAGACGCAATTCTTCCGAGAATTGTTTCGCGTCCGTGGTCAGGTAGAAATTGAAATAATCAACGGGAGAGGCGTCAGAATCTTCAATATAATTGCGGTTGACGGATTGATAGTCGGTGATGCTGG
This sequence comes from Paremcibacter congregatus, assembly GCF_006385135.1. GTDB lineage: Bacteria > Pseudomonadota > Alphaproteobacteria > Sphingomonadales > Emcibacteraceae > Paremcibacter > Paremcibacter congregatus. Next base: position 3,204,725 of record NZ_CP041025.1, read on the forward strand.
TCAGCTCCGCCCACTCCATATCCCAATTCAGGGTGCCGCTGAAACCATAGGTTTCAAGCTTGTTCCGGCCCGGCTTGTCATAATCCCCCGCATAAGGGTCGCCGTCATTGTCGAGATAATTATCCAGCGATACATTGGGCACGGTCGGGGTCAAAACACCATCCGGGTTGGCTTCGGAAACATTTTCAAAGAAGCCGGTGCGGATGTCCTGCTGGCCAAACCGGGCATTCAGGAGGATATCGACCGCATTACTCGGCGTAAACAGCACCTGAAGGCGGCCGGCGGATTCATTGGCGTTGTTCAATTTACTGCCCGGCTGCAGACGGTTGATGATATAGCCATCGCCCTGATGGGTCGAGGCAGACGCCCGAATAGCCAGCTTGTCATTCACCGGCATATTGACAGCGCCCTGAAATTTGATCCGATCAAAGCTGCCATAACTCAGACTGCCGTAGCCGCCAAATTCCTGGGTCGGTTTGGCAGTGACATAATGCACCAGCCCACCCGTGGCATTGCGGCCAAACAGGGTGCCTTGCGGCCCGCGCAAGACTTCCACCCGGTCAATATCAAACAGCATAAAGCCCGCACCGGACATCTGTGAGATATAAACTTCATCAACATAAATCGCCACCGGGCTTTCCACATTGGTGGTAAAATCGTTATTGGCCACCCCGCGAATGCCGATGGAATAGTTGGCTTCCCCGTTGGGCTGCATGGTGGTCACCCCCGGCGCCATGGCGGTGACTTCCTGGGCATTGGTGTATCCCATGGCTTCCAGCTGGCTTCTGGAAAAGGCGGAAATCGAAATCCCCACATCCTGCGCCGACTGGGATCTTTTTTGTGCGGTCACCATGACCTCTTCCATGACCATTTGCGCCGCGGCCGGTTGAATGCCGGCCAGAACAACGCTTAATGCGGCCCCGGTCAGTAATTTAGTCCGATATGATTCTAATGTAATTTTGGTGTAGTTCTTCATAGATAGTCTCCCTGCGTGATTGATGACCTATTCATCTCTCATAAGAGACAGATCACAGGCTGCGATCCGGTCGATATGAGTTTCCCATTGTTAAGAGAGTACCCCGCAAAAGAACACAGGCCTACCTAGACAAAGGGATATGACGACATCCGTCATTGATACTATAGTATGATATCCCGCCTGTGCGCATGAGGCTTTAATCAGAAAGCCCTTGCCGTAATTACGTTTTTTATAACAGATCATAAATATAACTCAAAGTGCATCCTCATGCCAAGGTCCTATATCCTGAATTGCTTTCCCGTGAAATAATTCGATCTGATCAAAATCACATCACACAAATATGGGAGCCGCCAGATGACAGCGTCAGTTCAACCAGAAAAATTAAGCGAGAAGGTCCGGGATTTCATTTCCAGCCCCCGTAAAATGCTGCTCAACGGCGCCTGGGTCAATTCCGCCAGTGGCAAGACCTTCGACAGCCTGAACCCGGCAACAGGCGCCGCCATCGTCGCAGTCGCCGAAGGGGATCAGGAAGACATCGACCGGGCCGTTCGCGCCGCCCGCGCAGCCTTCGAAGACAGCCCCTGGTCAAATATGAACCCGACAGAACGCGAACGCTGCATGCATCGTCTCGCCAACCTGATGGAGGAAAACGCCGATACCCTCGCCGAACTGGAAGCCCTGGACAACGGCAAGAATGTCGCCGTCGCCCGCGCGGTCGATATTCAGGTCGCCATTGACTATATCCGCTACATGGCGGGCTGGCCGACCAAGATCACCGGCAATACCCTGCCCCTGTCCGTGCCATACGCCCCGGGCGCCAAATTCATGGGCTATACCCTGAAAGAGCCGGTCGGTGTCGTCGGCCAGATTATTCCGTGGAATTTCCCGGCCCTGATGGTCGCCTGGAAACTGGGCCCCGCTCTCGCCAGTGGCTGCACCGTTGTCCTCAAACCGGCAGAGGAAACCCCACTGACCGCCCTGTATATCGGCGAACTGATTTGTCAGGCCGGCTTCCCGGACGGCGTGGTCAATATCATCCCGGGGTATGGACATACCGCCGGTGCGGCGCTCACCACCCATCCGGAAGTCGATAAAATCGCCTTCACCGGCTCGACCGAGGTCGGCAAGATCATTGTCAAGGCCGCCGCCGACACCATGAAAAATGTCACCATGGAATTGGGGGGAAAGTCCCCCGCTGTTATTCTGCCGGATGCCGATCTTGATATCGCCATTCCCGGCGCGGCCAGCGCCATCTTTTTCAATCAGGGGCAGGTCTGTTGCGCCGGATCACGCCTGTTTGTCCCCGACAATCTTTATGATCAGGTCACCGAAGGCCTGGCCCAGGCCGCCAGCGCCCTGCAAGTTGGATCGGGTCTTAATCCGGAAAACATGATCAATCCCGTGGTCTCCCAGACCCAGTTTGACCGGGTGATGGGCTATATCAATAGTGGGCGCGAAGAAGGCGCCGATGTCATCGCCGGGGGCGGACGGCGCGGCGATCAGGGCTATTTCATCGAACCGACTGTTCTCGGCAACACCACCCGCGACATGAAAGTCGTGCGCGAGGAAATTTTCGGCCCTGTGGTCTGTGTCCAGCGTTACAGTGATGTCAGCGAAATCCCCGCACTTGCCAACGATACGGTATATGGTCTCGGCGCCAGCATCTGGACCCGGGATGTGGGCAATATCATCAACATCGTGCCCAAGATCAAATCCGGCACCGTCTGGGTTAATTGCCATAATATCCTCGACATTGCCATGCCCTTTGGCGGCTATAAACAATCGGGTTTTGGCAAGGATATGGGCGCAGAAGCCCTTGATGCATACCTGGAAACAAAATCTGTCTGTATTATGGCGTAAGGTCATGTCCTCTCCTGGACTGTCAGGTTTTGTCCCACAAACTTCGGGCAAGGGTCTTCCTTGCCCGTTTTTTCTTTCCTCTGAAGGGTTCCTTGCTTACACTCAGACCAGATGTCAGGAGAAGTTCGTATGACCGCCATCAGAAAGGCCGTTTCCCTGTCCCCGGACGAAGAACAGGCCGTCTCAGACCTCCACCAACAGCTCTGCGCGACAGACGCGGACCCGGCGCTATGTCTGTTTTTCTGTTCTCCGAAATATGACCTGGCGAAACTGGAACAGGAAATGCGGCGGCGGTTTGGCGATATCCCGTTGATCGGCTGCACCACGGCCGGGGAAATTACGCCGCTTGGCTACCGCGAAGACAGCATCACCGGCGTCGCCTTTTCACCGGATCATTTCAAGGTCGCGGCTCAGCCGATACATAATATCAGCACCTTTAAGCTACAGGATGGTCTGGACGCCGGGGCCGAACTCGTGGCCGACCTGAAGAAAGACATCCCCCACGCCAATGGCCATAACACCTTCGCCTTCATGTTGATTGACGGATTGAGTAATGCGGAAGAAAGGGTCACCGCCGCCATCGGCAGCCAGTTGGGCGACATCCCCCTGGTCGGAGGGTCGACCGCCGACAGCTGGGCGCTGGAACAAACCAGCATCTTTCACGATGGCGCTTTCCAGCGCAATATGGCCGTTGTCATCCTGATTCATACCGAATTGCCGTTTCAGGTCCATTACACCCACCATTATGTCGCCAGTGACGCCAAGGCGGTCATCACAGAAGCCGATTCCCTGTCGCGCACGGTTTATGAAATTAACGGCGTGCCCGCGACCCAGGAATATGCCCGGCTCTGCGGTCTGGCGGAACAGGATCTTGATATTTCGGTATGCAGCAATCACCCGATTTTGATGAAAATCGGCGGAAAATATTATTCTCGCGGGGTGGTCGAAGTCAATCACGCGGAGCGCTATATTCGTTTCGCCTGCGCCATTGGCAAGGGGGTGGTCTGCACCATCGCCCGCCCGTCCGACCCTACCGTCAACACCAAAGAAATGTTCGACAAGATCCGTCAGGAAATCGGCCCGCTGGATCTGGTGCTGGGCTGTGACTGTGCGGCCCGCAAGATGATCTGTGAGGAACAGGGGCTGATGCCGGAAATATCCAAGGTATACCAGGACAATAACGTCATCGGTTTCGCCACCTTCGGCGAACAGTACAACACCATTCATATGAATAATTCCTTCTCTTGCATCGCCATTGGCAAAGCAGGGGGTGTCCCATGACTGACCACCGCCTGAGCGAGGCTGAAATCAAACGGCTGGTGATGGAAAACGCCCGACTCAATAAAACCGTGCAAGTGTTGATGGACCGGGTCGAACAGGAAATGGACCAGCAACAGGACAGCTTCACCATTTTCCAGACCGCCATCAAACTGGAAGAAACCGTCAATCTGCGCACCAATGAACTCAGTGACCTCAATACCCGTCTGATGACAGAACTGGCCGAACGGGAAATCATTGAGGAAAAGCTCCAGATTGCCAAAATGCAGGCAGAAGAAGCCAATAAGAGCAAAACCAAATTCCTCGCCACCGCCAGCCATGACCTGCGCCAGCCCCTGAATGCCGCCCGTTTGTTTGTCGGTTCTCTCGCCGCCGCCGGCCTCAGCGAAGACAATGCCCGCAATGTCATGCGCATTGGCAATTCCCTCGACGCGCTGGATGACCTGCTGAGTGTTCTGTTGAATATTTCACAGCTTGATTCCGGTGGCATCAAGCCGCGCTTTTGTCATTTCAAGCTGCAGGATCTGTTCGACCGCATTGTCCCGGATTACATGCGCACCGGTGAAGACCGCGGCCTGGACGTGCGCATGGTGCCGACATCACAAATTGTGTACAGCGACCCGCGCCTCCTGGAAACCATTCTGCGCAATTTTCTCAGCAATGCCGTACGCTATACCAAACAGGGCAGAATCCTGATCGGCTGTCGGGGACGCGGGGAAAATGTCACCATTCGCATCCTGGATACCGGCATCGGCATCAAGGCGGATCAGCTGGAAGGCATTTTCGAAGAATTCACACAGGTGCATGAAGATCGTTCCGTCGGCGGACGCGGCATCGGACTGGGCCTGTCGATTGTCCAGCGGATATCCAAACTTCTCGACGCCCACATCGAAGTCCGTTCAATCTTTGGTCAGGGCTCATTATTCGGCATTATTCTGGCCCGCGGCAACGTCGACCAGCTCAGCCAGCCTTACGCGGAACGGGTGGCGGACGTCACCCCCGCCAACAGCCTCGCCGGGCGTACCATCGCCGTGGTGGATAATGATGAGGATGTTCTGGACGCCATGCAGGCGTTGCTGGAAAAATGGGGCTGTCGGGTGATTTCGGGCCCCTCCGCCGACACCTGTCTGGCGCCCCTGATCACAGAAGACATTACCCCCGACATCATCATAGCCGATTATCACCTGAACGGTGATGATACCGGCGTCAGCGCCGTCCGTGAAATCCGCGCCGAGTTCGAAGGCCCCCTGCCCGCCATTCTGATCACCAGCGACCGGGACCCGGATCTTGCCGACCTTCTGGAGCAGGAAGGCCTGCCCCTGATTTACAAACCCGTGGCCGCCGCAGCCCTGCATGCGTTAATCCAGCATTTGCTGAACACCCCCAAAGCCTGAGGCGATATCCTTATTTTTTTTGAGAAATGTTTTTAGCGGCAATCACCGCCTGCAGACGATTGGTGACGCCGAGTTTGCGCAAAATTGCCGAAACATGGGCCTTCACCGTGATTTCACTAATATCAAGTTCATAGGCAATGATCTTGTTGGCTTTGCCTTCGGCCAGAAGTTCCAGCACCGCATGCTGTCGCGGGGTCAGCTCCGGGAGTGTCGTATCAGAAGCCTGTGGTTCCGCCGCAACCGGAGGGGCGAGAGGCGTTCCCATCAGCCCCAGCGCCTCGGTCGGGATGTAACTGCTGCCCGACATCACCAGCCGGATGGCGTTTTTCATCACTTCCGGCGGGGAGGATTTGGGTAGATAGCCCATCGCCCCGTGAGAGAAGCTTTCCCGTACAATATCGACATCATCGGTTGAAGAGACCATCACCACCGGCACCGCCGGCGCCTTGCCCCGCACGGTCGTGAGACAGGAAAATCCCTCTGCCCCCGGCAGTTTCAGATCCAGGAGGATCAGGTCGAACGCCGGGCTCCGCTCCAGCGCCTCCAGGGTTTCCCTGACCGTGCTGGTACAGACGCATTCGGACCCCGCCGGAAAGATCGCCAGCGCGACCCCTTTCAACGCTTCGTGGAAAAGCGGATGATCATCTGCGATTAAGATACGTTTTACATCTGTCACGGTGCGCCCAAGCCTGTTGCGGCCCTGTTAACATTTTCCCTATAGCTGATCTGATACTATAAGGAAATTAACCGCTTAAACAATCCTTATATTGTTCGCGAAGGGCAATCTTCTTGATTTTTCCGGTTGCTGTCAGGGGCATTTCATCTACAATAAACACCGCGTCCGGCATCCACCATTTGGCGATCTTGCCGGTGAGGAACGCCTTGATCTCGGCCTCTGTCGGCGGTTCCCCCGGCGCGGGTTTGATCACCAGGATCGGACGCTCTTCCCATTTCGGGTGAAAAATGCCCACCACCCCGGCCTGCAGCACCTTCGGGTGCCCTACCGCCAGATTTTCGATATCGATGGAACTGATCCATTCGCCGCCGGATTTAATCACGTCTTTCGACCGGTCAGTGATCTTCATATAGCCATATTGGTCAATGGTCACCACATCGCCGGTTGGAAACCAGCCGTCCTGATCCAACACCTTGCCGCCCTCGGCTTTATAATAGCCGCTCGTCACCCACGGTCCCCGCACCCAGAGATCACCATAGGCCACCCCGTCGCGGGCCACCTCATGACCGGCTTCATCCAACACCTTGATTTCAAGTCCGAATTGCACCCGGCCCTGCTTGTCCATAATTTCTTCGCGCTGTTCCGCCGGCAGGGCGTCGATCTCGGGCGTGGGCGAGGCGATCACCCCGAGCGGGCTGGTTTCGGTCATGCCCCATATCTGCAATACCGTCACGCCATACGTCTCGCGGAAGGTTTCCGTCATGGCTTTCGGCACCGCCGATCCCCCGATCATGGTGCGTTGCAGGGCCTCGACCTTCTTGCCGGTTTCCTCCAGATACTGGAACAGCATGGAAAAGACCGTCGGCACGGCGCAGGAAAAAGTGACCCCCTCTGTTTCAATCAGGTCATGGATGCTTTCCCCGTCCATTTTCGCCCCCGGCAGCACCAGTTTCGCCCCCAGCATCGCCGCCACATAAGGCAGGCCCCAGGCGTTGGCGTGATACATCGGCGCAATCGGCATGATGGTGTCATAGACCGACAGGCCGTAGGCGCTGTTCTGTGCCGCGGACAGGGCGTGGATAATCGTCGACCGGTGGCTGTACAGCACGCCTTTGGGATTGCCGGTGGTACCGCTGGTGTAACATAACGAGGAAGCCGATTTCTCATCGAAGGTCGGCCAGTCATACTGGTCATCCTCGGCGGCCAAAAGCTCTTCATAACATAAGACGCCGGGCAGGCTGCTATCCGGCATATAGGCCCGATCGGTCAGGATGATAAACTGTTCAATGCCGCCGAGTTCAGGTAGAAGCTGTTCCACCATCGGCACAAAATCGAGGTCAATAAACAGGACCCGGTCTTCCGCATGATTGATGATATAGCTGACTTGTTCGGCGAACAGGCGCGGGTTGGTGGTATGCAGAACCGCCCCCATGCCGGACACGCCATAAAACAGTTCAAAATGCCGGTAAGTGGTCCAGGCGAGCGTGCCGACCCGGTCCCCCGGCAGGATGCCGAACCGGTTGATCAACACTTTCGCCAGCTGCTTTGACCGGCTTTCGGCTTCCGCATAGGTATAGCGGTGAATAGGTCCTTCGACCGTGCGGGTGACGATTTCCTGCTGCCCGTGATAGGCGGCCGCATAGCGGATCAAAGAGGAAATCATCAAATCATTATCTTGCATAAGCCCTGGAATGGTCATGAAAGGCGTACTCCTGTATATTTTAAGCCGTTTTTATTTCTGTGAGGCCGAGTGTGGCCATCATGTGCTCGCGCATTTTAAATTTTTGAATTTTACCGGTCACGGTCATGGGAAAATCCTCGACAAAAACCACATAACGCGGAATCTTATAATGGGCGATCTGCCCCCGACAAAAGGTGCGCATTTCATCTTCCGTCGCCTGCTCGCCGTCCTTCAGGCGGACCCAGATGCAGAGTTCTTCGCCAAACCTCTCATCCGGCACGCCAAAAACCTGCGCGTCCTGGATTTTAGGATGACGGTAGAAATATTCTTCCACCTCCCGGGGATAGATATTTTCGCCACCGCGGATCACCATATCCTTGACCCGACCCACGATATTGCAATAGCCCGCCTCATCCAGGGTCGCCAGATCACCGGTGTGCATCCATCCCTCGGCATCAATAGCCTCCGCCGTGCGTTCAGGGTCGGCCCAATAGCCCTGCATCACCGAATAGCCCCGGGTGCAAAGTTCCCCCCGGACCCCGCGCGGCGTGATGTTTCCCGCCTCATCAATTACCTTGACCTCTACATGCGGATGGATGCGGCCAACGGTGGACACCCGATGTTCAATGGGGTCGTCGGTGCTGCTCTGAAAACTGACCGGGCTGGTTTCCGTCATGCCGTAGGCGATCGTCACCTCGGTCATATGCATTTCCGTGAAAACCCGCTTCATCACCTTGATCGGGCAGGACGCCCCCGCCATGATCCCGGTGCGCAGACTGCTTAAATCATAGGAATTCAGGTCCGGCAGGTCGAGTTCGGCGATGAACATGGTCGGTACCCCATGTAACGCCGTGCACTTTTCATCCATGACCGCCTTTAGCGTTTGGGCCGGATCAAACCCCTCGCCCGGTAAAACCATACAGGCCCCGTGGGTGATGCAGGTCAGGCTGCCCATCACCATGCCGAAACAATGATACAAAGGCACCGGAATACACAAACGATCCTGTTCGGTGAATTTCATCGCCTGGCCAACAAAATAGCCGTTATTGAGAATATTATGATGGGTCAGGGTCGCGCCCTTCGGCGCCCCGGTCGTGCCGCTGGTGAATTGAATGTTGATGGCGTCATGGGGGCGAAGCCCGGTCTGCACCACCTTCACCTGAGTGCGCAGATCATCATCGGCCCGCGCCATAATCGCATCAAAATTAAAAAATCCCGGCGTCTGCGCGTCCCCGAGCCTGATCACGGTTTTCAGCGCCGGTAATTTTGCCGCCTGCAAATTCCCGGGGGCCGACCGGTTCAGTTCCGGCGCCAAAGTTTGCAGCATAGTGATATAGGCGCTGTTCTTGAACTGTTCAGCCGTAATCAAGGCTTTGCAGCCCACCTTGTTCAGGGCATATTCCAGTTCCGCCTGACCGTACGCCGGATTGATATTCACCTGGATCAGCCCCGCCTTGGCGGTGGCATATTGGGTGATCAGCCATTCGGCGCAATTCGGGGCCCATATGCCGACCCGGTCCCCCGGGACGAGCCCGAGCGACAGAAGCCCGGCAGCGAAATCCGTTACCTTCCCGGCAAATTCAGAATAGGTCCAGCGCACCCCCTGATCGCAGACCACGACACAGTTGCGATCGCCGTAAACCTTCACCGCCTGATCAAAACGATCCCCGATGGTCTGGGTAATCAGGGCCGCGTCTTTATCGCCAGTGACGATGCTGAGCGGCGGCCCCTCAGATACTTCTGCAGTCATGTAAGTCTCCCTATGGGAAAACTATACGCGAAAGCCGGGGCAGTGACTATAGGACAAAGGCTTAGGGATTCTCCTCCCGTCTCCACCTTTAGTATTATATGTCTGCCCTAGTATTATATGTCTACCCTGTCAGATTTAGACCGGAACCCGGATTCCGGCTGCTTCCAGTATCGGCAGGACGGTTTCGGCGAAATAGGGCAATTCTTCTGCATAATTGACAAAGGCTAAGGTGGTGCCGGCAAAGCCCGCCTCATGCAGCTTGATCAATCCGTCCGCCACCACTTCCGGCGTCCCCACCAGTGGCACCCCGCCGTGGCCACCGGCGAAACGTTCCCGCAGGCTCTGCAGCATTTCCGGCGGGAAAGACTGGGCATGCTGGAACATCAGATTGATGATGTTATCCACCGCCGCCCAGTCGGCATTCTCCCGCGCGTAATACTGATGATATTCATCGGCTTCTTCCTGGGTCGGACGACAGACCACATAGGAAAAGGTCAGCATGTCGATTTCACGCCCCTTCGCCGCCGCCTGAACCTTCAGGTCCTTGATTTCCTGCCGCGATTTTTCCAGTTCAATCATCGAAGTAAACAGGAAGTTGGCGTTGGACGTTGCGAATTCACGCCCTTCCGGAGAACCGGCGGCGTTAAAGATCGGCACATTGTCCCGCACCGGACGGGGATCGCCGTACGTATCTTTCAGGGTGAAAAACTCACCGTCCCAGTTAAACGGCATTTCTTCCGACCACAGTTTCGATACGATATCGAACCATTCCTGACCGTAACGGTAGCGGCTCGCGTGGTCCTGAGGCAGGTCAAGACCAAAGGCCTCATATTCCGGCTTGTTCCAGCCGCACACCACATTCAGTCCGGCCCGGCCGCCCGACATCTGATCGATGGTGGCAATCTGTTTGGCCACGACGCCCGGATGATTAAAGGCCGTATGCATGGTGGCGAAAACATTGATATTCTCGGTCTTGGCCAGCAACCCCGCCGCCCAGGTCATGGTTTCCAGAACACTGCCATGAAAGTTTGTTTCACCGCCATACCCGACCCAGCGGGCGATCGGCAGCAGAAAATCCAGCCCGACCCGGTCGGCAATCTGCGCCATTTTGATGTTATTCTCCCAATTATTAACCCAACGTTCCGGGATTTTTGTCACCGCCATACCGCTCGAGCAGTTGGCGGAAAACAGGCCGAGACGGAACTGGTTACGGGTAAACAAACTATTTTGGTCTGACATGATTTAGTCTCCTTTTTGTAAAAAGATGAAGCATCCTGATTTTGGATTTGGATTTTGGCCGCAATTCACTTGCACGCTCGTTATTTTTATCTTATACATAATTTCATGATAAAAACAACAATAAGAATCCATATAAAAATAGGAGAGTTTTTCAGTATTTTTTAATTCACTGTTTTCAAACCGGTCTTACTTCCCTAAGCTGACCTTTATTGGACTGCCCCGCAGATCCCATACCTGCAAGGGCGACATTTAAGGGAAAGAAAGATCCTAAATCATGCAAGATGACAAGACAGAAAATACGGAAGCCTTTGACAGACGCTGGCATCTATCCACGACCCCCCGGGAAATCGCCATTACCGAACTGGAATATTCCCTGTTTCGGTCTTTTGAAGCCTTTACCCGTTGGCAAGTCGAGGGCATGGCCGCTGCGTCAGGTAAAAATCTTAGCGCCAGTGACGGGGCGATCCTCAATGTGATCGCCATGCGCAACCGGCCCAAAGGCATTACGGAAATCGGCAGACTGCTCAACCGCGATGACATTACCAACGTGCAATATACTATTCGTAAGTTGATGCAGGAAAAACTGATCGAAAAGACAACAACGGATAAACGGAAAAAAGGGGTTTATTACAGGACGACAGAAGAAGGCATGACCGTAATCGACCGCTATGTGATGCTGCGGAAGAAACTGCTGGTCAAGCTGACGGAGACGGTGCGCGGCATGAATGACCAGATGGAAAACGCCAGCCAGATCCTTGATCTTATGACAGGAATATATGAACAGGCCGCCCGTGTGGCCGCCACCCATCGCAACCCGGTGGATGACATGTTCGACTGACCTAGATCTGCCCGGCCTTTTCGCCGTTGTCCCTGACCTCAAAAAAATAACATGACTCAAAATATCAGGGAATCACATAACAATGAACAGGCGAGACTTTCATAAAACTTCGGGCGCGATCTTACTCAGTTACTTTATCGGCGGGACGGCCCTGTCCTTAAGCCCGGCCGCGGCTCAGGAAAGGCACCTTCCCTTTCAGATCCTTACCCCGGAAGAGGCCGATCTGCTGGCCCGCCTCGGCGACGCGATCGTGCCGGGTGCGAAGGCCGCCGGCTTCAGCCATTATATCGATCACCAGCTGTCCGCCCCTTCTGCCGACACGATGCTGATCCTCAAATATCTCGGTGTTCCCGCCCCTTATATTGACTTCTATCGTCCGGCGCTCCGCGCCTTGAAAAACAGCCTTCACGACACCAGCGCCGCGGGTCTGCAGGCTTATATCGCGCATATGACGCAGAATAATCCACCGGATTGGGATAAGGCGCCCCCCGCGCCATTCTTTTATTTTGTCCTGCGCTCCGACGCGATTGACGTCACTTACGGCACCCGGGACGGGTTCGAGAAACTCGATATTCCCTATCTCGCCCATATTGAGCCGGAAAAAAGGAGCTGGACATGACCGCACCTGTCACACACCACCCCGAATATGATGTTGTTATTGTAGGGTCCGGCGCGGCCGGCAGTCTCCTGGCGGCGCAACTGGCCGAAAGCGGTAAGAAAACCCTGATTCTGGAAGCTGGCCCCGAACGTCAGCTCGCCGATCTGGTCAGTTCAGGGCTGGACGGACGTAAACTGAAATGGGGCGGCGCCCCTGTCGAGGAAAGCGGCACCAAACCCGTCGGTAATAATTTCAACAGCGGCTACGGCGCCGGCGGCAGCGCCCTGCATCATTATGCGGTCTGGCCGCGCTTGCATGCCGAAGATTTCACCATGAAAAGCCGCCATGATCGCGGCCTTGACTGGCCGATTTCCTATGACGACCTTATGCCCTGGTATGACAGAATACAGGACGGGTTCGGCATTTCCGGCGACGCCAGCGCCGAAGTCTGGCGGCCAAAAGGCAAACCATACCCCATGGACCCGGTTCCCACCCTGTCTCACGGCGAGATCATCGCGCGCGGGTTCGAAAAGCTTGGCCGGAAAACCGCGCCCCTGCCCCTGGCGATCAATACCGAGGAGTATAAAGGTCGCGACGCCTGCATCTGGGACGGCTGGTGTGATGCCGGTTGCCCGATCGGCGCGCTGGCCAACCCTCTGGTCACCAGTCTGAAAGATGCGTTGAGCCTCGGCGCGGAAATCCGCTATCACGCCACCGTCAGCAAAGTCCTGACCAACGCCACGGGCGACAAGACTACTGGCGTGATTTATATAGATCAGAACGGTCAGCAGATTCACCAGCCGGCAAAACTGGTGATCCTCGCAGCATTCGCCATACAAACGCCGCGCCTGATGTTGTTGTCGGCGAACGACAAGCATCCCAACGGGATCGCCAACCGCAATGGTTTGGTCGGCAACTATCTGATGAGCCATACCGCCGGGCTGATTTATGGCCTGTTTGACGAGGACACCCAGTGCTACTTCGGCGCCACTGGCGGGCAACTGCTCAATCAGGATCATTACGATCACAAGGACAAACGAGATCAGGGCTTCGGCAGTTATCAGTGGATGATCGCCCAGGCGACCAAGCCAAATGACCTGCTGGGCTTTGCCGGCAGCAATCCGGCCCTGTTCGGTGACGCCCTCACCCGCTTCATGAAAGAAGCCACCTTGGGTTTTGCCACCATGACCGCCTGCGTGGAAGATCTTCCGGTTCGGGAAAATCAGGTGCGCCTGTCTAAGGCCACGGATGCCTTCGGCCTGCCTCTGGCCCAGGCCCATCACGACGCCCACCCGGACTCTCACGCCCTGTGGCAGGACAGCCTGAAAGACGGCAAAGCAGTCTTCGCGGCCGCCGGCGCCCGTGACATCTGGACCGGGCCACCCGGCGCCATGCATATCATGGGCGGTACAATCATGGGCAAGGATGCGGCAAGCTCTGTCACCGACAGCTTTGGCAAGACCCATGAGATTGACAATCTGTTTATCGCCGGACCGGGATTGTTTCCCACTAGCGGCGGAGTCAACCCGACCTATACCGTGCATGCCCTGGCCCTGCGCACCGCCGACCATATCCGCAAAGGCTGGGCCGGATTGATTTAGTCCTCCCATTTCCCCTCACGCGCATGAAAAAAGGCTCCGGAAGATATCTTCCGGAGCCTTTTAGGTTTCCTGATCAGGGAGAGGACGCAACCTGATCAGGGATACCCGATTACATTAGAAATAACGCTTCACAGTGATCGACCATTCCCGTGGCCGTGCATAGACGCCTTCGAAAACGCCGTCTGTGGAGTTATCACCCGCCACCAGATATGTCTGGTCGGTCAGGTTGCGCACGCCAAGTTTGACTTTCCAGTTGCTGTCTTCATCTTCAAAAATGAAGGCCGCATTCAGCAGAGACAAGCCCGGCTGGATCAACAGGTTTGTGTTCTTCGCGTCATTGGCAATTTTGCTGGTATAGGAATAATCCACCCGCGGCGTTACCGTCCAGTCAGACCCCAGCGCAATGGTATAGCCCACCGCCATATTCAGGGACCATTCCGGTGTATTGACCAGAAGATGATCTTGCGTCAAACCGGCGGAAGCCGCCTCGGCGTTAATGTCGGTATATTGGGCGTCGAGATACCCCAGACCGGCTTCGATCACAAGTTCATCCGTCGGCACGGCAGTCAATTCCAGCTCTACACCCTTAATTTCGGCCGCCGCCGCATTCCGGGTGATGATGCCGATGTCCTGATCAGATGTCGTGCCCGGTGTCTGTTCGGTCACATTCACCTGCATATCTGTATAATCAGTGAGGAAAGCCGCCCCGTTCAGGCGTACTCTGTTATCCATAAAGCTGGATTTGAACCCAACTTCATAGGCTTTCACCTTTTCCGGGCGGGCGCTTGGCACATCGGGACGCGCCGGGAAAACCCGCTGCGTGAAGGTGCCGCCTTTATAGCCTTCGGAGTAAGACGCATAGGTCATGAAATCATCTGTCCAGCGATAGGACAGGTTGGCATGAACATCAAACACCTTGGCTGTAATACAGCTGTTTTTCTGGGCAACGACCGCGTCGCTGTCCCCGGTGGCCACGGCTTCCCCGCAGATCGCACTGTCTACAAGAGGCAAGACCTCGGTTCCCACCGGAATGCCCAGACCATTATCCTGCGCCACAAGTGATTTCGGCAGGAAGATTTTTTTGTCGTCGGTCCAGCGCGCACCAAGCGTCAGGCTCAGTTTATCATTAAAATCATAGGTCGCCTGACCAAAAGCCGCCTTGGATGTATTGTCGACAGAACCGCCACTGTTAAAGACAGATCCCGGCAGTTCCACGATATCCAGATGGGTGCCGTCTTCCTGGAAATAATACAGGCCGGCAATCCAGTTCAGCGCCCCGTCTGCGGCACTGCCCAGAAGCTGGAATTCCTGTGTGAACTGGGTCTGCTGGAAATCATTGACCGCCTGCAGAATAAGCAGCGGGGAATGATCGACGTCGCGGGACCAGAAACCGCTGACTTCGCGGTAAGCCGTGATCGACTTGGCGGTCAGGTCATCATTGATATCCCAATCCATTCCTAATGATACGCCCCAGATATCCAGATCGGATTTCGGTTCCATCGGACGTCCGAGAACCGTGTTGACCAGTTCATTCGGCGTTGTATGAGTGCTATATGTCGCGTGTGGTCCGGCAATCCATTGGGCATTCCAGCAGGTCGGATCCTGCAGGCGGGCCGCATTGGATGTGTCGGCGCAAACTGCACTCGGCATCGGCAGACCATGGCGGTCATTGAAAATCGGAATGGCGCCATTGGCCACCAGAGGGAAGAAAGCGTTCTCATCCACACCGATCAAGACGTTGGCGGCGGGGTCTTCGCGTTCGCGGGTACCATCAACCGCGATGTTGATTTCAAAATTATCCGACGGCAGAATGCGGAAGGACGCCCGACCGGACCAGGAATCTTCCCCGCCCAATGACGGACCGCCCGGAAGCAGGTTTTTCACATAACCGTCCCGTGTCTTGCGGGACCCGGAAAAGTTGGTCATGAACGTGTCAGAAATCGGCACATTGATTCCGAACCGGACATCAGTTCTATTATCGCTGCCGATGGTCGCCTCGCCATAGCCTTCGAGCTCTTCATGCGGTTTTTTGGTGGTGATGCTGATCGCGCCGCCAATGGTATTGCGGCCAAACAGGGTTCCCTGCGGTCCTTTGAGAACCTCAACCCGCTCCACATCCAGCATATCCATCACACCGCCGACGGAACGGGCGATATAAACGCCGTCGAGATAGAGACCCACGCCCGGATCAGTCGCCAGCGCCCAGTCAATCTGGCCAATGCCGCGAATATAAATCGCCGCAGAGGAGCTTGAGCCTGAAATCGCGGCGGTATTATCAAACACGAGGTTCGGGGTAAACTCGCCAATCTCGGAAATATCGGAAATGCCGCGCGCCTCGATACCGGCGCTGGAGAAAGCGGTAATCGAAATCGGCGTATCCTGCAGGTTCTCTTCCCGCTTCCGCGCCGTTACTGTGATTTCATCCAGGAAAGCGTTGGTTGCTTTGGACGGTTCCTGAGATGCAGCTTCCTGCGCGTGTGCCGCGCCCATTGGCAACGCCATACTCAGCGCACTGATCGCAACGCCATATTTTAAGGCGTGCAGAATTTTGGATTGTTTGTGAACAAAATTAGAATTTTGGCCGGATTGACCTATATCGTCCCTGAACATCATTATACTCCCTGATTGTTCTATTAAATCACTTTTAAGGTTATATTCGTTTTTATCGTTAATTTTAAGTCTAAAATACTTTTCAAATTTGTCAATCAGTTATTTCATACGTGAAATAATCTAAGGTGAGAAAAACGATATTATCCTGAAAAGTCACCATAGGGTCGTAAAATCAGTCCAGTGTGCGGCGGTACCGTAACAGCGCTAATGAGGCCGCCCCGAGAAGAATGGCCAGCAAAGGCCAGATTTCCGTTGTCAGATCCCCCAGCCCGGCGCCTTTCAGCATAATACCCCGCACCAGACGCATATAATGGGTGGCCGGCAAAACTTCCCCGATCACCTGGGCCCAGCGCGGCATCCCGAGAAAGGGAAACATAAAACCCGACAACAGGATTTGTGGCAACAACAGAAAGAAGGTCATTTGCAAGGCCTGCATCTGAGTCCGGGCCAGTGTAGAGAAGAGAAAACCCAGAATCAGGTTCACCACCACAAAAAGAGTTGTCACCGCCAGCAACAACAATAGCGACCCGACAAAAGGAATATGAAAGATATACAAGCCCGCCAGCAGGATCACCGCTGTCTGGGAATAACCAACAATCACATAAGGCGCAATCTTTCCCAGCATCATTTCCAACGGCCGCACCGGGGTCGCAAGCAGATTCTCCATGGTCCCCTGCTCACTTTCCCGGGTCAGTGCCACCGCCGTCATCATGCTCATGGTCATGGCGAGGATCACCCCGAGCAGCCCCGGCACGATATTATAATGGGTCAGCCCCGCCGGGTTATACCGTCGATGAACCACCACCTCCACCGGCCAGGGATCAGACGCGACGGCCGCACCGCCAAAATCACGCCGCAGCCCCGAAGCCACAATCTGGTTGATTGAATTGAGCGCCCCCGAGGCGGCCGAGGGATCTGTTGCATCGGCGACCAACAGCATCTGTGGCCGCAGACCCCGGTGCAGATCACGGGAGAAATGCTCCGGAATGATCATCAGATAATTGACCCGCCCTTCCCGCATCAGCCTTTCGGCCTCGTCTTCTGTAACCGGCCGGTGGCTTATGTCAATAAATGTGGAGTTTTCAACCGCCGCGACCACAGCCCGTGACAAGGCCGACTGATCCCGATCCATCAGGGCGGCCGGCAAATGGCGCGGGTCGGTATTGATGGCGAAACCAAACATGATCAACTGCATCATCGGCAGGGCGATCATCATGGCCAGCGTCATACGGTCCCGGCGCATCTGGATAAATTCCTTCAACAGCACCGCCACAAGGCGGGAAAGGGAAAATCTCACCATCAGAAATTGTCCTCCGCGCCGCTCATCAAATGAATAAAGGCCTCCTCCAGGCCGGCCAGACGTTCTGACCACATCAGATCGGGATCATTGCGCAACGGGGCGATGGCCTTGTCCAACGCCGCCTTGTCCCGTCCGCTGACATGCAGGGCGGTGCCAAAGCGGGAAACCTGTTCCACTCCCGGTGCGTCTTTCAGTTGCGCCGCCGCCGCTTTCAAACCCTTGCCTTCCGCCCGCCAGGTATAAAGCCCGACCCTTTGCGCGATCTCGGTTGAAGGCGCGTCAATCAGCTTCTTGCCATAGGCGATATACACTATGTAATCGCATTGCACGGCCTCATCCATATAATGAGTCGACACCAGAATCGTCACCCCCTTGTCGGCCAGTTCATGAATGGTGTCCCAGAATTCCCGCCGCGCCTTGGGGTCCACCCCGGCCGTCGGTTCGTCTAGCAACAACAGCTTCGGGTCATGAATCATACAGGCCGCCAGCGCCAGCCTCTGCTTCCAGCCTCCGGACAGAGACCCGGCCAACTGATGCGACCGCCCCGCCAGCCCCAGATCTTCCAGCGCCGCCTGAACCCGCCGCTGTCGGTCCTTTACCTGAAACATACGGGCGATGAAGTCCAGGTTTTCGCCAATGGTCAGGTCCGCCCACAAGGAGAACTTCTGGGTCATATAACCGACCTCGGCCTTGATTTGTTCCGGCTGATGCACCACATCCCACCCCAGACAGCTTCCCTCACCTGCATCCGGGGTAAGCAACCCGCAAACCATGCGGATTGTCGTGGTCTTGCCTGACCCGTTGGGCCCGAGGAAGCCATATACCGCGCCTTTCGGCACCGTGAGGTCAAAGTTATCAACCACCGTCCGCCCGTCAAATATCTTGGTCAGGCCCCGAACATCAATGACAGTCTCGGTCGGCATTTTTGCCCCGCCTGTCACGGCAGAATTCCTTCAACCGGCTGACCATTGAGAAATTTATCCGGGTGATCAGGCGTGACTTCAAACATATAAACCAGCTTCGCCCGTTCCTTTTCGGTAAAGATAATCGGCGGGGTAAATTCCGCCTCATGGGCGATGAAGGTAATCTTGCCCTGCAAACCGGCCGGGCAATTGTCGCAGTACAGATCCATCACCCCGCCCGGATGCACCCGGGGCAACATCTTTTCCGGAACAAAGAAACGAATGCGCATCTGCCCCGGCGGCAAAAGAGACAACACCGGCTGCGCGGGACCTGCGGCTTCACCCTGCCGGCGAAATATTTCCTCAACCCGGCCCGCCACTGGCGCCTGTACCGTCCGGTCCTCCAGAGCAATTTGCGCCTGACGCACGGCGGCCTCCAGACGCACCACATCCCGTTCGGCGGCGGCGATAACGTCTTCCCGTGCCGGCAGCCGCACCAGATCAAGCCGCGATTGCGCCTCGGTCACCCGCGCCCTGGCGGCATCCCGGGTCGCCCGATCCTGATCCAGACGGGCGACGGGCACAACGCCGCGCGCCACCAGATCCTGACTTCTCTGAAAACTCTGTTCCGCCAAGATCAATGCCGCCCTGGTTTCGGCGAGATTTTCCTGCGCCGCGCGAATTTCTTCTGGCCGCCCGCCTTTGCGGAGATTGGCAAGCTGGGCCGCGCTGGCCTGCCGCGCCGCAATTCCTTCCTCAAGACGCGCCGTGGCCTCTGCCGTATCCAGGTGAAACAACACCGTACCGGCCGCCACCCGGTCACCCTCCCTGACCGTGACCTGCTGCAGAATACCAGACGTCCGGGGCGCCAGATTCAGAGAGTGGCCTTCCACATACCCCTGCAAAACAGTCTGCGGGGCATCATCGCCACACGCCGCCAGGGCAAGAGCCAAAAGACCTAAAATGATCTGACGCATCAGTTCTTCTCCTTTTCCGCCACAATACCGTTCAGGAACAGATCAAGGTGAGACTGCGTAATCTCTTCCGGCGAAAGCGGATCTTCGTCAGACCGCAGAAACACCCCGTTCCAGATCAACTGTAACAGAATGACGCCAATAAAAGAGCGCACGGCAATATGCGGCGTCACATTTCTTCTGAATTCCCCATTTTCAATACCCCGCGCGATCACACCCTCGACCGCCTGCATCACCACCTCGACCACGTCCGCTCGATACCGGTGCACCAGTTCGGGAAAATTTCCGGCCTCGGCGATAATTAACAGCGGCATGGCGCTCACCTTGGAATCCACCGTGCGTTGCGCCGCCATCTGCAACATCATTCGCAACATATCGGCCGCGCTGACAGACATATCCGCAGCCGGCGCCGACAGCATCTGAGCAGCCATCTGCTGCAGACCCATGGCGATCGGTTTAACCGTTCTTTCCACCAAGGCCTGCAACATGGCTTCCTTACTGTCAAAATAGAGATATACCGTGCCCTTGGACAGACCGGCATGCCGGGCGATGTCTTCAATGCGCGCCCCGGAAAATCCCCGCGTGCGAAACTCGATCAAGGCCCCGTCCAGAATAGCCTCTGGTCGTTCTTCCGGCTTGCGGCGCCATCGCGGCGCATCCGGGCGTCCCCCTGCGGGAGAAGATGCCTCTGTTGGTGGTTTCTTTCTTGGTTCGGCAGGCTTGCGTAAGGTCATGTTATCGCGACTCCTTTTATTAATAAATAACCAGTCATTTATTAAATTGCAAGAAGAATCCTTTGCCCTGTCTTCGGGAAACGATGCCCGGCTCCCTCTAACCGGCATATTTCCGGACAAAAAAACTGGTGAACAGACCGGAAAATCACGATTATTTTCCTTAAGGTAACCATTTGCCAGATATGAAAAATATGGTTTCCCGCCGAGAATCATGCTATAAAGGATCATTATTCCTCTTGCATTTGTCGGAGAGGGTGTATTAGCTTCAAAGGAAAAAAGCAGCAGCGGGAGGCTACTGTGTCAGGCTACAAAACCGACAACAAATTGGGGGATACTTCACATAATGCCGATCAGATATCGTCTATCGACACGTCCCCTGCCGCCACGCTGGAAAGCATGTCTATTCCCCTGCAGCGGAACCGTTTCCTGACAGAAGTCTATTATAATTGCCAGACAGATCTCTGTGCCTATATCCGCAAAACTTTTGGCGGCGGCCCCCCCGACCCAGAAGATGTGGTGCAAACCGCCTTTTGTAAGTTCGCCGCTCTGGAAGACCCCTACGCCATACGTAACCCGCATGCGTTTCTGCTCACCACAGCCCGCAACATCATATTCGATCACCATAAAAAAGCAAAAACCCGCAACAATCACTTGCGGCAGGTGGCGGAAGATCGCGCCGCCGAATTCAGGCTTTTCGACGATTTGACCCCCGAACGCGTCATATTGGGGAAAGAGGAATGTGACATTTTGCGACGGGCCCTGAAAAACATGTCGAAGAAAAGACGCGAGCTATTGCTCTTGCATCGCGTTCATGGCATGTCATATGTTGACTTGGCCAAGCGGACCGGCTTGTCCCAAACCACAGTGAAATATCATGTCGCCATGGCGTTTTCAGAGTGTCTGTCCGCCATGGATGATGCCGGGATCGGACCCGGAAACGAGGATTGATATATGGCGTTTATGATGGCTGACAATATGACCGTGAAGGAACAGGCGGCGCTGTGGATCGTGCATTTATCATCCGAGCCCCCCAGTCCCCAGGACCGGCGTGACTTTGACGCCTGGCTGGCGAAGGACCCGGCCAACCGGGCAGAATATGATCGCGCCCGACGACTGTGGGCCGGATTGAGCGGTGCCGAGGGACTGGCCGATCTGGTCGATACGCCCGATATCGCCGTGTCTGATTTTCCGTCCGAGCAAACCGGGGCCGCCGCGGCACAACAATCTCTGCACCTCCAGAGTGTGAAAAATTCTGGCGGTTTCCGCCGCGTGATGAGTGCGGCAGCAGCGCTTTTCCTGCTGATCATGACATCTCTTCTTATTCTGCAGGACACCACATTTTTCTCAGGCGGCACAGTGCACGCCACGGAGATTTCGGAAATTCGCGATGTTGTTCTGCCGGACGGCAGCCGGGTGACGCTCGGGGCGAAATCAATGATCCGTACAGATTTCACCGATACGGAACGGCGGGTGACCCTGGCCCAGGGCGAGGCCTTCTTCGCGGTTGAAAAAGATCCCGCCCGCCCCTTTATCGTCACCGCCGGCGATACCCGTGTCCGGGTGGTTGGCACAAAATTTGATATGCGGCACGGGGTGGGCGAAGTCAAAGTCACTGTGCTCGAAGGTATTGTCGAAGTCGACAGGGTTCCGGCCACGCCATCGGCCCTGACAAAGCAGGCGACAGCCAATGTTTCCCCGCAGCCTTCCCCGTCCGACCCGCCCGGGACAGAGGAAAGCCACTTGCGTACGAATGTTCTCACCGCCGGTCAGGAAATCATTGCCGCCGTCCGCGGGTCTTCCTTTATCCGCGAATTGCCGTCCCAGAAAATAGGCGTCTGGCGTTCCGGACGACTGGTATACGCGGATGAAACGTTGCGGGAAGTTGTCGCCGACGCCAACCGCTATTACCGCAAGGAAATTCGCCTGGCCTCAACCGACCTCGGGGAACTGCGGATTACAGCGTCCTTTCGCGCCGAACAGATAGAACAGATGATCCGTAGCCTGATCGCCGCCTATGGGCTGGAAGCCGATCAGCGCGATGGCGAGGTCATCCTGCGGCGCAAGCAAGCCAACCCGGCCTGATCATCAGATCAGCCGCGCAAGCGATGCAACCGGTAAAATTTATTTATTTCTGGACTATTCTTTAACCTGATTTATTTCGCGGCGTTTTTTGCAGATGTTTAGACGATTGCATCTAGCCATGCGTCATTCCCGTACAGCGCCATGAAAAAAGAACTGGCGCTGCATGGCGTGCCCTCTGCGGCGCGATGCCTTTTGCGGGTTCACGTCATGACATCTTTAGAAAAGAATAGGGAAGAAAATAATGGAAAATGGAATAAAAAAGATCGCATCTGGACCCAGAATGAGATCAAAATTCCTTGGCGCGGTTTCAGCGGTCGTCCTCTCGATGACACCATATGGTGTCAGCGCACAGGCCGAAGAAGCCAGCCAGAAAATTGACATCGGCGCCCAGTCCTTACAGAGCGCTTTACTGAAATTCTCCGAACAGACCGATATTGTCGTCGTCGCCCCAAGCGCCCTGGTCAAAAACAAGACGGCCCCGAAAGTGGTCGGCAACCTGCCACCTTATCAGGCCCTGTCCCGGCTTCTTGTCGGGTCCGGCCTGAAATATGCCCGGGGCGCAGATGGTGAAATCACCATCGTATCCAGCGCCGATCAGATTGGAATTGCCGCAAACGCATCTTCTACCCAACTGGCCATGTATCAAAATTCAGAACAACAAAATGACGCCACGTCAAACTCACAAGACCAGGCAGTCAGGCAGACCGGGAACAGCCAGGAAGAAGAAGATCTGATGGAGCTCCAGGAGATCATCGTCACCGGCTCCCACATCCGCGGTGCGGGCGCAGTAGGGTCCAAGGTTTTTACCTATGACCGTAGCGAGATTGACCTTCAGGGTTTTGCCACCCTGCCTGATTTCATGCGTAGCCTGCCGCAGAACTTTAATGGGGGCTTTAGCGAAAGCACCGCCGCCCAATTTGGTGGTTCCTCCGCAGCGTCACGTGGGAATCTGGTCATGGGCAGTGGGGTAAACCTGCGGGGCCTTGGCAATACATCAACCCTGGTTTTACTGGACGGCCAACGCCTGTCTCCTGCTGGGTCCGATGGCAGTTTTGTCGATATTTCGATGATTCCACTCGCCGCCATTGAAAGCATCGAAGTCCTGGCCGACGGGGCCTCCGCGACCTACGGCTCTGATGCTGTCGGCGGGGTGGTGAATTATAAAGTTCGCAAAGATTATGATGGCGCAGAAACCCGTATGCGGTATGGTTTCGCCACGCAGGGTGGGCTGGAAGAAATTCAGGTGGGACAGACATTTGGTCGCGCCTGGGATGATGGACATGCGCTGATTACCGGTGAATATGGCAGCCGGGATGCCTTAGACGCCAAAGACCGCCCGTTCTCAGAAGACGCTCCCGAATTTAACCACCTCCTACCCGAACATGAGCGCTATAGCATTTTCGCAACCGGTGGTCAGAAGTTGGCCGATAATCTGGAAGTTTCCACCAAGGCCTACTTCAGCCGCAGGGACAGTGCGCGCCTGGTTAACCAGCCACGCCCTGCTCCCCTTCCGCCCGCTATTCCCTTTTCGAGTCTAACCTCCGCCACCAAGCAGTATGGCGGCACCTTGGGAGTGACCGTTGACCTCGGAGACACCATCAATAATGACTGGCGCATCAAGGTCGTTGGCGGCTACAACCGCCTTGATACCAACATTGAAACTTTCGAGTTTGCAGCCCAGACTGTAACAGGAACAACTATACGGGAATCCGAAACAACTTCTCTGGATGCTCTTGCAGATGGCACCATTTTTACACTTCCCGGCGGGAAGGTCAAACTGGCGGTTGGTGGACATTACAGAGAAGAGGATTTTTTCAACCCCACAGCTATGACCAGATTTGACCGTAACGTCAAAGCGGCATTTGGCGAACTGTTTGTCCCTCTTGTCGGTGAAGACAACCGGATGCCAGGTGTAGAAAAGTTGGAAGTCAGCATGGCGTTGCGCTATGAAGATTACAGTGACTTTGGTAATACAACCGATCCTAAAATTGGAGTCAAATGGTCTCCTTTCGAGGGGTTGAACTTGCGGGGTACATATAGCACTTCGTTCCGAGCTCCTTTATTGACGGAACTGGACGATAGTGCGAACTTCGCCTTCCTGCTCAACGCCACAAATGCACAAGGTGGAAGCAATGTTCTTGTCGCACTTGCTGGCGACGGGAACCCGGCCTTACAGCCTGAATCTGCCGATATCTGGACAGCAGGATTTGACTTTTCCCCTGCAGCCCTTTCAGGACTTAATGTGAGTGCAACCTATTTCAGCATAGAATATAAAGACAGGATATTAGCGCCACCTTTCATAAGTCTGTTCAGCATCCTCACAGATCCGACGTTGGCAGAGTTGATAGATCTGAATGCGCCGGATGCCGAAACTCAGGCCATGATTGACAGGTATGGTCAGTTCAATTTTACGACATTCATTCCGCCATTACGTGATTTCTCCGATGCGGATGCCGTATTTCGTGGCTTTGTGTCCAATATCGCGAGGACGGAAACGTCAGGCATTGATTTTTCAGCCTCCTATGCTTTGGAAACAGTGGATTCCGGAACGTTCAATTTTTCCGTTGGTGGCACGTATCTCCTCGACTTTATGCAGCAAGTTACAGCCAGTGCACCGGCTCAGGATGCTTTGAATGTTATTCAAAACCCGGTTGACCTGCGGCTCAATGGTGGGGTTTCCTGGACACTTGAAGGGTTCACAGCCAGTGTAAGGCTTAGTCATATTGATGGATATACGGACAATATCTCCGATCCCGATGGTGTTCCGGTCGATTCCTGGACCACCACTGATTTGTCGTTGCGTTATAACACAGGTGATCGTTTCGGCGGTTGGCTGGACAATACGTCCTTCGTGGTCAGTGCCCGCAACCTGTTTGATCAGAATCCGCCTTTTGTCCAGTCTCTTCGGCAAAACTCGGAAGTCAATTACGACCCCAACGCCCACTCTCCAGAAGGCCGGGTGTTGAGCTTTAATATTGTGAAACAGTGGTAACTTCCTTGGCGTAACTTGATACGATCTTTTCTTGAAGGAAAGGTCGTATCATCATTCACAAAATACGTCTTCCCGGTCCCTCCGAAGGGAAGACGCCGCGAAAGCAGGGGTGCGATTCCATCCCCCCCTGCTTTCCACTTTTTAAGTCCATAAAATTTAATCATAAAAAGACGAACACCTGCACAAGCACGCCGCCACCGACATCGCCCCTGTATAACTGCCGGCTAAATTCTCGCGGTTTACCGGCAGCACACAAGGTTCAGGCAATCTTGTTACGTTAATTCTAAAAACCAACGATCCAGTAGATACGTTTTGACAATCTTTATTCATACGAGATGACGGAATTCTGACATGAAAATAAAACCCGTGCCCCCTGCCATCTTCGGCATCATGATAATCGTACTGACCCTGGGGTTGACCGCCCCGCTGCAGGCAAAGTCTGCCCCGCCCAAACGGGACATTACCATCGATGACCTGATTTCGATCCGCGATATCAGCAGCATGCGCCTGTCGCCCGACGGCAAATATATTGCCTTCCAAACGGTGCAGCGCCATAGTGACAGCAATGATTTCACCCTGCAGTGGTATATTGCACCGACACAAGCTGGCGCCACGGCGCGGATTGTCGATACCGGGACAGAACCCTTCATCATCAAACCCGCCGGATACCTGACCGGCAGCACCATCGCCTGGACCCCGGACAGCAAATGGATCTATTACACCAAGAGAAAGCAGGACAGCATTCAGGTCT
The DNA here is from genome assembly GCF_006385135.1 of Paremcibacter congregatus. Lineage (GTDB taxonomy): Bacteria > Pseudomonadota > Alphaproteobacteria > Sphingomonadales > Emcibacteraceae > Paremcibacter > Paremcibacter congregatus. The sequence continues at coordinate 3,230,961 of NZ_CP041025.1, forward strand.
GGCGCGCCTCCCTGAACACGCAACAGGCCCAGCAGATCACCCATAAGCCCGGCGACATCCAGAGCATGCGCATGGGCCCGGACGGCAAACGGTTATTTTTCACCTTGGGCCGCACCCACGCAGAGATCCAAGCCCTGAAGGCCGACGGCGACCGCCGTGGATATCTGGAACAAAACCCCCCGCTCTATTATGTTTCCCACGGGCCAATGATCCCGCCCTGCACCGACGGCAAACCCCGCAGCAAGACGTTCGACAAAAACCTCGCCTGTCTGCTGACCAACTGGGTTTATGATATCGGGGCCGGCAGTGTCCGCACCGCCGCGCAGGCCGAGCTTGACGCCCTGCCGCCTCTGGACGATACGCTGGATGTCATCGCCAGAATGGGCATCCAGATGAGCAAGACCGTCAGGAAGATGCAGACCCCGTCCCCAGATGGCGGCCGGCTCGCCTGGATCGAAAATGCCGATCCCGAGGTTTATAAAGGCGTCTTTCCGCTCATGGCGCTCACCGCCACCACCGCCGACGGCACACCCCTGCGCTGCCCGGCCCCGGAATGCCTTGATCAGGATCTGGTCGGCTTTGGCGGCATCTGGTGGCACCCCAATGGCCGGGAAATTATTTTCAAGGTCAATAATGATCCGCACCACAGCCTCACCGCCTTCTACGGCTGGACCCCGGGCGACCAGCATGTGCGGCCCCTCCTGCGCAGCGACGACAGCCTGTCCGGCTGTCAGATCACCGGCCTGCGGCTGATCTGCGGCCAGGAAAGCTGGACCTCGCCCAAGAAAATCTCCGCCCTTGATCTGGAGAGTGGCAAGCTGACCCCGCTTATCGACGTGAACCCCGACTTTAAGGCCATCCGCTTTACCAAGGTGGAGAAAATCCTCGGCGAGGATGCCTATGGCCACAAGGTCTACGGCCACCTGGTCTATCCCAAGGACTATCAAAAGGGCAGAAAATATCCCCTGATCGTCACCCAGTATCATTCCTACGGTTTCCTGCGCGGCGCCACCGGGCATGAACAGCCGATCCACGCCTATGCCCGCGACGGCATTGCGGTGCTGAGTTTTGACCACCGCCTGAACAGGGCGGACTATCAGAAAACAGCCGTTTTCCCCGGCACCAATGTCGCCCATTTCACCAATCTGCATATCAAGGAAGGCCCGGCGACGGCCGTGGAAAATATGGTCGACAGGCTGGTTGCGCGCGGCATCGCCGACCCGGATCACATCGGTGTGACCGGCTTTAGCTACGGCGATCAGGTGCTGAGCACAATGCTCCTGCGGCGCAACTATGCCGCCGTCTCCTCCGCCGGACCGCCCTCCGTGCCCTTGCATAACGTCCTGCCCTACAGCAGCAACACCGCCAAAGCCTTTGCGGAAATTTTTGGCAAGCCGTTCAGTGAGAAAGGCCTGGAGATGCGGGTTAAATATTCTCTGGAGGCCCACGCCAGCGAGATCGACAGCCCGATTCTGATGAATGTTACCGATAAGGAAGTCTACAGCATGCTCAGTGTCTATTATGCGCTGACAGGCGAAGGCAAACCGGTGGAGATGTATACCTATCCCGACGAGTATCATATCAAGTGGCAGCCGGCCCATAATTACTGGATTTATAGCCGCAATCTCGACTGGTTCAACTTCTGGCTCAGGGGGGCGGAAGACGGCGCCCCGGAAAAATCCCCGCAATATGAACGCTGGCGCAAATTGCGGGAAACGCATGAAACGCATTTAAAGGGGATAAAAAAGTAACGAGGCGAGAGGGAGGCATCCTCTCCACAAGAATGGCGGGCCTCCCCTCTCAGACAACAAGTCTTTCAGTCTGGATACTCGCAAAAAATATCAGGTTGCAATATATGGTCAGGTGGAAAGCACGCCCCCTTATTAACTCGTGTAACTTGATGTATTTTTCCCAGATTTATCATAAATATCTCCTGTCATGTTTCAAAGAAATGCCGAAACGGTCCGAAAAAAACTGATCTGGACACCTCAATGTTCAACGAAGATATCCGGCACAAGCAGGTGATCCGGCTTACCTACACATTTATAAATTTTCGTAATTTCCGTGGTCTTTCCAAGAACAATCATAATCGCCTCCTATGTCTCAAGTAATTAAAAACGCCGAACCATTTCGACAATCACCAGTTTAATGGAAATCTTAACCACACTCAAAATTATAAGATTTTTATAAAAGGTAAATATCCATCAAACGTCTTTCATCATGAAAGCCACAGCCCCAATCAAAAGGAAAGATCATTATGCTCCCTTTTATTTCACCTCGTTTATCTTCCCTTGCCTTTTTTCTCCGGCTTCTGTTTTTAGCGACCACCGGCATCATCACCGCCGTGCAGGCCGCGCCCAAACGGGACATTACCGTCAGGGATCTGGTGGAGTTTCGCGACGTACAGACCATCCGGCTGTCCCCGAACGGTCAGTATGTCGCCTTTCAAACCCTCCAGCGCCACGCGGACAGCAATGATTTCACCGTCGCCTGGTATATCGTCGCCACACAGCCCGGGGCCGCGCCCCATATCGTGGACACCGGCACCGAACCTGTGCGCGACGACCGTATCGGACAATTTTTCCCGAGCGCAATCGTTTGGGCCCCGGATAACGACTGGGTTTATTTCACCAAAAAGCATCAGGGCACGATCCAGATCTGGCGCAGTTCCCTGAACGCCGCCAAGGCCGAACAGATCAGCCATCAAGCCGGCGATGTGATGAGCCCGCGCCTGTCCCCGGACGGCGCCAAACTTTTCTACACCATGGGGCGCAGCCACGCGGAACTGGCGGCGCTTAAGAAAACCCTCGCCCGGGACGGCTATCTGCAACAGAATCCAGCGCTTTATTATCTCGAACATGGTCCGATGATCCCCTTTTGCACCGATGGCCGGGCGCGGATTTCCCTGGGCAGTGATAAGCTATCCTGCCGGTTGAAAAATTTCGTCTATGATATCGCCTCCGGCACAACCCGTAACGCCACTCAGGATGATCTCAAGCTGTTGGGCGACCAGGATGATGATTTCTCGACCATGATGCGTCAGGGGCCACTCAAGGGCGCCGACCTGAAGTTTCGCACAAAGATGTCTCCGGACGGGAGCGCAAGGGCCTGGGCCGAGAATGTCGACCCCGAAATCTATAAGGGCTTGCGTCCCCCGGTGGTTCTCACCGTCCGCCATAACGGTGATACCATCCGGTGTGCCGCGCCCCAATGCCGCGGCATTCAAGGCACAGGCTTTCAGGATCTTTGGTGGTCCCCCAATGGTAAAGAAATCATCTTCAAGGTCGTGGACGGGCCTCACCACAGCCTGATCTCCTTTTATGGCTGGACACCGGAAACCCGGAAAATTCGTCAAATCCATAGCAGCAACGATATATTTTCCCAGTGCGAACTTACCGGCCTGCGCCTAATTTGTGGCCATCAAACCTGGACTTCCCCCACAAAAATCGTGGCGCTGAATAGTGTCACCGGCGGGATCACTCCTATCGCCAGCGTCAATCCGGAATTTGACGACATCCGATTCACCAAGGTCGAAAAAATTCTCGGCAAGGACGCCTACGGTCATGAGGTTTACGGTCATCTGATTTATCCCAAAGGCTATCAAAAGGGAAAAAAATACCCGCTGGTCGTTACCCAGTATCATTCCTATGGTTTTCTGCGCGGCGCCACAGGACATGAGCAACCTCTCCATGTTTATGCCCGCGACGGCGTGGCCGTGTTAAGTTTTGACCATCGCCAGAATTTTGATAAAGAACAGCAGAAGGCCCCTTTCCCTGATTCAAATATAAATCATGAGAAAAAGATCTATATCGAACAGCGCCCCGCGACCGCCGTGGAAAATATGATTGATGATCTTGTGGCCCGTGGCATCGCTGATCCTGATCGCATCGGCGTTACAGGCTTCAGTTACGGTGATGTGGTGCTGGACACACTTCTGATGCGACGCAATTACGCCGCTGCTTCCTCAACGGGACTGTCTTCCATCCCCCCTTACCGTAAATTCCCGCCCGGCGCAGGCCCCGGCAAGCGGCTGGATCATGCCTTTGGCAAACCCTTTACGCCGGAAGGCCACACTAAACGGCTGAAATATTCCCTCGCCGCCCAGGCCGATAAAATTGACACACCGATCCTGATGCAGACCGCTGACCGGGAATTTTATTTCATGTCGGACACCTATTATGCGCTGCTGGACGCAGGTAAGCCGGTGGAGTTATATCAATATCCCGACGAATATCATGTCAAATGGCAACCGGCCCACAATGAACGTATTTACAGTCGTAATCTAGACTGGTTCAAATTCTGGCTCAGGGGGGCGGAAGACGGTGATCCGGCAAAAGCCGCTCAATATGAACGTTGGCGGACCTTACGAGAAAGGCATAAGATAAATATGCAGACAAAGAAATAAGGTCCAAGAACATCTGAAAATAAAAGATTAAGCCCCCGCAAAAAAAGGGAAACACGGTGTCCCCACTGTGTTTCCCGAGTCAAGTTACGTCAAGTGATGCAGATACAGGCCTCCGGGAGCCGCATCATGCATATTCTGCCCGGCTCCTAGATCTGGCCGTCTGCAGGAACTTCAACAAAAATATCAGGCAGCAGCAGATGGTCTGGCACGCCTACAGGTTTTTTGATTTTTGTCGCTACGGATACTTTTCCAAGATCAATCATAGTTTTCTCCAGTCAGTTTAGAGTTGAGTTAATGTCGGATGGTTCCGACATCACAATTATATAATCATTTCAACTATCGTTCTAACTTTATAATTCTATTATATTATTTCAGATAGGAGCATAAAAACAACTCTGCTCCAGCTTAAAAGGTAGAACATATCCCTCCCCCTTGGCATTACTATTCAGCCTCTCTTCAAAATCAACATGTAAAGAAAGGAAATACCCCACACGAATCTTCAGGTATTTCAACAAATATATTGGGCGTCATCAGGTCGTCTGGAACACCTACGGCCTTTTTGACTTTGGTCATTACAGACACTTTCCCAAGATCAATCATAATATTCTCCCGTTCAGTTAGAGTTGAACCAATGTCGATTTATTCTGTAACCCCCTAATAAAATCAGACCTTGTTTTGTCTCAAAAGGGGGGAGACACGTTACAGTTTACCGTGTCTCCCCAGTCAACATACTACTCTGGTTTAAAGCATCATCCGAACAAAGCCGGATGATGCTTTAAGTTCCTTAAACCTGACCGTCCGCTGGGACTTCGACAAAGATGTCAGGGCGCAAAAGATGGTCTGGCACACCTATAGGCTTCTTGATTTTTGTCGCTACGGATACTTTTCCAAGATCAATCATAGTATTCTCCAGTCGTTTTAGAGTTGAGATAATGTCGAAGTTTTTCGACCTCACAAGTATATAATTATTTTAAAAATCGCCATAACTTTATAATTCTATTATATTATATTGATTTTTTTCAGAAAAAAAGAAACAAACCTAACGCTTTGTTTCCCAGTTCACTATTTTGTTCTAGTTTAATTTTTTATAGAGGTAGAGTTTCGCAAAATCTGCGCACCCCTTAAATCTGACCATCCGCAGGGACCTCGACAAAGATGTCAGGGGTCAGCAAATGGTCTGGCACACCTACAGGTTTCTTGATTTTTGTCGCTACGGATACTTTTCCAAGATCAATCATAGTATTCTCCAGTCATTTTAGAGTTGAGATAATGTCGAAGTTTTTCGACTTCACAAGTATACAATTACTCCAAAAGACTTCCCAACTTTATAATATCATTATATATTTTATATACTACGCTACATTAGACCTGACAATATCGGCAAAAGTTTCACCTTTCATTTTCCGGGCCCAAAGTTCAGCCGACAGATAGGAATGCACCCCGGCAAAATCCCTCAGTTCGATATCATGGTCGCGATTGAGGGTTTTTTCCAGACTGGCCCGGTCCAGTAGTCCTTCCCGCACCAATTCGCCATCCATCAGCAATTCCCGGAACTTGTCCAGGTTGGCCAATGTATAGGACCAGAAATATTTACCGCTCAATGATTTCGAACTGCGCCACACCACTTCCGGCGGCAACAGGTCCTTGAACGCCTTGCGCGCCAGGCCCCGGCCCTTGCCGTCCGCCAGCAACACCCACAGGGGAATCCTCAGACAGGTTTCAATCACCGGCAGCGACAAATAAGGTCGCAGGGTTTCGAAGAAATGTTCGGGAACCATCGCTTCTTCCCTTTTATACTGTCCAAAGATCAACGGTTCTATATGGTCGATTTTCCCCGGCGTGACATTCTCGCGAAATTCCAGCCAGGGATGGACCGTCTGCTCTTCCCGCTGCCGCTCGGCCTCGACCATATCCTGAACCTGGGCCGTTAAAAGACTGGTGGGTTGTGCGGCCACCGCCTCAATCCTGTTTTTACCAAAACCATCCCGCATGATTGAGGGCAGGATCGACCAGACGGACCGCTGCTGCATGCGGGAAGCTTCCATAATCAACCGAAACAACGGTGGCCGGATGCCGTGGGTCTTGAGATAGTCAATCACCGCATAATTCTTGCCGTGGCAATAAAGCATCTCATCCCCGCCAGAGCCGTTAAAAATCACCCCGCCGCCATTTTCCGTCAACCGGTCATGGATAAATTTCTTATAGGTCGGGGCCACGCAATGGTCGGTCGGCCAGGGCGTGATCGGCACCATATCATCCCCGTGAACCGTGAAACGGCTGACTTCCGCCTTATGTTCAATCAACGGCACGCCGAGGTGATGACAGGTCTGACGCACATAATAACGTTCATCCCCGCCAGGATCTTCTTCATAGGAATTTAGCCCTGTGAGTTTAAACGGGGCAGGCACCTGCGCCAAGGCCGCCATGAGAATGGATGAATCAAGACCGCCAATCATGTCTATGGCGCCATCATAGGGGGCCGCCATGCTGGTCACCGTCGCCAGAATGGCCTGGCGCAAGGTGCGGCTGGCTTCATCCACATCCTCGATCACGTCCGTCTGGGTAATCTTCTGCGGATTCCAGTAAAATGTTTTCGCCGTCCCCTCCGGGGTGATGGTCACACATTCTCCTGACTTAATTTTTGTCATTTCACAGATGGGAACCCGGGTGTGATCGACAGGATAAATCAATCCCTTGGCAATCACCGGCCAGTCGATGGAAAAATCAAGAAACCTGCAGGCCGCCACATCGGGCATATAGGTGAAATAAATCTCCACCCCGCGATAACCGGTCTTGTAACAGGGAAGCTGTCCCATGGGGTCCACCAGCACATATTTGCGCGGTCCGCGTTGAAAAAAGGCAACATAAGTGCCCCAGTAATCTTCCACCAGCGCCCGCCCGGACGTATGGATAACCCGGCGCGCCTCCGGTACCGTTATATGCGCATTACGGGAAACCGCTTCAGGACGGCGGTCGCGCGTCAGCAACTTGCCCACCACCACGCCGCCACTATTCTCATCCTGGGTCGGCAACGCATAAGCTTGCATACGGTTTGGTTCTTCGTCCCGGTGCATAACACACAGTCCTGAACCGTCATAGGCGGTCTGCCAGGCCGAGGACATATCCGTGAAGGTATTCTGCAGGAAATGCGCTGTCTCCGTCGCCTGAGGATCGGCCGCGTTCCAGATAAATGAGATGTAGCGGTACATGTCTTAATCCTTTTTGTTAAACAATCATGATCGGTTTGAAATCAGCCACCTGGGTGATCTGGCCGTTGTAAATGCGGCGACCTTCCTGAACCCACGCATGGGCCGCGAAGGGGCCCATCTGCACTCCGAAAACCACATGGGGGTAGATGCCGTAGGACGCCAGAAAGTTCACCATGGTCAGAGAATCGAACAGGCATTCATTATGGGCGGTGTAAAACAGACCTTTGAGAATGCGAAATATCTCGATCAGTTCGCGGATCTGCTCAATACTGGCCTCCGGCTGTGGACGCGCCGCCAGACGCGTTTGCCGTTTTTTGATCTTGTGGATGATCTTTTCCATGGGGTTGAACCACCACACCAGCCGGGTGTATAAAAACGCCTTCAGACACCGATAGACATGGCTGGCGCGAATGTCGGGCAGACCGTCATAAGGATAACCGCTGATTTCTCTTGTCACGGGCGGCAGGTCCGGCGCGCTGTGTTGGCGGGCCTTTTGGGGAGTATCCACCAGCAGGCCCTGTATCACCAGGTCTTCGATCAGTTTCTTAAAATGGTCCGGCCCCTGGGCGTCCAGTTTGTTCTGCCCTTCAAATAATAGGCTGAACACATATTTTTCTGTATCACTGAGCAACAAATAACTGTTCTGACGCAAATCAAGCACCACAAAGTGACCATCCACATTGGTATAGAAAATATGCTTCGCCAGGAAATACCGCTCCCGGATATCTTTCAAAAAATTTTCATGCATCATATTGCCTCGTTCCACTTAAGTTGAAGTCAAGTCAGGCCACTTTCGACCGGATAAAATCTGCGAATGTCTCGCCTTTTAATTTCCGGGCCCAGAGCTCCATATCCAGAAAATAAAACAAAAACCCGTGGTCCCCTTCGCTCATCTCCGCCGGGTTTTTCATGATATCTTCCAGATGGTCCCGACGCAGAAATCCCCCCCTGACCATTTCCCCTTCCAGCATCAGACCACGGATCACATCGATATTTTCCTGAATCAACGGCTTGCTCGGCGGGTAGATCGCCGATTTTGACGTGCGCCACACCACTTCCGGCGGCAGATCCTGCTGAAAAGCCTTGCGCGCCAGCCCCCGGCCCTTGCCATCGGCCAGCAGCAGCCACACCGGGATGCGCAAACAGGCCTCGACCACCGGCTGCATCAGAAAGGGATGCAGGGTGCTGTGGGAATGTTCCGGGGGCGCGAAACCTTCCCGGTCAAACCGCCCCGTCGCCAGAGGCGAAAGATGATTGAATTTTCCCGGCGGCACCCCGGCCGCCCGATGCGACCAGGGGTGGGTCTGTTCCGGGGCCGTCACCAACGCCAATATCTCTGGCGTCAGAAAGGCATGGGACCAGGTGCTGGATTGCTGCGTTGCGACAGATTCCGGCCCGGACAGCCCGCGGATAATTTCCGGCAGGATCGCCCAGACCGACCGGCGCTGCATCCGCGCCGCCTCCATTATCACTTTCACCAGTCCGGGACGCAGGCCGCGCAGTTTGATATAATCGATGGGACCAAAATTAAATCCGTGGGCATAAAGAATCTCGTCACCGCCAAAACCGTTGAACATTACCTCCGCCCTGACGTCTGTCATATATTGATTAACCACCCGTCGGTCCTGCATCAGGAACAGATAAAACGGTGGTGTCGACGTAACCGACATCTCGGACAGGGTCTGAAAATCCAGCGTCACCGGCGGCGCCTGATATTCAACAAGAGGCACATCCATATGAGCCACCGTCTTACGGACGAAATAACGTTCATCCCCCTCCCGGCTGTCGCCATACTGGTTGATGCAGAACAGTTCCGGGGCCGAAGGCGCCTGCCTCAGACAGGCCAGAAGGATGGAAGAATCCAGTCCCCCGATCGACTGCACGATACGACTGTATGGCGCGGCAAGGGCCGCCACCGTATCAAGGATGGTATGCCGCAACAGCGCCACCGCCTGATCCATATCGTAGATGATGTCGCTCTGGGCGATCTGTTGCGGGTCCCAGCAAAAATTGGCCCGCCTGCCGTCCGGTGTCAGGACCAGTCTCTGCCCCGGCAGAATCTTACTCACCCCGTTGATCGGGACATCCGTGCGTCCCTGACCATAGTTCAGCTTTTGCGCCACCCCTGTCCAGTCAACGGAAAGATCAATAAAATCGCAGGCCGCCATATCACGCAGCGCTGAAAAATATATCTCCACCCCGCGGTAAACCAGACAAAAACACCCCAGCCCGCCCATGGGATCCACCAGAATATATTTCCGGGATGCTGTCTGGAAAAAAGCCACATAGGCGCCCCAATAGTCCTCGGCCAGGCATTGTCCTTCCGTCTGCAAAACCTGCCGCGCCTCCGGAACGGTAAAGTCCGCATTTTGGGAAATGGCTTGCAACCGCCGGGCCTTGTGCAGCAATTTGCCAAGCACGACACCGCCCTGTTGATCCTGATGCGGGTACAGCGGATAGGCCTGCATGCGCCGTCGGGCGCCGCCCGTCTGCAATACCCGCATCCCCGCCCCGTCATACGGGACCTCCCATATTGTCTCTTCCGCGTTAAAATAATCGCTCAGAAAATCCGCCGTGGCGTCGGCCTTCGTATCTTCGGCATTCCAGATCAGTGCGATATAGCGGTACATGTCATGCTCCTGTTAAACAGCCATAATCGGTTTGAAGTCATCCACATGATCCAGTGGACAATTGTAACTCACTTCCCCACCCTGCACCCAGACATGCAGGCTCAGGGGATCGACTGAAACGCCCCAGACAATCTCCGGATAAATACCGTAAGAGGCAAGAAAATCGGCCAACACCAGGGAATCGAACAGGGACTCATCCCGGCTGCTGTAAAACAAAACCTGCAGGATGCGGAACACCTCCACCAGATCACGGGTCTTGATGAAACTCGACCCGCCGCCGCCCCGGCTGACAGCCCGAAGCTTGCGCCGCGCCAACCGGACCGTGATCTGCTCAAGCGAATGACACCACAGAGCCAGCCTCACGGCCAGAACGGCCCTCAAACAACGGTATAAATGCCCAAACCCGATGACGGGAATACCGTCGAAAGGATAGCTGTCCAGGTCACCTTTCACCGCAGGAAAAGAATTTCGCTGTCCTGTTTCTGCCCCATCAGTAGCCCGGCCAACCAAAACATCCTTTTCCACCAGAGACGTCAGGGCCGACATCAGATCAGAAAGGCGGACATCCCCCGGCGGTGTGTCTTCCTGCATCAGCACATCCAGAACCTGCTTTTCACCGGCATCCAGAAGCTGACAGTCATTCTTCCGCAGGTTATAGACCACGCAACGGTCCTCGATACAACAGGTATACACTTGCGGTGCCAAGGCATAACGGTGTTTCAAATCATGGACAAAGCTATCATTCATGATCATTCCGCCTCCGCCTGGGCGCGCCGCAATAACAAAAGCAGTTCCGGCAGAAAAGTGATCATTTTGTCATGATACTCCTGCAGGGCCTGACGCAGGCCGGCGATATCCTTCTGGTCATAAAGCCCGCAGATGTTTTTCAGTTCATCTTTCCAGGTGGGCATCAACTGGCATTCCTGCAGACGGATATAATAGGTCCTGTCATTGACATTCTTGACCCCGTGGAGGATTTCCAGATTACCGGACTGCCGGGCCATATGGACAAACACCTGATTGAGGATATGAACATATTCCGCCGGCGTCCGGGCGCATAATTCCCCGGCGTCATCGCAGAATTTAGGCGGTTTCATCATCCCCGGCCCCGGGGCGGCCTCGCGAATATAGCTCAGCGACAGATCAAGCAACGCCAGATTAAGCACATAAAGGCTTTGAATCTCCATGCCGGAGATTTCCTTGGTGAAGAAACCGGCTTTCGGCACATCCCGGATCATGCGTTCCGCCGCCAGATGAATCAATACTTCCCGGACCGGGGTATTGCTCACCCCCAGGCCATCCGCCAGCGGCTCTACCAATATGCGTTTCCCCAACGGAAGTTCATGTTCCATGATCATGGTTTTGATGCTGCCATAAACGCGATTGCTTTCCGCGATGCCCTTTGTTGTGCCATCGGCTATCCCTGTTTGCATGCCTCGGTTCCTTCGCCTTTATAAAACCGCCATCAGGCGGGGGATGGTTTTAAATCTGGTGAGATGATACTGCGCCACGGCGTCCCGTAATTTCCCGATTTCATTCCTGTGGTACAGATGACATAAATGGGCCACTTCTTCGTCTACGGCCTCAATCAGGGTGCATTCACACAGACGGATATAAGAAAGCCGTTGATTGATCATCACCACCATTTCGGTGAAATCGCTTCGCCCGGCCTGGGTGACAATATGCAGAAACAGTTCGCCGGTAATCCGCACCAGATCTTTTTGCGACAACGGGCCGCCGGTGGCGCCCGCCTTCTCCGCCTTATCCTCCCGGGCAACAAATAACTGCGGGTATTGCACAACCCCGTTCGCCACGTCATGGGCTTCGAGAATTTCCAGGGAACGGTCCAGAAGGACCTTGTTTTCCTCATACAGGGTACAGACTTCAACGTTGGAAAAATGACGGGTGAAAAAACCTGATTCCGGGCGTTCGACCACCACCCCTTCCTGCACCAGACGCCACAGTGCCTGATAAATTTCCTGTCTCGGACAGGGATCCAGAATAATAGCGATATGTTCTACCATAAGATGTGTCTGTGGCGGCAACCCGTGGGTCTGAACCAGTTCCCTGACCTGTTCATAAACCGAACTCCCCCTGCCTTCCGTGATGTCTTCAGCGTCCTGTGTCATATCCTTGTCCTTATCTCGTCTAAACCCCCGGCCTGTCTAAAACTCTGGCTTGTCTAAAACTCTGGCCTGTCTAAAATTCTGGATCTCTCTTGAAAACGTTACCCTTTTTGATCGTCTGACACTGTCCCGGGAGCAAAGCTGTACATCCCGTATCGATATTTTCCCGCATCAGCGGCGCAAGCCAGGGGATATCCCCCGTCACCCCCGGAAAGTCATCCGGATGGGATACCCAGGTTGTCCCAAGAAGATACGTCATGTTTCTGTGCGGATTAAAACCAGTCATTCTGTGTCCTTTTCCCATGCGCCCTGCGCAACCTGCGCTTCAGGCGCCGTCAGTCTATATCCTCAGTATCAGGGAAAATAATATTTTTATCAACTATTGGTTGTGCTGAAGGTGTGCAAATTCTGAGGGATATAACAGGAGGGGACAGAGACGACTTATCAGGCTGAAGGCGGGAAATGCAGGGTAAATTCAGACCCGCCGCCAGGGGCGTTATGATGCTCGACAGCACCTTTATGCAAGGTCATTACTGCCCTCACGATCGCCAGACCAAGACCATGACCGGGGCGGTTGGGTGGGCTTTTGGCGAAGGGATGAAAAATTTGTTCCCGTCTTTCGGCCGTCACCCCCGGTCCCTGGTCCCGCACCCTGACTTCCCCGTTCGGCGTGACCACGACGGAGATCACATCCCCCTTTCGACTGACGGACAAGGCGTTATCCACCAGATTGGCGATGGCGATTGCAATCATTTCCCGGTCCCCGGCAATCGGGACAGTATCCCGGTCAGTGTTAAGCTGCAGGTCAAGACCCTGTTCAATGGCGAGAGGCGCACGATTGGCACAAACGGCCCGTACGACATCCACCAGATTGACCGGTTTTGGCGACAGATCTTCCACTGATTTTAAACGAGTCAGCCGCAGGAGCTGCTCAACCAACGTGGCGATCCCGCGAATATCATGGCGCAACTGGTCTTTTATCTCCCCGTCGATCAGGTCTTCCAGCCGGGTACGCATGATGGTCAGGGGCGTGCGCAGTTCATGGGCCGCCGTCGCCAGAAAGAAATTATGCTTCTCATGGGCCTCCTCGACCCGGGACAGCATCTCGTTCAATGCCCGCACCAGGGGGCGCACCTCCAGCGGCAAACCTGTCTCCGGCAGGGCGTTATGCTTCCTGTCCGGATCAAATTCTTTCGCGACCCGCGACAGTTTGCGCAGGGAATAGACCGCCTGAAATATGATAAGAAGCGCCGTCAGAAGAATGCCGCCACCCAGCAGAAGATGACTTTCAAAAAATACAAACTGCAGACTGGTGATAAAATCCCACAGCTGTTCCCCCCGACTAAACGAGGATGTCTCTACCCCGGCCACTTCGATATAATAGGCCTTGCCCGGACAATTGTTATAACTGACCCGCCCGACAATCCCGGCCTCCCGGAATGGAAAATTCCCCGCCGCGAAATTACTGCAGGGGTAAGGGGCGTCCGGTCGCGGATCAAGGGTATAAATACTTTCCGGCAGGCGCAGCCGACGCGGCGGCCCGCCAAAGGAAATATGGTCGCCTTCCGTTTCGGCAAAGAAACGAAATTTCGGGTTAAGGCGGGCAATCCGCAAAATCGTCTTATTCTGTAAAAGACTCTCGAGGTCGGCATCCTTTTTCAGGATCTCGCCATAGATGATGCCGGAAACCTTGTTACGGTCAAAGGCGGCGGCATCCGTCCCCCCGGGTTCACTGGACCAGAAGGGCAGGATAAAAAACTGAACGAACAGCATCGCCAGCACCACGCAGTACAACACCGTCAACTGAACGAACAGGGAGCTGCGATAGGCCCAAATCTTACCCGGCGTCATGCCTCTTCCTTCATCATGTACCCCACGCCGCGCACCGCATGGATCATCACCCCCGCCCCCTGCTGCGTGAGCTGCTTGCGCAGGCGGGAGATATGGGATTCCATTGTATTGCTCTGGATCTCGTCTTCATAGCCGTAAACACTGTCTTCCAGATGATCGCGGGTCACCACCCGACCGGCGACCTTGATCAGGGTTTCCAGGATTACAAGCTCGCGCCGCGGAAAGCTCACCGGCCCCCCATTGATCCGCACCTGACGGCTCGGCAGTTCAAACGCCACCTTGCCGCAACGCCAGACCCGGTTCTGGTCCGGCACGGGCCGCCGCAGGGCCGCCCGCAGACGCGCCAGCAACTCTTCCGGCTCGAACGGTTTGACGATATAGTCATCGGCCCCCAGATCCAGCCCCTCGACCCGGCGCGAAATATCCCCCAGAGCCGACAGGATCAGAAAGCGGCTTTTAATGTCGTGGCGGCGGGCAAAGGCCACCAGATCCGTGCCCTCGCCGTCCGGCAGCATTCTGTCGAGCAGCACCAGGGGATAGTCCGTCGAGCGCAAGGCCTCCCGGGCGTAGGACAGGGTGGGGGCAATATCGACAATATAATTTTCCCGCTGCAGCAGGCGCTGCACCAGCCGGGCGATCTCTTCCTGATCTTCGACGACCAAAAGTCTCATCACATCATCCTGTTTTTCTGTTCAAACTATATCACGCCAAAGGATCAACACCAAAGGCCCGCGGCAGCGCCAACAATATAATAATCGACATGTTGCGTCGCCAGTCCTTGATAATGCTTAAATATGCGCAGGACACCATTCCCGACCGTCTCACTTGTCTGCTTTTACTTTGTGAACCGTATGGTGCCTGATGAAGCTTGCCCCAAGCTTGCAAATCACCCGACCGAAGCCTTTTCTGTCATTCTTACAGGATGTTCTGAGAGGAATTATCACCTGTATAAAAACTAATTTAGCATTAACTCATAATTAATGCTGGTTGCGTTATTATCCTGAAACTCTTCTTATAAAACCCACCATAAAACCTAAAAAAACAAGCAGGAGAAAAGATTTGCGAGTTGGTGATCAGCTCTACATTTGGGAAAATACAGGATGACAGAACTCATAAAACGACCGCTTCCAGCCCACATGCTGATCGGCGTCTTTATGCTTGTGCTCAGTGCTCTGGTGATGTTCGGCTGGTACAGCAAATCGCCCCTGCTGATTCAGGTGCATGCCGGTCTCGTCCCCATGCAATTCAACACAGCCCTCGGCTTTTTCCTGCTGGGCGCCAGCCTGATCAGCCTGTCATTCCCACTGAAACAGCTCAGCCCTCTTCTGGCGGGGCTGGTGCTTCTTCTCAGTCTTGCGACATTAGTTCAGTATGTCTTTAACAATAATCTGGGGATCGATCAGCTTTTCATAGAGTCTTACATCACTGTGCATTCGCCAAATCCCGGGCGCATGTCGCTTCACTCTTCACTCGGTTTTTTCTTCTCCAGTCTGGGATTGCTGATCCCCGCCATCGGCAAGAAAAACCAATGGTTCTATCTTTTCATGACAATATGTGGCGGCCTTGTTCTCGCCCAAAGCATCATTGCCCTGCTCGGCTACGCAACGGGATATGAAAAGGCCTATGGCAGCGATGAATATTCACAAATGGCGATACACACCTCCATCGCCTTTGCTTTGGTGGGCGTCGCCATCCTGTTGCTCACCAAACCCCCGAAAAACACCATTTCCGTTCAACGTTATCATTTATCCGCCCTGGGCATCACAATCGTTCTGGCCTTTTTCGCCTTTCTGGCGATCACCATCTATTCCGCCGAACAACGGTTGTACCGCAATGTGGTCAAGACGGATATCAACGCCATATCATCAGAGCTTGAAAATGATGTGACCCGGTTGACGCAAACCTTGCACCGTATGGGCGACCGCTGGACGGCGGGCCGCACGCTATTGCAGGACACTTACAGTCCGAACCAGAGGCAAGCGCTACAGGAAAGAATGTGGCGGCATGATGCGGAAACCTATTTAACCGACATTTCCAGCATTGACACGCTGATGTGGGTTACCCCCGAGATCACAGTTCTCTGGTCGGAAAACCGTAACGGCTCTTTAACGTTTTCCGGCTTTTCCCCTGGCATCAAACAAATTATCCGTGAAACGCTCCCGCAGCCCCGTAACCCGGCCATCACCGCCCCGGCCCAGGATATCATCCCCGTCGAAGATGGCTCTGCAGTATTTATTTTCCATCCTTTATATGCCGAAAATCAGTTTCAGGGCTGGATCGTGGCGCTGATGTCGATTGACAAATTCATGGCGCCCCTGGCCCAGAAATCCCTGACCCAAAACTATGTCGTCGAACTGATCAATGCCAACGATACCGTCTTATTCCGATCCAAAGGCAAGGATATAGCGCTTTCCTCATTGATAGATCGTCAGACAATCTCTTTCTTTCGCTTGAACTGGACATTAAAGCTGCAGGCGACGCCGGACTTCTTCAAATACCATGAATTACCCCTGCAATGGTTGCTGACCCTCATGGTGATCGCCTCTCTGGTATCTTTATTCTGGTTGACCCGCCTGTATTTCAAGGGACAGGAACAGGAACAATGGGTCAGCACCCTCTATCAACGTCAATCCGCCGCGCTTGATACCATGCTGGATGGCCTGCTGGTGATTTCCGACAAGGGCATCATACAGGAAGTCAACCGCGCCGCCCTGGCCATGTTCGGATATCACAGGGAAGACCTGATCGACCGCAACATCAACTGTTTGATGCCGGAACCCTATCATTCCGGTCATGACGGCTATCTGCAGCATTATCATGACACCGGCGAGAAACGCATCATCGGCAAAAAACGCACCCTGACCGCCCTGCGTAAAGATGGCACCACCTTTCCCATGACTCTGCAGGTCACCGAAGGCAAAGCCAGTAACAAAAGATTTTACACAGGGGTTATTCAGGATCTGACCGCCCAAATGGCGGCCCAGGAAAAGCTGGCCGAACAGGAAGATCTCGTCAGCGCCCTGTATCAACGCCAGTCCGCCGCGCTTGATACCATGCTGGATGGCCTGCTGGTGATTTCCGACAAGGGCATCATACAGGAAGTCAACCGCGCCGCCCTGGCCATGTTCAATTACAAAAGGTCGGATCTGATCGACCGCAACATCAACTGTCTGATGCCGGAACCCTATCATTCCGGTCATGACGGCTATCTGCAGCATTATCATGACACCGGCGAGAAACGCATCATCGGCAAAAAACGCACCCTGACTGCCCTGCGCAAAGATGGCACCACCTTCCCCATGACCCTGCAAGTCACCGAAGGCAGAACCAAAGACGGCCGGTTTTATACTGGCGTCATTCAGGACCTGACCGAACAAATGGCGGCGGCTGAAAAAATGGCCGAGAAAGATACCTTGCTCAAACTGGCCCAGAAGGATGCCTGGTTAAAATTGGCGGTACAGGATTCTTCCGCCGGGCTGGCGTTGCAGAACACAGAAGGGAAATTCATTGAAGTCAACGCGACCTTCTGTCAATGGCTGGGCTTCACCAATGAAGAAATGCTGGACCTGTACGCCGAAGATATCGTCACAAAGCAAGACCTGAGCATCATCCGCAAGACCCTGAAGAAAATGTTGTCCGGGGAAATTTCAGTCGCGCATCAGGAACGACAATATAAAACCAAGGACGGGTCCTATATCTGGTGTATGGCATCATCAACCGTCGTGCGGAACGAGGACGACAAGATTGAGTTCATCGCGTCTCACATTATCAATATTGAACAGGAAAAACGCCTGGGGATTCAGTTGAAAGACGCCCAGAGTTTCCAGAAACTGATCACCGATAACAATCCTGACCTGATTTATGTCAAAGACGCCTATTCACGTCTGGCCTTTGCCAATCCGGCCTTTATAAAACTTTTTCCCAATAAAAAAATCAATCAGGTGATCGATACCACGCCCAATGAATTATACACGCAGGAAGAAATCGACAACATTCAAACCCAAAGCCGCAAGGCCTTTGCCGAAGGCAAGGCTGAAATAATCCAGAAAGTCAAAGACCCGAGCGGCAGCCCCCGCATTCTGCTGAACACGAAAACCCGGTTTGAAAATGCCGAAGGGGAACCTTTTATTCTGGGGGTCGCCCGCGATGTAACCGCGCAGGAAACCCTTATCGCAAAGCTGGAGAAATCCAACCAGGATCTGGATCAGTTTGCCTATATAGCCTCCCATGACCTGAAATCTCCGCTGAACGCCATTCAGAAGATTGCCTCATGGCTTGAAGAAGACTGCCATGACATTCTTCCGGAAAGCTCAAAGGAACATCTGTCCCTGCTCAAAAGCCGCTCACAACGCATGTCCCGTTTGTTGACGGATTTGTTGATGTATTCCCGGGTGGGGCGGTATGAGTATAAAGATGAAAACGTAAACCTGAAAGACATCACCACTGATATTTTTGAACTGCTGGATGCACCGGAGACGTTCACCTGCGATGGTCAGGATGTAGAACTCGACGTACCCCGTATTCCTCTTGAGATTATTTTACGTAATCTGGTGTCCAACGCCATCAAACATCATGACAAGTCAAAAGGCCATATCAAAGTCACCTATGAACAGACCCCGACGTCCCATAAGATCCAGGTCAGCGACGACGGGCCGGGCATCCCTCCCGAACTTCACAAAAAAGCCACAGAAATGTTTCAAACTCTCAAATCCCGCGATCAGGTAGAAGGCAGTGGCATGGGGCTGGCCATGGTGAAAAAAATCATAGAACATTACAATGGCCACCTGAAAATCAATTCTGACGGCAAGCGGGGAACCATCGTAAAGGTTCTATGGCCGTTCGCAAAAAACAATCCAGGAGAAGACGAATGACCTTGAGTAGTGTTACAGCAATCACCCCCAGTGCCGTCACTTTGTTATTGGTCGAGGATGATGATGTCGACGCCATGAGCATCGAACGGGGATTCCGCAAACAACGGATTGCCAATGATATTGTCCGCGCACGCGACGGGATCGAAGCCCTTGATCTATTGCGCGATGATGCTGTGGGGACACCCTATATTATACTTCTGGATTTACAAATGCCCCGCATGAACGGCCTTGAGTTCCTTGAACAGTTGCGAAATGATCCCGTTCTCTTCAACAGCGTGGTTTTTGTCTTGACCACCTCCCCGGCGGAGGAGGATATCACCGCCAGCTACCGTAAGTATATCGCAGGATATTTCGTTAAGGACGGGGCAGGAGACGGCTTCCTTGATGTCGTCGAAATGCTGCAAGGATATTGGAAAATAGTTCATCTCCCTTTGGTGGATGATGGCAAAAGCAACATAAATAATCGCACTCACTAATCGTCTCTCAGGTAACTGGGTAACATTTGAAGAGTTGAGAAGAATATGAATATTTTAATAGTTGATGATGATCAGGTTGATCGGGAACATATCAAACGCGCATTGAACCATCACAATGGTTACAGCAACATCACAGAAGCCATGACGGTGGAAGAAGGCCTGACGCAATTCCGCCAGAACCATTTTGATGTCATTCTGCTGGATTACTCCATGCCCTGCCGCGATGGTCTCGAAATGCTCATGGAACTGCGCAGTGAACCAAAGGAAAACTGCACGGCAATCGTGATGATGAGTACCTCTGATGAGGAACAACTGGCGTTGCGCTGTCTGCGGGCCGGCGCCCAGGATTTCATGATCAAGGGGGATATTACCGCACCTCTTCTGCGCCGGGCCATTCTCAACGCCCAAACTCGATTTGAACTGGAAAAGAAACTTGATCACAGCTACCACAAGGTCAAGCAGTTGGCCGAAAAAGACAGCCTCACCGGGCTCGCCAATCGTCATATGTTTGACCAGGCCCTGAAATTTGCCATCGCCAACCACACCCGCACGGACTCGCGTCTCGCCCTGCTGCTGATCGATCTGGATAATTTCAAATATGTCAATGATACGCACGGGCATGATGCCGGCGATATTCTCCTGAAAAAAGTCGTAGAACGTATTCAGAAAAATCTCCGTGGCAACGAATTTTTTGCCCGTCTTGGCGGCGATGAATTCGGCATCATTCTGACCAACATCCAGGACACACAGGATATCACGCATATTGCCCAGCGCATCCTGTCTGTATTGAATACCCCCTTTCAGGTCGGTCAGGTCAAGATAAAATCAGCCATCAGCATCGGCATTGCCCTGCACCCGGACAACGGCAAAAATGCCGAGGAAATGTTCAAATTTTCTGACATCGCCATGTATCGCGCCAAGAAAAGCGGCCGCAACCAGATCTGTTTCTTTCAAGAAGAAATGCAGGCTCAGTTCACCGAACGCTATGAAATTGAAGAGAAATTAAGATCCGCCATAAAAGAACAACAGTTTATCCTGTATTATCAACCGGTGATCAGCGTGAAGACCAAGGACCTTATCGGTTTCGAGGCTCTGATCCGCTGCACAGCGCATGAAGACATCCATCTGCCGGATGTGTTCATTCCGGTGGCGGAAGAATCGCGCCTGATCCTGCCGATCGGCCGTTGGGTAATCACAACCGCCATACATCAGCTTTCCATATGGAACGCAAAGTCAGACGTGCCATTGACCATGGCGATCAATCTATCGGTGGTGCAATTGACAGATATTACCTTGCCTCAATTTATCGAGGAAGAACTCGCAAAATACGACATTAATCCGAACCTGATTGAATTTGAACTGACCGAAACAGCTTTGCTGGATAATTCCGAAGACAAGATCCATGTCATTAATCAGATACACAAAATCGGCTGCCGGATTGCTCTTGATGATTTTGGCACGGGCTTCTCCTCCATATCTCATTTGCAGAATTTCCCCCTCAATACGGTCAAGATCGACAAAACCCTGATGCCGGCCAGCCAGGACAACGCCAAGGCGCTTTCCCTGATTTACGGGCTATCAACCATGATCCATTCCCTGGGGCTGGAGATCGTCGGCGAAGGCGTGGAAAGCTCCTCTCACGCCACTCTCTGCGAGAAACTGGAAATTCAAAAGGCCCAGGGATATTTTTTCGGGAAACCCTATACGGAAGACGAAGTCGAAGAGACTTACTTCAAAAAATAGATCCCCGGACCTTGCCCCCTTCCGATCAGGATATCCACAAACGTCCGGGACCATGATCTGCCCCCCAATGCCTGGCCCGCCAGAAGCATTGCCTTACCCCTGACTTTGCCCTATATCAAACGATGAGAATCATATTTCCGCCGTAATAAAATCGTAAATGTGGGACACCTTGACAGAAAGAACGCACAGCATAACATCGCCGTCCGGCCCGGGAAAATCCAACAGCAGCAAAACCCTGCGGCGGATTGTCTTCACCTGTTGTCTTGGCATGTTTCTGGCATTCGCAACAGGCGCGGTGATCCCCCCGACCACAGCCTCTGCCGCCAACCCGCTTAACTATTCCCTGTCCATCATCGGGCTTGAAGCCGACAGTATGAAACCGGTCCTCACCACCTTCGAGGCCGCCTCCCTGCTCAAGGCCGATCAGGACGTCCCGATGCTGTCCATCGCCAATCTGCATCAACATATCAAGGATGATATCAAGCTCCTGATCAAAATCATGCGGGCGGAAGGCTATTATGGCGGCAGCGTAACCGAACGCCTGAGCCGAAAACGCAATCATTTTGATATTGAACTTCAGGTGGTGCCCGGGCCCCGTTATCAGATTGGCGATATCGTTATCACCTACCGCGACCCCGCGCCCGCCGCACAGATCCAGCAGCAAATCCGCCAGAACCTGCCGCTGGCCATCGGGGACCCCGCCCGGGCCGCCGATGTGATTACCGCGGAAGCCCACCTCAGTCGCCGCCTGCCCAATCTCGGGTTTCCTTTTGCCCAGGATATTGCCCAGGATGTCCTCGTCGACCACCAGACCCGGCGCATGACGGTCACTTTCTCTCTGAAGACAGGCAATCGCCAGCGGTTTGGCGACACCCGCATCACGGGCCTCCAAAATGTCAAGGACAGCGTCATCACCCGCTTTGTGACATGGTCTCCCGGCGACTTTTATGACGACCGGCAGATCAATGACCTGCGGGGTCGCTTGTCCAGCACCGGCCTGTTTGCCGGTATAAACATCAAACCCACCCCGCAGGAAGACCAGACCGCCGACATCACCGTGGCCCTGATCGAGGCCGAACATCGCACCATCGGGGCCGCCGCAGGTTATTCCACCGCCGAGGGCATCAGTGGCGAGCTCAGCTGGGAACATCGTAATTTCATGCAGGAAGGCAACCGGCTGAAACTGGTGGCCCGGGGCGCGGAACTGGAACAATCCTTTTCCAGCCGCCTGGAAATACCTCATTTCGCCAGACTTGATCAAACCCTGTCTTTCGAGGCCAGCTACCGGCGTCAGGATACCGATGCCTTCTTTGCCCATACGCTGAACAGCACCGTCGGGCTTGACCGCATGATCACCGACCACATTGGCGCCAGCGCCGCCGTGGAACTGGAATATAGTGATATCACCGATAGTGAAGGCAACCGTAATTTTTATATTGCCGCCCTGCCGATCGGCGGCCGCTGGGACAATACCGACAACCTGCTGGACCCGCAACATGGCTGGCGTCTGTCCCTGATCGCCGCCCCGACAATCGGCATGGACGGCAAGCAATTTACCTTCGTTAAAAGTGACCTGCGCGCCAGCGTCTACTATCCGCTCGCCACAGACCAGCTTACCCTGGCGCTCCGCACCCGTCTCGGGTCAATCACCGGAACCGACCGGGAAACCCTGCCGGCGACACGGCGTTTTTATGCCGGCGGCGGCGGATCGGTGCGCGGGTACGGGTTTCAGCGGGTCGGTCCCGTAGATGCGGAGGATGTGCCTCTCGGCGGCCGGTCCGTGACCGAAGTCGCGGCCGAACTGCGCTGGAAATTTATGGATAACATCAGCCTCGTCCCCTTTATCGAAGGCGGCAATGTCTATGACAGCAGCCTGCCGAAACTGTCCGGATTAAGATGGGGCGCGGGTCTGGGCGCAAGATATCATACGGATTTCGGGCCTGTCCGTCTGGATGTCGCCGTTCCGCTTGATCGCCGCACCGGTGAAAGCCGGGTCCAGATCTATATCAGTTTGGGGCAGGCCTTCTGATGAAATTTTCCCTGACAGACATGAAATCCCTTTCCGGTCGCCGCGTTGGCAAGATCATCGCCAAGGTGAGTGGCGGCGCTCTGGCGCTGCTGCTCATCCTCCTGATCGGCACAGCGCTTTATCTGGATACGCCATCAGGACATAAACGCCTGACCACCTGGATTGAAAACAGCCTGCGAACCCCGGACCAGACCGTGCGCCTGAGCCCAATAGAAGGGTCTCTGTTTACCGGCTTTCGCCTCGCCGACATCACATTTTCCGACCGGGAAGGCCCCTGGCTTACCCTGACGGACGTTGATCTTGACTGGTCACCGTCGGCGCTCCTGCGTCAGAAAATCATGATTTCCCGGCTTCAGGTCGCCACCGCGCGGCTGGTCCGCCTGCCCGAAAGCACCGACCATCCTCAACCCGCCGCTACCGCCCCGATGGACTTCACCCTGCCCCGGTTACCGGTAGACGCGGAAATCGCCGATTTTGGCCTCAACCAGTTCCTGCTTGGTCAAAAAGTCATGGGCATTCGCGCTACATTTACCGGTCAGGGGGCGCTCAAGCTCACCCGCCGGGACGGCATCCTGTTACGGCTGAACCTGATCAATCAGGGAGCCAGCCAAGATGAGATATCCGCCCGCATCGCTTACCCTGGCCCTACAGAAAACCTGTCAATTGATGTAACCGCCCGCGCCCCCGAAGGCGGCATTTTCAGCCGAATGATCGGCACGACACCGACGCAGGATGTGGTTGCCCGTCTTACAGGGGATGGTCCGCTGGAAGACTGGCGCGGCAGTTTCCGTCTGCAGGTGGGGGAAACCACCATTGCCGATGCCAGCCTGCGCAATACGGATAAGGCCTTTGCCCTGCGCGGCACGCTGGATTCCGGGGACATGATCCCGGAATCCAGCGCCGCTCTTTTGGGCCGGACCGCCCGCCTGTCTGTGGATCTGACCCCGTCCCCGGCAGACACCCGCACGATCCTTGATCTGAAACTGGTCGCCGACACCCTGACCCTGACGGCCCAAGGCGCGGTCACCGGCGACGCCACAGCCTCTGTGCAGCCGGTCAGCTTCAGCCTTGACCTCACCAACGCCGCGCCGGTCAACAAGATGTTTGCCCCTGTGCGGCTGATGCCTTTCACGCTCAGCGGAAAAATCAGCGACATCACCGGCAATCCCAAATTGCAGCTGACCGCCCAAGGTCTGCGGGCGGGTTATGGCGCCGACATTTCGGGACGTCTTTCCGGCCAAATCCGGGCCGAAACAGAAGGCCAGCGCATCACCTTCAGCGCCAAGGGGAAGCTGGACGAACTTTCCGGGACCCGGATCACGCCCTTCACCGCCCTGACAGCTCCCGGCCTCGACTGGAGCCTCAATGGACATGCAAATCAGGACAGCGGGACGCTTTCCCTGTCGCAGGCCCGCCTGAACAACCCTCGTTTTGATAGCGAAATGACCGCGACATTTAACCGCAGCAGCGGGAATCTGTCCGCCCGGATCACCGCCGCCCTGTCCCGGCTTTCAGGCCTGAGCCCGTCTTTGAACGGCAGCCTCACCAGCGTCATAAACCTCTCCCGGGAAGACCCGGATGCCGCCCTGACCGCCGCAGTAACCGTCGCAGCCCGCCAGCTTGATCTCGGGGATGCTACGGCCAGCGCGCTTTTCGGACCCGCCCCGGTATTTTCCGCCCATATCAGCCGCATGGCGGATGGCGCCCTGAACCTGAAGCAGGCCCGCCTCAACGCCGCCCACCTCACGCTGACGGCCGACGCTCACTTGTCCCCGCAACAGGTTATCCGGCAAAGTAATTTCTACCTTGTCGTCACCGACCTCGCCGACCTGTCCGGTCAGGACGCCCTGCAGATGGACGGCGGCATTGAATTTACCGGCCAACTGTCCGGGCCGGTGCGCGCCCCGGCCCTCACCCTGGAAACCGGCATCAAGGCCCTGACCCTGCAGGATGTCACCCTGCAAAATGTCACAGCGCGTCTGGAGGCGACAGATATCATTCAGCGTCCCGCCGGCAGCGCCACCTTGCACGGTGAAAGTGATTATGGCCCCTTGCAGGGCGGGGTCACCTTCACCAGCCCGACACAAGAACTGATCCGGCTCTCTGATCTCACGCTCACATTTGGCGCCCTGCGCGCTGCCGGGCAAATCGACCTGCCAAAAGGACGCCCCGCACTTGGCCGGATCAACCTTCTGACCGCCGGGACCGACCTCGCCGCAAACGCCATTAAAGGCACCCTGTCCGCAGAAATCATGCTCGGGGAACAGGACGACGCCCAACAGATCACCGTTCAGGGACGCGCCAGTGAAATGGCGTTGCGCACCGGCCCCCGTGACCTGACAACCTTGAAGGAAGCCACCCTGTCCGGGGATATTCTCCTGATGGACAAGCAGCCGCGGATCAGCCTCACCGCCGATTTTACCGCCTTGTCTCATCCCCGCCTGCAGGCCAGTGAGGGTCATCTCCGCATCACCCAGCAGGAGAAAGACAAGACCCTGTCCTACGATCTCGCCCTGCGGGGGAATGATATCATGCCCTATGACCTGACCCTGTCCGGCACGGCGCCCCAACCGACCGAATCCGGCCGCGACATTACCTTAGGCTTCACCGGCACCGTCGATCAAACCCCGGTCGCCCTGAAACAGCCGGTCACGCTCTCACTGAGACAAACGGGCTTCAGTCTGACGCCTTTTAAAGTAGAACTCGGCAAAGGCCATATCAGCGGCCGTTTCACCCGCGCGAACAAGGCGCTTCAGGCCAGCCTGACAGCGGACAATGCCGACCTCAGGCCACTCCTGGTGTTTGCACCGGAACTGCCTCTGGTTGGCCTTCTCAACGGCACGGTCCGCCTGAACGCCACAGAAAACACCACCGACGGCGCCTTTGACTTACGCCTCACCCAGATCCCGACCCTGGTGCAGGGCATGGCGTTTCAGGCGCAAGGCACGCTCGCCCCCACCGGCCTTGACCTGACCGGCAGCGCCCGCCTGAACGACCAGTTCCAGGCCGACTTCACCGCCCGCCTGCCGTTGTTTTATGATGCCGCTGCTCCGACGTTCCACTTTCCCGCCGACCAGCCGTTATCAGGGCAGTTCAGTTGGCGCGGGGCGATTGACCCGTTATGGCCGGCCTTTTACCTGACCAGTCATGATCTCGGTGGTGACGTGACGCTTGACCTGATGCTTGGCGGAACAAAAGCCAATCCGGATATCGATGGTCATCTGAGCCTCAAGAACGGCCGTTATGAAAACCTGAAGAGCGGCTTTGTCGCCACGGACCTGGATATGGCGGCAACCATCGCCGACCGCAAACTGACCCTTGACCATCTGACCGCCAAGGACGGCGGCACCGGCCAGCTGACCGCCAGCGCAGAAGTCCTGTTGAATGCCGACCTCAGTTATCAGGCGCGGGCCGACCTGAAAATCGACAAGGCCCGCCTGGTCCGGCAGCCGGAACTCGACGTCACCGCCTCTGCCGACCTTGCCTTCCTGAAAAGCCCGGCCGCCACGTATTTCAAAGGCGACATCACCGTCGACAAGGCCGATATCCGCGCCGTCAACGGCGGGGCCACTGCCGTGCCCGTGCTTCAGGTGCGGGAAATCAACCACCCGGACCAGGGACCGGAAACAGAGCCTGAGCAAGGGCGTCATCTGGGCCCCTTTCCCCTGGGCCTGACAGTCAAGGTGCCTAGCCGGTTGTTCATCCGCAGTTATGGCATGGATTCCGAATGGCGCGCCGACATGACCATTGGCGGCACCACTGACAAACCCGTTGTTACCGGCGGGGCGCAGTTAATCCGGGGCACCTTTGACTTCGCCGGCAAGACGTTTGATCTCACCCGTGGTTCCCTGACATTTCCCGACGACAAACGCAATGACCCGTTGCTTGATATTGTGGCGGAACTGGAAATGACTGACCTGACCGCACAGATCGCCATCACCGGGCGCGCCTCGGCCCCGAAACTCACCGTCAGCGCCAGTCCCGATCTGCCTCAGGATGAAGTCATGTCCCGAATTCTGTTTGGGACGTCTGCCACGGAACTCTCCGCGGTCGAGGCTCTACAGCTAGCCGCGGCGGTGCATTCCCTGTCCAATGGTGGCGGCCCCGGACTTCTGGGCAACGTCCGCAGCGCGCTCGGAATTGACCGCCTGTCGATTGACAAATCGCCCGACCGTGATCAGGGAACAACCATCACCGGAGGGAAATACCTAACGAACAATATTTACATCGAAGTCACCACCGCCCCGGCGACAGGAGAGACCGCAACGTCCGTGGAAGTCAGCCTGTCCCGCAGCCTGTCCCTGATCACCCGTCAGACAATGAGCCATGACCGCAACCTTGCCCTGCGCTGGTCCTGGAAATATTAATATCTGTAAAAGACGACAGAAGGGGGCGGCCTAAAACCATTTCAGTTTTTTAAACAGCCAGACCTGCAAGGCGACGATGCTCACCAGCAGGCCGCAGAATATCCAGAAGGCGTCGGCATTGTCCGCCCCGGGAATGCCGCCGACATTGATCCCCAACAGGCCGGTAAAAAAGCCCAGCGGCAAAAAAATCGCCGCAATCACTGACAGGATATACATATTCTTGTTCAGGCGATCGGCAATCATGTTGGCCAGTTCGTCCTTGACGATCTGGGCCCGTTCACGGATCGCGTCCAGGTCTTCCACATACCGCATCACCCGGTCCTGACTTTCCTGAAGGTGACGTTTGTCCTTGGCGTCGAGCCAATCAAAATTACACAGGCGGAAATGCCCGATGGCGTCCTTCTGCGGCGCCATATAGCGGCGAAAGATAATCGCGCGTTTGCGGATATTGATGATGGTTTCCCGTAACGAGACATCCGGCCCCTCGAGAATCTCTTCTTCCACCCGATCCGTCATATCATCCAGACTGAGCAAGGCCGGTTCCATACGTTCAAACAGCCGTGAAACCAGCTGGCTGACGAATTCTCCCGCATTTTCAGGCCCCTTGCCCTGGATGATTTTTTCCGCCATGTCCGCCACCGCTTTCAGTGGCCGACGTTGCAGGCTGATGATGCGTTCCTTGTCAATCCACAGCCGAATGGACACCATATCTTCCGGATCGGCATTTTCATTCAGATTAACGCCGCGCAGGATAATAAGGGCGCCGTCGCCAATTTCGGTCACCCGCGGCCGGGTTTCGTCCGCCAGCAGAGCATTAACAATATGTGGATCAAGGTAGGATATCTCCTTTTCAAGCCACGGCTTGGTCCCTTCTTTCTTCATGTCCAGATGCACCCAGGCCAGATGCTTATCCTTTAGCGCCGCCCCGACCTCATTCTCGATCAGCGCCCGGCCCCCGCCGACGCCATCGAATTCATAGGCCATCAAGATCGGATCGCTTTTGCCTGAAGGGGTCATGTAGGCGTCTCCTGATCGGTTAGCGCCTGTGGGGTCTTGATATGCAGGTCGCGTTGGGGAAAGGGAATTTCGATTTTGTTTTCCTTGAACTTGCGCCAGATCGAAAACAGAACGTCACTACGCGGACGCTTGCGCCCGTCAATGATATTGTCGACCCAGAAATACAGGGTGAAGTCGACGGAACTTTCACCATAATCCACCAGGAAACACTCCGGTCCCGGAGACCGGCTGCAACGGGGATGTTCCTGAGCCGCTTCCAGGATCAGGGCATATGCCGTGTCCAGGTCAGAGCCATAGGAAACCCCGATATTGATATCAATGCGGCCCTGATTATTGCTGTAGGTCCAGTTGGTCACCCGGTTGGTGATGAAATCTTCGTTGGGAATCATAATTTCCCGGCCTTCGAAGGTTTCCACCAGGGTGTAACGGGCGCCGGTCTGACGCACGAACCCGACCGTGTTGCTGTCCAGTTCCACCAGGTCGCCTTCTTCCACCGATTTTTCAAACAGCAGGATCAACCCGCTCATGAAATTGGAGGTGATTTTCTGCAACCCGAAACCGACACCGATGCCGACGGCGCCACTGAAAATGGCGAGACCGGTCAGGTCAATGCTCATCACATCCAGGGTAATCAGCAAGGCGATAAAATACACCAAAATCTGAAACACTTTGGTCAACAGGGCCCGGTTGCTGGCCTTGAGTTTCGTCAATTGCTTGATCCGTGTTTCACCAAATTCAGCGAAGATGCCCGCCAGCCAGAAGGCAATGATGACCGTCAGGACCGCCTTGAGCAAAAGATAAGCCGAGAAACGCACCTCCCCGACCGTGAAGGCCAGGGCGTTGGAATCAAGAAAAGCCTGAAGTGGTTTCAGATATCCCAGAAACCCAAGAGACAGAAACGCCACGACCAAAAGCGCCAACAATACTTGCGCCACCCAGGCACGGGGCTTTAACAACACCGTCCAGATTTTCCTCATTCCCTGACCCTTTGTTTCTTCCTTGCCGCCATAGGTAACTTTATACCAGACTTGGCTTTTCTTTCATATTTTATTTTAAATCAGGTCCTTGGCGCACCTGAATCCGGCGGTTGAAATACAACGCGTCAACCAACTGGCAATATTCCGTCAAACAGGACCGGGCCTCTTCCTCGCGACCACGCCAATGATCAACCGCCATCCGCCGCTGCAACTCTAAAAGCCGCTCTGCGGATAAGGTTACTTCCCCTGCCTGTACATCCTGCGTTCCCCAGGTTTCCTTCTGTGCCATGGTTCTGTTCAACCTCCGTATCCTGTCCGTGAAGATTCCATCCGAGGCCGACAATATCTTCTTTTTTCACATTATAAAATCGAATATAATATGATAATGTTATTTAATTTTTAAATGTATAGAAAGTCGCTTTTCATGGATATCACCCAGGTCAGAACCTTTATCGCCGTGGCCGATACAGGCAGTTTTATCGCCGCCGCCGACCGGGTTCATGTCACCCAATCGACCGTCAGCATCCGAATCCGTAATCTGGAAGATCAGCTCGGCACTTATCTGTTTGAACGCAGCAAACAGGGCGCCAGCCTGACGATCGCCGGCAAGCAATTTCTCAAGCACGCCATTGCCCTGACCAAGATATGGGATCAGGCCCGTCTGGATGTTGGCATCGGGGAAGAACATGAGACAATTTTGCGCATTGGCGGTCAGGTCAGCCTGTGGGACGGTTTCCTGATGAAGTTGCTGCCCTGGATGCGCGTGCATGCCCCCGAAATCGCCATCCGCACGGAAATGGGCTATTCCCCGGACCTGACGCAAAAACTGTCGGAGGGGTCCATTGATATCGGCATCATGTACCGGCCGGAACATCGCCCAGGCTTCAAGATCAAACAGATTTTTGAAGATGAAATGATCCTTGTATCTTCACAGGCGGAAGATAAAGACATCTTTGAAAATGATTATATTTTTGTCAATTGGGGACCGGAATTTCTCAGTGATCATGCGTTGAACTTCCCCGATATGAAAACGCCGCGTGTCTCGCTTGACCTCGGCACCCTGGGGATTGAATATCTGCTGCTGTCCCCGGCCAGCGGGTATTTCCCGCGACGTATCGCCGAGCCCCTGATCCAGGAAGAACGGGTGCGGCTGGTCGACTGGGCGCCGAAATTCAATTATCCGGCCTATATATCCTATGCCGATGACATTGATAGTGATCTGATGAATATCATATTGAAAGGCATCAAGGTGATCTCCCGGGATGTGGGACACAACCCCCTGTAGGCCAGTTGCGGAAACAGGCCGCTCAGAAATTCCTTTCATGACAAAAGGAATTAAAGAGCGGCGCGTCTCCCAGTTCGGCCTCAACTGTTTCGGGAATTACAGGAAGTTCTCTGTAAAATCCTCTTTTCTTGATTTAGGACGGCGCGGGCGTTTGCGCCATTTTGACCCGAGTTTATCCTCAAGAAGATCTTCGTAATAATCGTCATCTTCATAGCCTGCGAATTCATAGGCATCTACCATGTCAAAGAATTCTGCATTGCTGAGAAAATCCATTTTATTGTGTTTCATAAGCTTTCTCCGCCTGTTTACGCTCAAAATTCCTCCGAAGAATATCAAAATCAAAATATTTGAAAATCGAATTTATTACATGATTGTTATTCGATAAATAAATATTAGGGCCAAATAAAACGCGTAATTCTCATGACAAGAATGTTTATATTCAATTATCGAATGATAACCATGCAATTAAATCTCTTTATTCTGGGGTCATCCTTATGATAATTCCCCCACTTAATTTAAACTTCATCAGGACATGAGAAGATGAAAAACTATATGACACCCGCCTTGTTCGCCGCCGCCTTTATTTCTGTCGGCACCGTTGCGCACGCCGCTGATCTGAAGAATATGGATGCGGTCAGCTACACCCTGTATGTGGAAACAGAAGAGGCGACAAAAACTGTCGTTATTGGCCCGAATGAAACGATTAAAGATATCTGTGTTGACTGCTATATCGCTATTGAAGACAACGACAGTGATATCTCCATCGCGACAGAGCCCAAACTCGTCATTAAAAATGGTCAACTGGTTATTGAGGAATAGGCAGGACCTTTTCTTTTCATAAAAGCTCCCCCTTGCCCCTTGGGTATCTGTAAGGTTCAGCATATCTTTGTGGTTCAAGGGGGGTGCTTTTTTTGCATAGGATTTACACCAACATGTTCACCGATCCATCTGAGCACCGCACAGATCATGCCGTCTGCGCCTTCACCCTTTCCGACAACCAGATCTCACCGGATGTCAGCGAGACACTTGATATCAGTCACGATATGACAGATCAGGACATCCGCGACCTGCGGCCGGCGCTGCCGGTGCCTTTGCTGATGCCTGATGTGGTGCAGCAAAAGACCACAGATTTCGTTCGGCATTTCACCGGACACGTGATGTATGCGGTGAAATGCAATCCCGACCATGTTTTTCTCGACGCCATTTATCAGGCGGGCGTGCGCCATTTTGATGTGGCTTCTATCGGTGAAATCCGCCGGATCAGCGCCCGTTTCCCCGATGCTGTCCAATATTTCATGCATCCGATCAAAGCGCCGGAAGCCATTCGTGAAGCCTATATCAATCACGGGGTACGGGCGTATGTACTTGATTATGACGGTGAACTGAAAAAGATCCGCCATGAAACCAATGACGCCCCTGATCTGGAACTGATTGTCCGGCTGGCGATCCCGAAGGAAACAGAACAGCGTGACGTGGCCACCGACTTTTCCAGCAAGTTCGGGGCGCAATTTGATCAGGCTGTCAATCTTCTGAAAGCCTGCCGTCCTCATTGCGCCATCCTGGGCGTCAGCTTTCATGTCGGTACCCAGTGCCAGGACCCGGACCGTTACGCCCAGGCCGTCGCCTATGCCGCCCGGGTGATTGAAGAAAGCGGCGTTGTCGTCGAAACCCTTGATGTTGGCGGAGGTTTTCCGGCCGATCTGGAGAGCGCCACACCATTGCCCCCCGTACAGGCCTTTACCCAAAGCATCGCCGATGCGGTGTCGGCAAACGGCTTGAATCACATGCATCTGCTGTGTGAAGTTGGCCGCGGCCTTGTCGCCGGGGGCGGGGCCCTGATCGTGCGTGTCGAAGGCCGTAAAGAAGACCTGCTGTATTTGAACGACGGCACCTACGGCGGCCTTTTCGAAGCCGGTGGCGCCATCGGCCTGCCTTACCCCGCGCATTTGATACGCCGGGAAGAACGGGCATTTCAGGGACAAATCCGGGCCTTCCGGTTTGCCGGTCCCACCTGTGATTCAGTTGATATGATGCAGGGTCCTTTTATGTTGCCGGAAGATGTGCAGGTCGGTGACTGGATCAGGCTTGATCAGCTCGGGGCGTATGGTGAAGTCTCCCGCACTGATTTTAACGGTTTCGGCGCCGTCCAGAAAATCATTTTGCGGCCCCAAAACGCCGCACCGGCAGAAGCCGACAAAACAGCGGTCCACGCCTGACCCAATTGTCCTTCCAGCGCGCCTGAAGAAACCTTCAGAAAAGCGCGCTGGATCGACAAAGCAGTTTTAGATTTAAATTGCACCTATTCTTAATCGGTTATTAGCAGATTCATATTAGAATTCTGACGATTCACAATATCGAATAAGAAGTGGTTATATCATATGGCGAACATCGTCCAAAAATACCTTTTGCAGCAGCTCGGCCGATTAAAAAAATCGACTTCTGGCGCGGCGCTGGTTTACTTTGCGATCCTGGTTCCTTTAATCGCCGGATTTGCCGGCTTGGGATTTGATGCGACAATGTGGTTTATGCAAAAACGCCAAATGCAGACCGCAGCTGATTCCTCGGCTCTGGCCGCGGCTTACGCCTTATCTAAAGACCAGACCGATCAGGAGATTATCCTGGCAGCCACAAAAGACGCCGAAGCCAATAATTTCACCACCGGCAACGGCAACAGCCTGTCATTGACCACTCCACCCGTCACCGGGGGATATGCCGGCCAGTCAAACTATGTCATGGTCAAGTTAAACCACCCTGCGGAACTGGTGTTCACCAAGATGCTCGATATAAAGGACATCGAGATCAGAACAACGGCCACGGCCGGTATTCTGAAAGTAGGCGAGCATTGCATTCTCGCACTGGATGAAACCATGGACAAGGCGCTGGAATTCTCCGGGACCTCTGACGTGGACATCAATTGTGGTGTTGCCTCCAATTCCAACAGCACTGAATCCATCTACCTTAATGGCACCGCCACATTATCCGCCAACCCTTCGGCCCAGGCCTACGGCGATATTTATCAGGGCACGAACGCCACACTGAACACCCCGAACCCAATTCAGCCCCTGTCACAACGGGCCATCGATCCTTATGGCCCGGAAGGACGCGACCTTGAGGTACCGACATTGCCGTCCATCTGTATCAATACCGGAAGCCTTCAGATCAAATTAGGCGATCCCGATCCGCTTCCTGGCCGTTATTGCGGTGATATGACCTTCAATGCCAATGCAGACACCACACTGGCGCCCGGTGTTTATATTATTGATGGTGGGGACCTGACCATCCGGGGCGGCGCCACACTGAGCGGCACGGGCGTCACCTTCGTTCTGACCGCCGCCGATCCCGATGATATCGGGACAGTCGACATCGGAGGTGGAGCGACAATTGACCTGACAGCGCCAAACCATGGCGATTATGCCGGCATCGTTTTCTTTCAGGACCCCCGCGCGCTCTACACAGAAGGCGATAACAAGTTTCTCGGTGGCCCCGCGATGAACATCAAGGGTGCCGTTTATTTCCCTGGTCAGGAATTGCGGTTCAGCGGCGGATCAAGCACCTCTTCCGGGTGCCTGCAACTGCTTGGCCGCAAGGTCACCTTTACCGGAAACTCGAAACTCTACAACGATCAGTCCGATTGCGCTTTTCTCGGGATCGAGAAAATTTCAAGAACCCTGGTAACCATGGTGGAATAGAACAATGGCACAGATACTCAAAACATTTTTCCTTAAACTGCGCGCCTCGACTGCGGGCTCCTCTCTGGTCGAACTGGCGATGATCATGCCTATCCTGCTGCTGATTCTGGTCGGCACCCTGGATATGGGGTCCATGTTCATGCGCAAAATGGAACTTTCCAACGCCGCCAAGGCCGGCATACAATACGCCATGGTCCGCAAACCGGTTCAGGGCGACCTGACCAAC
The DNA here is from genome assembly GCF_006385135.1 of Paremcibacter congregatus. Classification (GTDB taxonomy): domain Bacteria; phylum Pseudomonadota; class Alphaproteobacteria; order Sphingomonadales; family Emcibacteraceae; genus Paremcibacter; species Paremcibacter congregatus. The sequence continues at coordinate 3,265,862 of NZ_CP041025.1, forward strand.
ATCAGAAACGCCGTCCGCAGTTCTCTCGGCACCTCTATGACACCCGGCACGGAAGTGGCCGTGGAACTCTACTGCATCTGTAATAATGTGAAGCAGCTTTGCACCACCGACTGTACAGATGAAAATGTCAGCGCCTTCGTAAATATCGAGGTTAAGGAAGACTATACCACCCCTTATTTCAATTACGACTGGTTCATATCGCATTTCCCGATCAGGGAATCCGCGACCATCAAGTTAAACTAGGATCTACGATCATGTTTACTCTCCCCTTTAAAAAGCTGAAAAAGGATACGTCCGGCGCCACCATGATTGAGTTCGCGTTTGCCGGTCCCGTACTTCTGTTGCTCACATTTGGGTTCTTTGAATTCTGTCGGGCGCTTTTTATTCAGGGCGTGCTCAATTATTCCGCCGAACAGGCCACCCGCTACGCCATGGTCAATTTCGAACAAAATAACGTGGATCAGAATTATCTCGACAGCGTGGCGATCCAGATTAAGAACCATGCCCGGGACAGTTTCATTCTTATCGACGAAAACAAGATCACTGACTTCGACGTCACGGTCGCCGTCAATCCAGGCGACATGACAAAGACCGTCAGCATCGCCATTGATTATAACTATTCAATGATCATGCCTCTGGTGCCGCAATCCACCTTCACCCTGACGGGAAAATCCGAGTCCTTTCTAATTCAGTAAAATTTTATGTCAGATCTTACGTCACGACATTTTGCAGCTTTCCGTGCAGAAAGCCCTGAATATTGCCCGCCGTCGTGCGCAGGATCTTTTCGACCGCTTCCGTGGTATTGAACGCGCTGTGCGGGGTGATGATCACATTTCTCATGCGCAGCAGAAGATGATCCGCCAGCAAGGTTTCCAGATCATGCTCCTGACTGAAAAAAGACCTCAAAAGCTCCGCCTCTTCGCGTATAGAGGGCTCTTCCGGCAAGACGTCCAGGCCGGCGGCAGCCACCCTGCCCTCGGCCAGCGCCCGCAGCAGCGCTTTCACATCGACCACCGACCCCCGGGCCGTATTGATCAGAATAACCCCCTTTTTCATCCGGGAGAAGGCTTCCCCGGAAATCATATGCCGTGTCCCCACCCCGCCCGGCACATGCAGGGTGATGCAATCCGATTGCGTCAGCAGGGTCTGCCAGTCCACATAAGATAAACCGGCCTGCCGGGCAAAGACCTCGTCCGGGGCAGGATCATAGGCCATAACCTCCATACGGAAACCGCGGGCGATTTCCGCGACCCGTTTCCCGATATGCCCGGTTCCGATCACCCCGAGGGTTTTATTCTGCAGATCGAACCCCCGCAAACCCGCCTGGGAAAAGTCGCCGCGCCGGGTGCGGTTAATGGCCTCTGGAATATGGTGACTGATCGCCAGCAGCAAAGCGAAAACATGTTCCGCCACAGTGGTTCCGCCGTATGTCGGTACATTGCTGACCGGAATTGCCTTTGTCCGGCAATACTCAAGATCAATATGGTCAACCCCCGTCGACCGAGTCGTAATAAATTTCAGCCGGGAAAAGGGATCCAGTGTTTCACGATCTAGCGTCGAATGCACAAAAGTCGAAATAACATCGGCATCCAGATACACCGCAGCGCTTCGCGCATCAAGCCGCTTTTCACAAAAAGCAATCTCTGCTTCGCCGCACAGATGCTGCAGGATATCGCATTCCCATTTTTCCGTTTCAAAAAAAACGATCTTCATTTTCGCCATGAGACTTCCCTTTTCAAAAATGTGAAAAAGACTCACCCCCCGGTCCAAACCTCACCGTAATTCTGGAAGCATACGACAGTCCGTCTCTTGCGGCGATGATTTGCCATCAACTCACCTAAAAAACGGACATAAAAAAAGGCTGGCACATGGCCAACCTTTTCATATTCTATGCAGCTGTCACTGATTACATCAGGGACAGGTTTCCTGCAGAAGAACGACCGCGACGGTCTTCTTCGAGTTCGTAGGAAACTTTTTGGTCATCAGCAAGACCGCTGAGGCCCGCTGCTTCTACTGCAGAAATATGAACAAAAACGTCTTTTCCGCCGTCTTCAGGTTGAATAAAGCCATAACCTTTAGTGGCGTTGAAAAATTTAACAGTACCGTTAGCCATTGTATCAAGTCCTCTTACGCATATTAATATAAAGCCGGAGAAGTAGCGTAAGAAGGTATCTCGTCAGGCATCAAGTGATCAGTGGTTCTTTCCATCTGATGCAACTTCTCTACACCGTAACAAGCGACATGTAAAGGATTAGTTCATGACAGCTCCATGATAAAAGCCCGGCCCCACTGAATTTTTTGTTTTCCAGAAAGCCGGGTTTCATGAAAAAAGGCGGCCACCGGACCGCCTTTTGTATAGTTTTTCGCCTTAAGGGGCCTTTACTGGGCCAAAGACTTGCCTGCAGAGCCCAAATCGGCAATTGCCTCATCAAGCCGGGCAATGAAGCCTTCCTCGCCTGCGCGCAGCCATTTACGAGGGTCATATTGCTTCTTGTAGGGGGTGCCGTCTTCCGGGTCGATCTGGTATTTAAAGGCCCGGGCGTTGTCCATAACATATTTACCGACAGATTCGGCGAAGGCAAACTGGGTGTCCGTATCAATGTTCATCTTGAAAACACCATATGTCAGGGCTTCTGCAATCTTGGCTTTTTCGGAACCGGACCCCCCATGGAACACCAGGTTCAGGGGATTCGCAGCTGTGGCGTGGGTTTCCTGCACCAGCGCCTGGCTGTTGCGCAGGATTTCAGGCCGCAGCTTGACATTGCCCGGCTTATACACTCCGTGTACATTGCCAAAAGACGCTGCGACAGAGAAATGGCCCAGCGGCGACAGCAGGTCATAGGCCTGCAACACATCTTCTGGCTGGGTATAAAGATGGGAGCTGTCCGCCCCTTCCTCGATTTCATGGCCCACACCGTCTTCTTCGCCACCGGTAATGCCCAGTTCAATCTCCAGGCTCATATCCAGAGGCGCCATGCGTTTCAGCATCCGCGCACATTCAGACAGATTATCGTCAATGCTCTCTTCCGACAGGTCCAGCATATGAGACGTATAGAGCGGCCGGCCTGTCGCCTTGTAATGGCTTTCGGAATGGTCAATCAGGGCGTCTACCCATGGCACCAACTTGCGATTCGCATGATCCGTATGCAGGACGACGCAAATGCCGTAATGCTCGGCCAGCAGATGCACATGCTGCGCCGCGGATACCGCGCCCAGGACTTTTGCCTGAAAACCGTCCGACATACCCTGCCCGGCATAGAATTGCGCGCCGCCATTGGACAGCTGAATGATGATATCGCTTTTATTCTTGGCCGCGGCTTCCATCACCGCATTGACGGAATCAGTTCCCACGCAGTTCACCGCCGCCAGGGCGTAGCCGCCTTCCTTACAGGCATTCACAAGTGTGATATAGTCTTCGCCGCTCACGACGCCAGGTTTGAGAGCCATAAGATTAGTCCTTGATTGATTTAAATGAGTTTCGATAATTATAGGAATTGTGGCTGTTATCGCAACCCTTAAAGGCACTTGTTTGCCTTATTCCATCCCCCCGATCAACTTAAGCCCATAAAAAAGGCAGCCCCGAAGAGCTGCCCTTTACATTCTGTAATCAGAAGCCGATTTCGCCTTAGGCGGCTTCGGTTTCGTCTGCAACGATTTCCTGTACCGGACCGCTGTCTTTGCCTTTGGCATCAACATCACGATCGACCAGTTCGATCACAGCAACCGGCGCCGCGTCACCATGACGGAAGCCAGCTTTAAGAACACGGGTGTAACCGCCGTTACGTTCCTTATAACGTTCCGCCAGAACATCGAACAATTTCTGTACGATTTCCTTGTCAGACGCCGGCAATTTGGAGAGAGCCTGACGACGGGCATGCAAGGAACCGCGTTTGCCCAAAGTGATCAGACGCTCAACGATCGGGCGCAGTTCTTTGGCTTTTGGCAAAGTGGTTACAATCTGCTCATGCTTCAAAAGAGCACTCGCCATGTTTGAAAACATCGCTTTACGATGTGAACTTGTTTTATTTAGCTTACGCCCAGCTCTGCGATGGCGCATATCTCTTACTCCTTGAGGGGGTATCCTTAACCTTGAAGGACCCTACCCAATTAAATATCCAAAATTAGAATTCTTGTTCCATTTTCTTGACGAGTTCGTCAATATTTTCAGGCGGCCATCCCGGATTATCCATTCCAAGACGTAAGCCCATGGTCGAAAGAACCTCTTTAATTTCATTCAGGGACTTACGGCCAAAGTTCGGCGTGCGCAGCATTTCAGCTTCGGTCTTCCGAACCAGGTCACCGATGTAAACAATGTTGTCGTTCTTCAGGCAGTTTGCTGAACGAACAGACAATTCCAGCTCATCAACGCGACGCAACAGGTTGCGGTTGAAGTCAGGCTCATCAGATTCTTTTTCAGACGCGGCGGCTTCCGGCTCGTCGAAGTTGACGAAGGTCTGAAGCTGGTCCTGCAGAATACGTGCGGAAAAGGCCAAGGCATCTTCCGGTGTAACCGTGCCGTCTGTTTCAATGGTCATGATCAGTTTGTCATAGTCAAGGATCTGACCTTCGCGGGTATTTTCCACGCGATAGCTGACTTTGCTGACCGGGCTGAACAGGCTGTCCACCGGGATCAGGCCAATCGGCGCATCATCCGGACGGTTGTTGACCGCAGCCACATAACCTTTACCGGTTTCAACGATCAGTTCCATGCGCAATTCGGCGCCGTCATCCAATGTACAGATGATCAGGTCCGGATTGTGAATGGTGACATCCGCAACTTCGCTGATCTGGCCGGCGGTAACTTCGCCAGGGCCCGTGGCTTGAAGCGTCAGGCGTTTCTTGTCTTCGCCTTCCATTTCAACCGCGATCTTTTTCACATTCAGGACCACGTCGGTAACGTCTTCCCGAACTCCTGGAATGGAAGAGAATTCATGCAGTACGTTATCCACATGAATGGACGTCACAGCCGCACCCTGCAGGGACGACAGCAATACCCGGCGCAATGAATTGCCCAAAGTCATGCCATAGCCGCGCTCCAGCGGTTCTGCAACGATAGTCGCCTTTCTGCGCTCTTCACCTTCTTGTTTGATGTCAAGCGTAGTTGGCTTAATAAGTTCCTGCCAATTCTTTTGGATCACTGTAAAACCCTCGTTAAGTTCCTGGTTTGAATTTGCCCGGTCGACCACCGGTCTGTCAGGCAAATACCATAAAGCCCTGCTCCCGGATCCCGGCAGCAGGGGGCTTCAATCTTGCTTAAACGCGACGACGTTTCGGCGGACGACACCCGTTATGGGGAATCGGCGTCACATCGCGAATGGTCGAAATGGTAAAGCCAATGGACTGCAATGCCCGCAGCGCTGATTCGCGCCCTGACCCAGGTCCCTTGACTTCAACTTCAAGCGTTTTCATGCCATGTTCCTGGGCTTTCTTACCAGCATCTTCCGCCGCCATCTGCGCCGCATATGGCGTAGACTTACGGGAGCCTTTAAAGCCCATCGCACCAGCAGTTGACCAGGAAATCGCATTTCCCTGCGCATCTGTAATGGTGATAATGGTATTGTTGAATGTGGAATTCACGTGGGCAACCCCATTCGTGATATTCTTGCGCTCGCGGCGCTTCACTGTTTTATTGTCAGCCATTATTCAATACCTTATTTCTTCTTACCAGCGATGGCAACAGCTTTACCTTTACGGGTGCGGGCATTCGTGCTTGTCCGCTGGCCTCGTACAGGCAATTTCTTACGATGACGCAAACCGCGATAGGACCCAAGGTCCATCAGCCGTTTGATGTTCATCGCAGTGTCACGACGAAGATCACCTTCCACCATACAATCACTATCGATTGTTTCGCGGATTTGGATGACCTGCGCATCACTCAGCTGGTTCACCCGGGTAACCGAATCAATACCAACCTTCTCACAAATCTCTTTCGATATTGCAGGACCAATCCCATGGATATAAGTCAATGCAATCTCCACCCGTTTCCCGGTGGGTAAGTTCACGCCAGCTATACGTGCCACGATCGTTTCTCCCGATCTAAAAAATCATAAAACTGCCCCCTCCACGGACGTACCGTGAAGTGGCGCGATTATATGTATTAAAAGCCCGCAGTCAACCTCGGAGATCAAACTTGAACAAATTTTTTCGCCGAACGACCTACAGGTTTGTTAATACGTCATTTATCTGGTTGGTGACATCATTGATATCAGCCATACCATCAATTGTCTTCAAAACACCTTTTTCTGCATAGTAGGGCAGCAAAGGCGCCGTTTGTGCGTGATATGTTGCCAGTCGGGAAACAACCGTTTCACGGTTATCATCCGCCCGGCGGGTGAAATTCGTAGAACCACAGCTGTCACACACGCCAGCTACTTGTGGTTTGAGGTTCGTATCATGGTAACCCTGATTACAGCTACTACATGTATAGCGTCCTGTAATCCGGTCAACAAGAGATTCGTCGTTAACCTTCATTTCGATGACAGCATCGACTTTCAGGTCTTTTTCCGCCAGCAGTTTGTCCAGGGCTTCCGCCTGGGCCACTGTGCGGGGAAATCCGTCCAGAAGAAAACCGCCCTTGCAGTCGTCTTCTTCAATTCTGTCGGCAATGATCCCGATCACGATCTCATCCGTGACCAGCTTACCGGCATCCATAAATTCTTTTGCTTTTTTGCCAATCTCGGTCTGATTGGCGACCGCGGCGCGTAACATGTCGCCCGTAGAGAGTTGCACCAGGCCCTGGTTTTTCATCAGACGAACGGCTTGCGTTCCCTTGCCTGCCCCGGGAGGGCCCAATAGTACAACAATCATCTGCGTTTTCTCCCTTTGCCGCGGATCTTCGATTTCTTCATCAGGCCTTCATATTGATGGGCCATCAGGTGACTGTGAATCTGGGCGACCGTATCCATGGTCACACTGACCACGATCAAAAGCGAGGTTCCGCCAAAGTAAAACGGAATGGCATATTTGGCGCGCAGGACTTCAGGCAACAGACACACGAGGGTCAGGTAAAGTGCCCCGACAAACGTCAAGCGTGTCAAAACAAAATCAAGATAGTTGGCTGTATTCTTGCCCGGACGGATCCCGGGAATAAAGCCACCGTATTTTTTCAGGTTGTCCGCTGTCTCTTCCGGGTTGAACTGAATAGCCGTATAGAAGAAACAGAAAAAGATAATACCGGCCGCATACAACGCCATATACAGCGGCTGCCCAGGTCCAAGCAGGGTCGTGACCGTTGTCATCCACTCCGGTCCGCCGTCAGCGGCAAAGCCGGCAACTGTCATCGGCATCAGCAGCAAAGAAGACGCGAAGATCGGCGGGATAACCCCGGCGGTGTTCAGCTTCATCGGCATATGGGACTGTTCGCCCTTGGAGGCGCCGGTCGCGGTCTGACGTTTCGGATACTGGATCAGGAGACGACGCTGGGCGCGCTCCATAAAGACGATAAAGCCAATCACGGCGGCTACCATAATCAGGAGGCCCACAATCACCAGAGGCCCGCCGAGCTGGCCTTTGGCACTCAGTTCAAGCGTTCCGACGATGGCAGACGGCAACTGGGCCACGATACCAGCGAAGATGATCAGGGAAATCCCGTTCCCTACCCCGCGGGCTGTAATCTGTTCGCCCATCCACATCAGCAGCAAAGTCCCGCCGAGCAATGTAATCACGGTCGTCGCAATAAAGAACACGCCGCCATCATCAAGGGCGATACCGCCGGACTGCATGCTGGTCGCAATCGCGTACCCCTGAACAATGGTCAGAATCACGGTGCCGTAACGGGTATATTGATTGATTTTCTGACGGCCTGCCTCACCTTCTTTTTTCAGCTCGCCAATGCGCGGTGAAATGGAAGTCATCAACTGCATGATGATGGAGGCCGAAATATAAGGCATAATACCAAGGGCAAAAACACTCATCCGCTGAATGGCGCCGCCATTGAACAGATCGAGCATGCCGAGGATGCCGGATTGATTTTGCTCGAACATCCGCGCGAGTTCAATCGGGTTAATGCCCGGCAGAGGCACATACGTCCCCAGCCGATAGGCAACAAGGGCAAACAGGGTAAACCAGATGCGCTTTTTCAGTTCCGTCGCCTTGGAGAAAGCACTGAAATTCAGATTTGCTGCAAGTTGTTCAGCTGCTGATGCCATCTAATATTATCCCTGTTGCCAATATTTTTATTATTCAGAAGCTTCCGCAACGGCTGGTGACGTTACAGTTACCTTGCCGCCCGCTTTTTCAACAGCTGCGATGGCAGCGGCTGATGCACCGGACACTTCAATCGTTACTTTTGATTTCAGTTCACCTTTGGCCAACAGACGAACGCCGTCTTTAACACCATTAACAACACCGGCTGCGTGCAGCAGTTCGATGGTGATGGCTTTTTTGGCGTCCAGTTTCTTGGCGTCAATAGCTTCCTGCAACCGACCAAGATTAACCGGCACAAATACTTTGCGGTTAATATTGTTAAAGCCACGTTTTGGCAGACGCTGATAAATCGGCATCTGACCGCCTTCGAAGCCTTTAATTGCAACACCGGAACGGGACTTCTGGCCTTTTACACCGCGTCCACCGGTTTTGCCGGTGCCAGAACCAATACCACGCCCAATGCGTTTGCGGTCTTTGGTGGAGCCTGGCTTATTGGCTAATTCATTAAGTTTCATGGTTCTTACCTTGTCACCTGTACCCTATACATAAACTATATAAGGCGAGATTAAACTTCTTCAACCTTTACCATGTGGCGAACCTTGCGGATCATGCCACGAACAGCTGGCGTATCTTCCAGCTCCCGGGTGCGGTTCATTTTGTTCAGACCAAGACCGATGAGCGTTGCCCGTTGATCCTGCGGACGGCGGATCGGGCTACCGATCTGCGTTACCTTAACTGTTTTCTTACCTGCCATCAGACTACTCCGTCACTTCCTGAGCAACCGTGTCCTGTCCGCCGCGACGGCTGACAATGTCACTTACTTTCTTGCTCCGTTTCGACGCAATCATCCGCGGCGAACACTGTTTTTTCAAAGCGTCAATTGTGCCGCGAACCATGTTGTAAGGGTTAGAAGACCCCAATGATTTCGTCACAACATCCTGTACGCCAAGTGCTTCGAACACTGCGCGCATCGGACCACCGGCGATAATACCGGTACCCACAGGCGCAGAGCGGATCACAACCTTGCCGGCGCCGTGGCGTCCGTCGATGTCATGATGCAATGTCCGGCCTTCCCGCAGGGGGATGCGTACCATTGATTTTTTCGCGTCTTCTGTTGCCTTGCGGATCGCTTCAGGAACTTCGCGGGCCTTACCCTTACCGAAGCCTACCTGACCCTTACCATCACCAACGACGACAAGCGCAGCGAAACCGAACCGGCGACCGCCCTTGACCACTTTGGCCACGCGGTTGATGTGAACCAATTTCTCAATCAGGTCACTTTCCGGCTGACGGTTATCTCTTTCAGACCGTGCCATATTGTCTTCCCTTCAAATACCTTTAGAAATTCAGACCAGCTTCGCGAGCGGCGTCGGCCAGAGCCTTGATCCGGCCGTGGAAAAGAAAACCACCCCGATCAAAAACAACTGTATCAACGCCAGCACTTTTCGCGCGGCCTGCAATCAATTTTCCGACTTCTGCTGCAGCTTCGGAGTTGCTTCCAACTTTCAAAGCTTTCTTCAAATCAACATCCAATGTGGATGCTGCTGCAACAGTCACACCATTCGCATCATCAATAACCTGGGCATAGATATGCTGGTTTGTACGATGCACAGAAAGGCGAGGCCGTCCTGCTGCCACCTTGCGGAGATTAGTCCGCACCCGTTGGCGGCGACGGTTGAATAATTTTTTACCATTAAGCATAACGACCACCTATTATTTCTTCTTGCCTTCTTTGCGGAAGACAAATTCATCAGAATACCGCACACCCTTGCCTTTATAAGGCTCTGGTTTACGCCATTCACGAATTTCTGCTGCAACCTGACCCACAAGCTGTTTGTTGATGCCGGAGATGACGACAGTCGTCTGATCCGGACATTTCACATCAATGCCTTCTGGGATGGGATATACAACATCATGACTGAAGCCAAGCTGAAGCGTAACAGTTTTACCCTGTACCGCTGCACGATACCCGACACCAACCAGCTGCAGTGTTTTGGAAAAACCTTCCGTCACACCATCAACCAGGTTGCTGACCAGCGTGCGCTGCATGCCCCACATGGACCGTGCCCGCTTCGTATCACCAATCGGCATTACAGAGATATTGCCATCTTCCATCTTCACGTCAACATCGTTGACGAATGTCATGGACAATTCACCTTTGGGACCCTTGACGAGCAAATCTTTGCCGTCAAGTTTTGCTTCAACACCTTGCGGCACAGCAACTGCTTTTTTACCAATTCTAGACATATAACCTATCCTTAGAATACTGTGCAGATGATCTCGCCACCAACATTCTGATCACGCGCTTCAGAATCGGAGAGTACACCTTTTGGGGTTGATACAATTGAAATACCCAGGCCATTCCGCACCCGTGGCAGATCCGCCACAGAAGAATAAACCCGAAGACCCGGTTTGGAAACGCGTTTGATTTCGCGAATAACCGGTTGGCCTTCATGATATTTCAGCTCAATATTAATCTGCGGCTTTCCGGTCTGATCGTCAGCACGGTTATAACCACGTATGAAGCCTTCACGTTCCAGTACATCAAGCACTCGCTGACGCATGTTGGACGCAGGCGAACTAACAGAACTTTTATTAACACGTTGTCCGTTGCGGATGCGTGTAATCATATCTGCTAGAGGATCACTCATTGACATTTTGCCTGTCCTCCCTTACCAGCTCGATTTCGTTACACCGGGAAGATAGCCAGAAGAGGCCAGATCACGGAGTGAAATACGGGACATTTTAAATTTACGATGATAGCCACGGGGGCGACCAGTTACCTGACAGCGGTTGCGCAGACGAGTTGCCGCACTATTGCGGGGCATCTTTGCCAGCTTCAGACGCGCCATGAACTGCTCTTCAGCAGACAATTCCGGGTCGACAGCCGCTTTTTTCAAAGCCGCACGTTTCTCAGCAAACTTTGCCACCAAACGCTCACGCTTCATATTCTTTTCAACAGCACTTACTTTAGCCATTTCAAATTTCCTTGCCTATTCTATTTTTGGAAAGGCATCTGGAAACCATCGAGAAGCGACTTGGCTTCTGCATCGGTTTTTGCAGATGTACAAATGATGATGTCCATTCCCCGGGTATCGTCTACGTCATCGTAGGAGATCTCAGGAAACACCAGCTGTTCTTTCAGACCGAGAGCATAGTTGCCCCGACCATCAAAACTGGTTGGCTTGACACCGCGGAAGTCGCGAACACGTGGCAATGCGATCTGGATCAGACGATCCAGAAACTCATACATCTGATTTCCCCGGAGGGTAACCTTACAGCCAATAGGCATTTCTTCACGAAGTTTGAACGACGCAATAGATTTTTTCGCGCGGGTGGTGACAGGCTTCTGACCGGAAATCTTAGTCATTTCCTCAACAGCTTTTTTAATCTTTTTGCTGTCGCCGACGGCTTCACCAACACCCATGTTGATTACAATTTTCTCAAGGCGAGGAATTTCCATCACATTGGCAAAATTGAATTCTTTTTGCAAATCGGCGCGGACTTTACTTTCGTAAACTTCGCGCAAACGAGGAGTATAAGCAGTCATTAGATTACTTCCCCTGATGCTCTAGAGATGCGGACCTTGGTCCCATCTTTTTCAATTTTATATCCAGCTTTGGTTGCCTTATCGGACTTGGGATCGATCAGCGCCAGGTTTGACACATGAATCGGAGCTTCCTTCGTCTTGATACCGCCTTCTTCTGTTTGAGTCTGACGTGTATGGCGCTTAACCAAATTGATACCCTTAACAACGGCACGAGATTCGGATGGAATCATGCGAATGATTTCACCTTTCTTGCCTTTGTCCTTACCGGTAAGAACGATAACTTCATCGCCCTTTTTAATTTTAAACTTTGCGGTAGCCATTACAGCACCTCCGGTGCGAGAGAGATAATTTTCATATGGTTAGCTGCACGCAGCTCACGTACCACAGGGCCAAAGATGCGGGTACCGATAGGCTCATTCTGCTTGTTGATCAGAACGGCAGCGTTGCCGTCAAACCGAATAGCAGTCCCATCAGACCGTTGAACATCTTTTTTAGTGCGGACGATTACAGCACGATGCACCTGACCTTTTTTCACTTTGCCGCGAGGAATCGCTTCCTTAATACTGACGACAATGACATCGCCGACCCCAGCCACTTTACGGTGGGAGCCGCCGAGTACCTTGATGCATTGAACCCGGCGAGCGCCAGAGTTGTCAGCAACGTCAAGATTGGTTTGCATTTGAATCATTGGTTCATTCCAACTTAGTTACATTTAATCCGAAAACACCTTTTAAGCGTTTTCAACAATTTTCCAAGTCTTATTTTTGGAAATCGGACGACATTCTTCAATTCGAATGATATCGCCCACTTTACAAGCATTGTTTTCATCATGTGCGTGGTACTTTTTAGTCCGGCGCACAACTTTATGAATCAATGGGTGCTTAAAGCGACGTTCGACCAAAACGACAACAGTTTTGTCATTCTTGTCACTGACAACTTCACCTTGCAAAATACGTTTAGGCATTGGATCCTACCTTCTCTGATTGGTTAAGCAGCGTGCGTACGCGGGCAATATCCCGACGTACAACACGCACACGTGCAGTATTTTCCAACTGAGCTGTTGCTCTTTGAAAACGCAGGTTGAACTGCTCTTTTTTCAAATCGAGCAGCAGGCCATTCAATTCGTCTACTGACTTACCACGAAGTTCTGATGTTTTCATCTCGAACACTCCTATCTATTCGCCAAGACGCGTAACGAAACGCGTTGCGATTGGCAGCTTGGCGGCAGCACGTTCGAAGGCTTCACGGGCCAGTTCAAGCGGCACGCCATCCATTTCAAACATAATACGACCAGGCTTTACTTTACATGCCCAGAATTCCACAGAACCCTTACCTTTACCCATACGGACTTCGGCAGGTTTTTTGGAAACAGGCACATCCGGGAAGATGCGAATCCACACTTTACCTTGACGCTTGATGTGACGTGTCATGGCACGACGGGCAGCTTCGATCTGTCGGGCTGTTATTCTTTCCGGCTCAAGCGCCTTCAGACCACAGGACCCAAAAGTGAGCGCAGTGCCCCCTTTTGCAGTACCTTTGATACGGCCTTTATGCGCTTTGCGGAATTTCGTCTTTTTCGGTTGAAGCATAACTAATTACCTCGCGTTCCGAGGAGATCTTGGACGCCGGTCTCTGCCACCTGCGTTACCACCAGAACTCTTCTGCATTTCATTGATGCGGTTGTCACGAGCCATTGGATCGTGTTCCATGATCTCGCCTTTAAAGATCCAGACTTTGACGCCGATGATACCGTAAGGTGTCTTGGCTTTGCTTTCAGCATAGTCAATGTCGGACCGCAGCGTATGAAGCGGCACGCGGCCTTCACGATACCATTCCGTACGGGCGATTTCAGCACCCCCCAGACGGCCGGCCGTGTTGATCCGGATACCAAGGGCGCCGAGACGCATTGCGCTCTGCATAACCCGTTTCATGGCGCGACGGAAAGCAACCCGACGTTCCAGCTGCTGACAGACACTGTCGCCAACCAACTGGGCATCGATTTCCGGCTTGCGGACTTCAACGATATTCAGGCTCACATCAAGGGCCTTGGTCATCGCGGCAATAGATTTGCGCAGAATTTCAATGTCCGCGCCTTTCTTGCCGATGATCACGCCAGGACGAGCGGAGTAGATTGTCACCCGGGCTTTTTTAGCCGGACGTTCAATCACCACACGGCTGATCGCCGCAGCTTTCAGCTTCTCCATCAGATAGGCGCGAATGGCCAGGTCTTCATGAAGCAGCGTTGAATAGTCATCTCCACTGGCGTACCAGCGGCTGTCCCAGGTGCGGTTGATCCCAAGGCGAAGACCGATTGGATTAACTTTTTGACCCATTATGCTTGCTCCTCAACCTCGCGGACCATGATCCGGATGCGACTGAATGGTTTTAAAATTTTGCCCGTACGTCCCCGTGCCCGAGGGCGGAAACGTTTCATGACCAAAGACTTGCCAACGCTGGCTTCTGCAACAACCAGGCTGTCTACATCGAGACCGTGGTTGTTTTCTGCATTCGCGATTGCGCTTTCAAGAACTTTTTTCACATCACCGGCAATACGGCGTTTAGAGAAAGTGAGATCCGCAAGTGCTCTTTCAACTTTCTTGCCACGAATGAGACCAGCGACCAGATTAAGTTTCTGGGGGCTAACGCGAACCATTTTGCATGTTGCAATTGCTTCGTTGTCTGCGACGCGACGTGGTGCTGTTTTCTTACCCACGGCTACTACCTCTTCCTAGCTTTTTTGTCTGCACCGTGACCATAATAGGTCCGGGTCGGTGCGAATTCACCAAGCTTATGGCCAACCATATCTTCTGTGACATACACAGGGATAAATTTGTGACCGTTATGTACATTAAAAGTCTGTCCTACGAACTGCGGCAAAATTGTTGACCGACGAGACCATGTCTTGATCGGTGAATTTTTGCCTGAGTCTGTCATTGCTTCAGATTTCTTAAGCAAATGAAGATCGACGAACGGACCCTTCCAAACTGAACGTGCCATTTGTCTCTCCTACTTCTTACGTTCGTGACGTGATCGTACAATGAAACGATCCGTCGACTTGTTACTACGTGTCCGCTTACCTTTGGTCGGCTTGCCCCATGGTGTCACAGGATGACGACCACCGGATGTCCGACCTTCACCACCACCATGTGGATGGTCAACAGGGTTCATGGCAACACCACGAACGCTCGGACGTCTGCCAAGCCAGCGACTGCGCCCGGCTTTCGCCAGTTTGATGTTCTTGTGGTCCGGGTTTGATACGGCACCGATGGTGGCCATACAAGAGGACGGAACATAACGCTGTTCACCAGAGGATAAACGAATAAGTACCTGAGAGCGGTCACGACCGGTTACCTGTACATAACTCCCTGCGGAGCGTGCGATCTGACCACCTTTTTTAGGCTTCATTTCGACGTTATGCACGATGGAACCCACCGGAACACTATACAATGGCATGGCATTACCAGGCTTCACATCAGCTTTCTCGCTGGCGATAACCTTATCACCAATATTCAAGCGTTGTGGCGCCAGGATATAGGCCTGCTCACCGTCTGTATATTCGATCAATGCAATGAAAGATGTCCGGTTCGGATCATATTCCAGATGCATGACAGTTGCTTCAACATCCCATTTCTGCCGTTTGAAGTCGATCATGCGGTACGTCCGCTTATGACCACCCCCACGACGACGGGCTGTGATGCGACCATTATTGTTACGACCACCGGATTTGGTCAAACCTTCGGTCAATGACTTGACGGGCTTGCCTTTCCACAGATCGGAACGGTCTACCTGTACCAGACTACGCTGACCAGGAGAGGTAGGGTTATATGTTTTTAACGCCATCTTCCTATACTCCCGTTGTCACGTCAATGGATTGGCCTTCGGCCAGCTGAACCATTGCTTTTTTGTAATCGTTTCTGCGGCCTTTGATGCCTTTGAAACGCTTTGTCTTACCTTTGACACGGATCGTATTGACCGCTTCGACTTTCACGTCGAACAGACCTTCAACAGCAGCCTTGATTTGAGGCTTTGTCGCTGTCAGGGCAACCTGGAAGATAACCTGATTATATTCAGATACCATCGTGGATTTTTCCGTGATCACAGGGCCAAGGATGGTATCGTAATGTTTGATATCCGTCATTTTAGCCTCTCCGTCAGACTTTCAAGAGCCGCTTTGCTCAAGACCAGCTTGTCAGCGCGCAGGATGTCATAAACATTGGCGCCTTGCGTTGGCAGAACATCAACATACGGAATGTTGCTTGCAGCAAGAAGAAAGTTTCTATTTACTTCTGCACCGTCAATGAACAGTGCGTTTACCAAGCCAAGCTTGCTCAATTTCGCTTTCAGCTCTTTGGTTTTGGCTTCTTTCAGGTCCATGTTTTCCAGGACGATCAGGTTGCCATTGGCCAGCTTTGAAGACAAAGCAGTTTTCAGGCCCAAAGTTCTGATTTTCTTTGGCAGGTTAGTGGCATGTGAGCGGACAACTGGTCCGAAAGCGCGACCACCACTACGGAACTGACTGACTTTACCAGCACCGTGACGGGCGGTACCGCCGCCTTTTTGCTTCCCGATACGTTTTGTCGTACCGGCAACTTCACCCCGTGTCAGAACCTTGTGAGTTCCCGCACGGCGTTTTGCCAACTGCCAAACCACGACACGCTGAAGGATATCAGCCCGCTCTGGCAATGCATAGATACCTTCGTCCAGCTCTACGTCGCCGGCCTTCTTGGCATCAAGTGTTAATACTTCGGCTTTCATCGCTTATTCCTTATTCTCTTCAGCAGCGTCTTCTGCAGGAGCGTCCGCAACAGGAGCTTCGGCAGCAGCCCGAACCGCACCCGGATAAGGGCGATCAGCATGAGCTGGCTTCTTGACGGCGTCATTGATCAAAATCCAGCCGTTCTTGGCGCCAGGAATAGCTCCTTTTACAAGGATCAAACCTTCGTCCAGGTCCGTACCGACGACTTCGAGGTTAAGGATCGTCTTGCGCTCATCACCATAGTGACCAGCCATCTTCTTACCCTTGAACACGCGACCCGGATCCTGACACTGACCCGTGGAACCGTGTGAACGGTGAGAGATGGAAACACCATGGGTCGCCCGCAGACCACCAAAGTTCCAACGTTTCATGGCACCCGCAAAACCTTTACCCTTAGAGGTACCGGTTACGTCAACCATTTGACCCGCAACGAAATGCTCAACAGTCAGTTCAGCACCTACGTCGATGAAAGCATCATCAGCAATACGGAATTCAGCCAGTTTCGCCTTAGGCTCAACCTGGGCTTTGGCAAAGTGACCACGCATTGGCTGCGTTGTCCGCTTTACTTTCGCCTTGCCAGCACCCAGTTGAAGAGCGCTGTAGCCGTCTTTTTCCATTGTTTTCTGTGAAACAACCTGACAGTTGTCAACATGCAGAAGCGTGACCGGGATATGTTTCCCGCCCTCGGCAAAAACACGCGACATGCCAACTTTTCTAGCAATTAGTCCTGCACGCATTGTTCTTAACCCTGCAATTTGATTTCAACATCAACACCGGCCGCCAGATCGAGCTTCATCAGCGCGTCAACGGTTTGTGGTGTCGGCTCTACGATGTCCAGAAGACGCTTGAATGTGCGCATTTCGAACTGCTCGCGTGATTTTTTGTTCACGTGCGGTGACCGCAATACCGTGAATTTTTCAATCCGCGTTGGCATCGGAATGGGGCCGCGTACGCTAGCGCCTGTTCTTTTCGCCGTATTGGCAATCTCGCCAGCAGCCTGATCAAGAATACGATGATCAAATGCTTTCAGGCGGATGCGAATATTTTGTGATTCCAACATATAAATTACGCGGGCCTTACAACCCGCGCTCCTAAACCTAAATTATTCAATGATGCTTGCAACAACGCCGGCGCCGACAGTACGGCCGCCTTCGCGGATCGCAAAGCGCAGACCTTCGTCCATGGCGATCGGGCAAATCAGCTCGACGTTCACAGTGACGTTGTCACCAGGCATAACCATCTCAACACCCTCGTCCAGGGTTACAACACCGGTCACGTCTGTGGTCCGGAAGTAGAACTGGGGACGATAGTTGGTGAAGAACGGTGTATGACGTCCGCCTTCTTCCTTCGTCAGGATGTAGGCTTCACCTTTAAACTTGGTGTGCGGTGTGATCGTGCCGACATGCGCCAGAACCTGGCCACGTTCAACTTCTTCACGGGCAACACCACGGATCAGGGCGCCAATGTTGTCGCCGGCTTCACCGCTGTCCAGAAGTTTACGGAACATTTCAACGCCGGTAACCGTTGTCTTCGTGGTATCTTTGATGCCCACGATTTCAACTTCTTCACCAACCTTGATGATGCCGCGTTCGATACGGCCTGTTACAACAGTACCACGACCGGAAATGGAGAATACATCTTCAATCGGCATCAGGAACGCGCCGTCAACCGCACGGTCAGGCTGTGGAATATATTCATCAACAGCAGCCATCAGTTTGATGATGGATTCTTTACCGATATTGTCGTCACGGCCTTCAAGCGCTGCCAGAGCAGAACCGGCAACGATTGGAATATCGTCTCCCGGGAATTCATATTCGCTCAACAGTTCGCGGATTTCCATCTCAACCAGCTCCAGAAGCTCTTCATCATCAACCTGGTCAACTTTGTTCAGGTAAACAACCAGAGCAGGCACGCCAACCTGACGGGCCAGCAGGATGTGCTCGCGGGTCTGTGGCATCGGGCCGTCAGCCGCATTCACCACCAGGATCGCGCCGTCCATCTGCGCCGCACCGGTGATCATGTTTTTCACATAGTCAGCATGGCCTGGGCAGTCAACGTGCGCATAGTGACGGGCTTCCGTCTCATACTCAACGTGTGACGTCGAAATGGTGATACCGCGCTCACGCTCTTCTGGAGCTTTGTCGATATTTGCAAATTCAGTAAAGGTCGCGCCGCCAGTTTCAGCCAGCACTTTCGTGATCGCCGCTGTCAGGGTTGTTTTACCATGGTCAACGTGGCCGATTGTACCAATGTTACAATGCGGCTTATTACGTTCAAACTTCTCTTTAGCCATTTTATTAAGTCCTTCTCACTTATATTCAAGCGTCCCGCTTTTTCCTCACGGGAAAAGTTAGTTCACAATTAAATTCGATATTATTAAGCAAATTGCTCTTTAATCTTCTCAACCTCGCTTTGAGGCACCTCAGCGTAATGATCAAACTGCATAGAGTAAGTCGCACGACCCTGAGTAAACGACCGCAGCTGGTTCACATAACCAAACATGTTGGCCAGGGGAACTTTCGCGGAAATTACGGTGTTTGGTCCGCGTGTTTCAGATCCGGAGATCTGACCACGACGGGAAGAAATATCCCCAATTACATCACCCATGTAATCTTCAGGCGTCACCACTTCGACTTCCATCATCGGCTCAAGAATTCTGATCCCGGCAACCTTGGCAGCTTCACGCATACCAGCACGACCGGCGATTTCAAACGCCATCACAGAGGAGTCAACATCATGGTAAGCACCGTCAATAAGACGGATGCTGAAGTCGATAATAGGGAAGCCGATCAATGCGCCGGTTTCGGCGATATCTCTGATCCCTTTTTCAACACCAGGAATATATTCTTTAGGAATGTTACCACCCTTGATCTCGTCAATGAACTGGACACCAGATCCACGCTCACCCGGAGTGATAACAAATTTGATCCGACCGAACTGACCTGACCCACCAGACTGCTTCTTATGGGTGTAGTCAATTTCAGCTTCACGGGCAACAGATTCACGGTAAGCCACCTGAGGCGCGCCAACGTTGGCTTCAACACTGAATTCACGCTTCATGCGATCCACCAGGATATCGAGGTGAAGCTCACCCATCCCGGAAATCACAGTCTGGCCGCTTTCCTCGTCAGAACGCACCCGGAAACTTGGATCTTCCTGTGCCAGACGGTTCAGCGCGATGCCCATTTTTTCCTGGTCAGCTTTTGTTTTCGGCTCGACAGCAACAGAAATCACAGGCTCTGGGAATTCCATGCGTTCAAGAACGATTGGCTTCAGGTTGTTACACAGCGTATCACCGGTTGTTGTCTGCTTCAGACCACACAGCGCCACGATATCGCCAGTGCGGGCTTCCTTGATGTCTTCACGTGAGTTGGAATGCATCTGCAACATACGGCCGACTTTTTCCTTCTTACCCTTCACGGAGTTGGTGACCATGGTCCCCGCTTCCAGAACACCGGAATAGATCCGGGCAAAGGTCAACGTCCCCACGAACGGGTCGTTCATCACTTTAAAGGCCAGCGCAGAGAAAGGCTCATCATCAGATGCTGCACGTGACATTGGCGTATCGCTATCAACCGCGACACCTTCAACGTCTTTAATGTCCAGAGGAGAAGGCATAAAGTCGACAACCGCATCCAGAAGCGTCTGCACGCCCTTGTTCTTAAAGGCCGTCCCGGTCAGCACCGGAACAAAATCACCAGCGATCGTTCCCTTACGGATCAACTCTTTCATCTTCTCGACGGTAGGCTCTTCGCCTTCGAGATAAGCTTCCATGGCAGCTTCGTCCTGCTCAACGATCATTTCGATCATTTCCAAGCGGTATGCCGCAACGTCGTCAGCAATGTCAGCAGGAATTTCAACTTCGGAATAATTGGCGCCCATGGCTTCATCTTCCCAGATGATGCCCACATTCTTCACTAGATCCACATGACCTTTATATTCGGATTCAGCACCGATTGGATACTGGATCACCAGAGCATTGGAGCCCAGGCGATCTTTGATCATATCCACACAACGGAAGAAGTTAGCACCCATGCGGTCCATCTTGTTGACAAAACACATGCGCGGCACATCATATTTGTCAGCCTGACGCCATACAGTTTCAGACTGAGGCTCAACACCGGCTACAGAATCAAAAACAGCGACCGCACCGTCAAGAACACGGAGGGACCGCTCAACTTCAATCGTGAAGTCCACGTGACCAGGCGTATCAATAATATTGATCCGGTAATCTTTCCAGAAACAGGTTGTCGCCGCAGAGGTAATGGTAATACCGCGCTCTTGCTCCTGCTCCATCCAGTCCATGGTGGCTGCGCCGTCATGAACTTCACCAATCTTGTGGCTCACGCCAGTATAGAACAACACACGTTCTGTTGTGGTTGTTTTACCGGCATCAATATGGGCCATGATACCGATATTGCGATAATCCTGTAACGGAGTAGTACGTGCCATTTTATTAAACCTTTAAACCTGTAACTACCAACGGAAATGGGAGAACGCTTTGTTCGCGTCAGCCATTTTGTGGGTATCTTCACGCTTCTTGACAGAGGCGCCGCGATTATTCAGTGCATCAAGCAACTCACCCGCCAGACGTTCCGTCATGGTGTTTTCATTGCGCTTGCGGGACATTTCAATCAACCAGCGAATGGCCAGAGCCTGAGCGCGGTCAGCGCGCACTTCGATAGGTACCTGATATGTCGCACCACCAACCCGGCGGGATTTAACCTCGACCGCTGGTTTGATATTACTCAGACACTGATGGAAGACCTCGATCGGCTCCTGACCGGATTTGGACTGAACCATTTCCAACGCACCGTAAACGATGCGCTCAGCAGTGGATTTCTTACCATCAACCATCAGGTTGTTGATGAATTTAGTCAAAACCAGATCACCAAACTTGGGATCCGGCAGTACTTTACGTTTTTCAGCTGCGTGACGACGCGACATATCTTATATCCTTTAACGAAACACGAAAAAGCTCTCCTGCGAAGGACAGCTTATTTCGGACGTTTTGTACCATATTTAGAACGACTTTGACGGCGATCTGACACACCCTGCGTATCCAGAACACCACGCAGTACGTGATAGCGAACACCGGGCAAATCTTTTACACGACCGCCGCGGATCAAAACAACACTATGCTCCTGAAGGTTATGCCCCTCACCTGGAATATAGCTGGTCACTTCAAAACCGTTCGTCAGGCGCACACGGGCAACTTTACGAAGGGCTGAGTTAGGTTTCTTTGGCGTCGTTGTGTAAACACGTGTACACACACCACGCTTCTGAGGACAAGCCTCAAGCGCTGGTACCTTGTTGCGTACCGGCTTGTTTTTACGTGGGTTACGTATCAACTGGTTAATTGTTGGCATTTTTAATCCTTAAGTCTCTTTTACCAATGCGTACAACAAAACAGATCGCCCGTTTTTTATAAAATATTTCTTCATAAAAAAACGACAGAACAGCATTAGCCTGTCCTGGCCATCCGTAAAATTCACAAAATTTTCGTTCTCTGAGCTTTTAGGCACAGCGTTTAGACTGTTTTGTCTACCACCTGACCTCAAAGAGTGAGCGCATACTATGTAGGGACATGCCAAACGTCAAGCAAAATATAGCCTCGCGCAAAGGAACACTCGATTTTACGAAAAAAGGCCGGAAAATCAGCATAAACTGATCTTCCGGCCTTCTGTTCTATTCAATTTTAGGGCGTCTAATTCCCGATCCGGGAAGAAGTGCCCCGCCCGAAGGCGTTATGCCGATTCTGTAGCGCCGACTGAGTCGTCATCCAGAGTGGGCAGAGTCTGTTTCGGCTGCGTGCCTTCGGCCTTGATCTTGTCATCACGCTTCTTGGCCAGGTGACGGAATTCCTGCATCTTGGAACCGGTACCCGCCGGGATCAAACGACCCACGATCACATTCTCTTTCAGGCCAACCAAAGTATCCGCCTTGCCGGCAACCGCCGCCTCGGTCAGAACCCGTGTTGTTTCCTGGAAGGACGCAGCAGAGATAAAGGATCTCGTCTGCAGTGACGCCTTGGTGATCCCGAGAAGGATTGGCTCGCCTTTAGCCGGCAAACGCCCTTGATTCTCAAGCTTGATGTTGGCTTCCTCGAACTCTTCACGATCCACCTGTTCCCCGAGCAGGAAGGTTGATTCACCGGAAGAGGTAATCTCGACCTTCTGCAACATCTGATGCACGATCACTTCGATATGCTTGTCGTTGATGCCCACACCCTGCAGACGGTACACATCCTGTACCTCATCCACCAGATAGTTGGCCAGAGCCTCAACGCCCATGGTTTTCAGAATATCGTGCGGCGCCGGATTGCCGTCGATCAGATATTCACCACGACGGATGAAGTCACCTTCCTGAACGGAAATATGCTTGCCCTTCGGAATCAGATACTCAACTGTTGTATCTTCTTCATCTTTGGAACGGATGCTGATGCGACGCTTGTTCTTATAGTCGCGCCCGAATTCCACATAGCCATCGATTTCAGCGATGACCGCATGATCTTTCGGACGACGGGCTTCGAACAATTCCGCAACCCGGGGCAGACCACCGGTAATATCCTTGGTCTTGGATGCCTCGCGCGGAATACGCGCCACCACGTCACCGGCATGCACTTCATCGCCGTCATTAACCGAAAGAATGGCGCCGACAGACATGAAGTAACGGGCTTCCGTACCGTTGGTCAGTTCGATAACCTCGTCGTTATCATTCCGCAGGGTAATGCGCGGACGCAGATCCGCTCCCTTGGGCTGAGAACGCCAGTCAACCACAACGCGGCTGGCAATACCTGTCGCCTCGTCAACGGTTTCACGAACAGAAACACCTTCTGTCAGATCGACAAAGCGGACGGTACCGCCCTGCTCTGTGATGATCGGCAGGGTATAAGGATCCCATTCCACAAGCTTGTCACCATGAATAACTGTTTGGCCTTCATCCTTGATCAAATGAGAACCGAACGGCGCCTTATAGGTTACGCGCTCACGGCCTTCATCATCAACGATGACGATTTCCATGTTGCGGCTCATGACAATCAGGCGGCCTTTGGAATCGGTCACCACGTTGCGGTTCAGCAGTTTGACTTTACCGTCATGGGACGCTTCATGGACAGACTGCTCGGACACGGACGAGGCCGTACCGCCAATATGGAAGGTCCGCATGGTCAGCTGAGTACCTGGCTCCCCGATGGACTGGGCGGCGATAACACCGACAGACTCACCCAGGTTGACCGGGATACCCCGGGCCAGGTCGCGGCCATAACATTTACAGCAGATGCCGCCACGGGTTTCACAGGTCAGCGCAGACCGCACCTTGACGGTGGATACGCCGGCCGTTTCGACCGCTTCAACGATATTTTCTTCCAGATGCGTGCCGGCTTCGGCAATCACGGCGCCGCTGACCGGGTCACAGATATCAACCGCCGCACAACGGCCGAGGATACGATCACCCAATGTCACAGTCACATCGCCACCTTCGGCGACTTCCTTGATGTCGATCCCACGCAAGGTACCGCAATCTTCTTCGATGGTCACGCAATCCTGAGACACATCCACCAGACGACGGGTCAGATACCCGGAGTTGGCGGTTTTCAGCGCCGTATCCGCAAGACCCTTACGCGCCCCATGGGTGGAGTTAAAGTATTCAAGGACACTGAGGCCTTCTTTAAAGTTGGAAATAATCGGCTTTTCGATAATGTCACCGGACGGCTTGGCCATCAGACCCCGCATCCCGGCAAGCTGTTTCATCTGCGCCGCGGAACCACGCGCCCCGGAATCGGCCATCATAAAGATGGAGTTGATGTCCAGAGTCCGGCCGTTTTCGTCAACGCCGGTCTTGGAAATTTCCGCCATCATGGCGTCAGCCACTTTATCGGTACATTGTGACCAGGCATCCACCACCTTGTTGTATTTTTCGCCCTGGGTGATCAGACCTTGGTTATACTGGGCTTCGAATTCCTTCACAGCAGCGGTTGTTTCGTCAATCATGCCTTCTTTGGCGTCCGGGATGATCATGTCATCCTTACCAAAGGAGATACCGGCGTTACAGGCTTCCCGGAAACCGAGACGCATGATGCCATCGGCAAACAGAACCGTTTTCTTCTGACCCGCGTGACGATACACCACATCAATGATGTTGGAGATATTCTTCTTGGTCAGATTCTGGTTCACCAGATCGAAGGAAATATTCGGATGCTTCGGCAAGTGATTGGCCAGCATCATCCGGCCCGCCGTGGTTTCAACCCGCATGGAAATCGGGTTAAAGTTTTCGTCAACCGTATGATAGCGCGCGGTGATTTTGGAATGCAGCGTAATAACGCCGTTGAACAGAGCCTGTTCAATTTCTTCCATATCACCAAAGATCATGCCTTCGCCCGGCTCACCCACTTTATCCAAAGTGATGTAATACAGACCCAGAATAATATCCTGGGACGGCACGATGATCGGCTTGCCGTTTGACGGGCTGAGGATGTTGTTTGTTGACATCATCAACACGCGGGCTTCCAGCTGCGCTTCGAGGCTCAATGGCACGTGAACGGCCATTTGGTCACCGTCAAAGTCAGCGTTGAAGGCCGTACAGACCAGAGGATGAAGCTGAATGGCCTTCCCTTCGATCAGAACCGGTTCAAAGGCCTGGATCCCCAGTCTATGGAGTGTCGGCGCCCGGTTAAGCAGGATCGGATGTTCGCGAATAACCACATCCAGAACGTCCCAGACTTCGCGACGCTCTTTTTCCACAAGCTTCTTGGCCTGTTTGATGGTGGTGGCAATCCCCAGCTTGTCAAGACGCGCATAAATGAACGGCTTGAACAGCTCTAGCGCCATCTTCTTCGGCAGACCACATTGATGCAGCAGCAATTCCGGTCCCACAACAATCACCGAACGCCCGGAATAATCCACGCGTTTCCCCAACAGGTTCTGACGGAAGCGACCTTGCTTGCCTTTCAGCATGTCGGACAGGGATTTCAATGGACGCTTGTTGGCGCCTGTAATCACCCGGCCACGACGACCGTTGTCAAACAGGGCGTCAACCGCTTCCTGCAACATACGTTTTTCGTTGCGGACGATGATGTCCGGCGCACGCAGTTCAATCAGACGTTTCAGACGGTTGTTCCGGTTGATCACCCGACGATACAGATCATTGAGATCAGAGGTCGCGAAACGACCGCCATCCAATGGCACCAGAGGACGTAATTCCGGTGGAATAACCGGCAGGATATCAAGGATCATCCATTCCGGACGATTGTCGGACTCGAGGAAGCCTTCAATGACTTTCAGACGCTTGACGATTTTCTTTGGCTTCAGCTCGGATTTGGTTTCCGCCAGCTCAACCCGCAGATCGTCGCGCTCCTGCTCGAGATCAACATTTTCCAGCAACGTTTTGATGGCTTCCGCGCCGATACCGGCGGTGAAGCTGTCCTCGCCATATTCTTCCTGGGCGCGGATATATTCATCTTCGTTCAGAAGCTGCTTCATTTTCATCGGGGTCAGACCCGGCTCGGTAACGATGAAATATTCGAAATAGAGCACGCGCTCCAGATCTTTCAACGTCATGTCGAGCACCAGACCGATACGGCTTGGCAGGGATTTCAGAAACCAGATGTGCGCCACAGGGGCCGCGAGGTCGATATGACCCATGCGGTCACGACGCACCTTGCTGAGGGTCACTTCAACGCCACATTTCTCGCAGGTGATCCCGCGATACTTCATACGCTTGTATTTACCGCACAGACATTCATAGTCCTTCATCGGACCAAAGATACGGGCACAAAACAGGCCATCTTTTTCCGGCTTGAAGGTCCGGTAATTGATGGTTTCAGGTTTCTTGATCTCGCCAAAAGACCAGGACCGGATATGTTCCGAGCTGGCGATGGTGATCTTGATCGTGTCAAACGTCTCCGGTTTTGAAACCGGGTTGAAGAAATTCATTACTTCTTGGCGCATAGCCTATTCTCTCCTGTTCAGATCCGGTTTAGTCTGCGGTGTTCATAAGTTCAACGTTCAGACACAGAGACTTCATCTCTTTGACCAACACGTTGAAGGATTCAGGGATGCCTGCTTCAAAGCTGTCATCTCCGCGTACAATCGCTTCGTAAACCTTGGTCCGGCCGCTTACATCATCGGACTTGACGGTCAACATTTCCTGTAGTGTATAGGCGGCGCCATAAGCCTGCAGCGCCCACACTTCCATCTCCCCGAACCTCTGACCCCCGAACTGGGCTTTACCACCCAGCGGCTGCTGAGTAACCAGAGAGTATGGCCCAATGGACCGGGCATGGATTTTATCATCCACCAGATGGTGAAGTTTCAGCATGTAAATGTAACCAACGGTAACCTTGCGGTCAAATTTCTCGCCGGTCCGACCATCATAAAGATCGACCTGGCCCGAACGGTCCACACCAGCTTCTTCCAGCATATCGCAAATGTCAGCTTCATGCGCGCCGTCAAACACCGGTGTCGCCATCGGAATACCGTTGCGCAGGTTACCGGACATTTCGATCAGGTCTTCATCATTCAGCGGAGCAACTTCTTCCTCATACTGTTCGGTGTCATAGACCCGTTTCAGCTTTTCGCGCAGGGCGTCGGCTTTTTGCATCTGTTCAAAGTTGAAATTGTCCAGAATGCCGGACACCTGAACCCCAAGCGCACGAGACGCCCAGCCGAGATGCGTTTCCAGAATCTGACCCACGTTCATACGGGACGGCACCCCAAGCGGGTTCAGCACGATATCAACAGGCGTTCCGTCGGCCAGGAATGGCATGTCTTCCTGCGGCATAATGCGGGAGATGACCCCCTTGTTGCCGTGACGACCCGCCATTTTATCCCCAGGCTGCAGCTTACGCTTGACCGCCACAAAGACCTTGACCATTTTCAGAACACCCGGCAGAAGCTCGTCGCCGCGCTGCAGTTTCTCAATCTTGGTTTCGAAACGGGCCCGCAGACGATCCCGGTCTTCCTGGAATTTCTGATGCAGGTTGTCAATTTTTTCCATGACCCCTTCATCATCAACGGCAATCTGCCACCACAGACCGCGGGACACATCGTCAAGAAGCTCATCAGTAATGGTGTCGCCTTTGGTCACGCCGTTCGGACCTTTGGCAACCACGTTACCGAGCAGCAGAGGACGCAGGCGCACATAGATGCTGCGGTCCAGGATAGCCTGTTCGTCTTCCCGGTCCTTGCTGAGACGTTCGATTTCTTCCCGCTCGATCGCGACAGAACGTTCGTCCTTGTCGATACCGTGACGGTTGAAGACACGAACTTCCACAACGGTCCCGGAAACACCCGGTGACAGACGCATGGAGGTATCGCGAACATCCGCCGCTTTTTCCCCGAAGATGGCGCGCAGAAGTTTTTCTTCCGGTGTCATCGGGCTCTCGCCTTTCGGGGTGATCTTACCGACCAGAATATCGCCCGGATGCACTTCGGCGCCGATATAAACGATACCGGCTTCATCGAGGTTCTTCAGACCCTCTTCACCGACGTTCGGAATATCGCGGGTAATGTCTTCAGGACCCAGCTTCGTATCGCGGGCCATGACCTGCAGTTCCTCAATATGAACGGAGGTAAAGACGTCGTCTTTCACAATCCGCTCTGACATCAGGATACTGTCTTCGAAGTTATAACCGTTCCATGGCATAAAGGCCACGAGCACGTTCCGGCCCAGCGCCAGTTCACCCATATCGGTGGACGGACCGTCAGCCAGCACGTTACCGCGTTCAACCACATCACCCACTTTCACCAGCGGACGCTGGTTGATGCAGGTATTCTGGTTCGAGCGCTGGAACTTTTGCAGCGTATAGATATCAACGCCGGAAGTACCGTCTTCGACTTCCTCGCTCACCCGGATCACGATCCGGCGGGCATCGACCTGGTCGATGATACCGGCGCGTTCCGCCACGATAGAAGCACCGGAATCACGGGCAACCACCCGCTCCATGCCGGTTCCGACAAATGGAGATTCCGCTTTCAGAAGCGGCACGGCCTGCCGTTGCATGTTTGAACCCATAAGCGCACGGTTCGCATCATCGTTCTCGAGGAACGGGATCAGCGCCGCCGCAACAGACACAACCTGTTTCGGGGAAACGTCCATCAGGGTAATATTTTCAGGCTTGATGAGATGATGCTCGCCGGCTTCACGGCAGTCAATGATCTCTTCGACGAAAGTGCCATCGGCATTCAATTCCGTATTCGCCTGGGCAATGGTGTATTTCTCTTCTTCCATCGCGGAGAGATAAACCACCTCGTCGGTCACTTTACTGTCCGCCACCTTGCGATAAGGCGCTTCGATAAAGCCGTATTTATTAACTTTGGCAAAGATCGACAAAGAGTTGATCAGACCAATATTCGGTCCCTCAGGCGTTTCAATCGGGCAGATACGACCATAATGGGTGGTATGCACGTCACGCACCTCAAAACCGGCGCGTTCCCGGGTCAGGCCGCCAGGGCCAAGCGCCGACAGGCGGCGTTTATGGGTAATTTCGGACAGAGGGTTCGTCTGATCCATAAACTGGCTGAGCTGGGAAGACCCAAAGAACTCGCGCACCGCGGCAACCGCAGGCTTGGCATTAACCAGATCATGCGGCATCACAGTGTCGATATCAATACTGCTCATGCGTTCGCGGATCGCCCGCTCCATACGCAGCAGACCGATGCGGTACTGGTTTTCCATCAATTCACCAACCGAGCGCACCCGACGGTTCCCCAGATGGTCAATATCATCGACAGTGCCCTTGCCGTCTTTCAGATCGACCAGATTTCTCAGGACCGCAAGAATGTCTTCCTTGCGCAGGACCCGCAGGTCATCCGGAGCATCCAGATCAAGACGCATGTTCATTTTCACCCGGCCCACAGAGCTCAGGTCATAACGTTCTTCATCAAAGAACAGACCGTCGAACAGCGCTTCGGCTGTTTCTTTTGTCGGCGGCTCGCCCGGACGCATGACCCGATAGATATCGGACATGGCCATTTCCCAGTTTTCCACCTTGTCACCCATCAGGGTGTTGCGGATATGAGGACCAACCTTCACATGATCGATGTCGAGAGTATCAATGGATTTGTAGCCGGCTTCCAGCAGCTTCTCCAGATGCGCCTCTGTAATTTCCTCACCGGCCTCGATATAAATCTCGCCGGTCTTGGCATTCACAACATCTTCTGCGGCAAAACGGGTCAACAGCTCCTCATCCGGCACCAGCAGTTCGGTCAGGCCGTCTTTGGCCAGCTTGTTGGCGGTGCGCGGTGTAATTTTCTTTCCGGCTTCGGCAACAATCTCGCCATTGGCCGCATTGACCAGATCAAAGATCGGCTTGACGCCGCGCCAGGCTTCGTGATCAAAAGGCACGGCCCAGCCGCCCTTCTTCTGGGTGTACGTCACCCGACCATAGAAGGTGTTGAGAATTTCTTCTGCGTCCATGCCCAGGGCATACAGCAGGGTTGTCACAGGCAGTTTCCGGCGACGGTCGATCCGGACAAAGACAGTGTCTTTGGCATCGAATTCAAAGTCAAGCCAGGAACCACGGTAAGGGATCACACGGGCGGCGAACAGGAATTTACCTGACGCGTGGGTCTTGCCCTTGTCATGATCAAAGAACACACCAGGCGAACGGTGCATCTGGGAAACGATAACGCGCTCGGTACCGTTCACAACGAAGGTGCCGCGGTCGGTCATCATCGGCAGGTCGCCCATGTAAACATCCTGTTCTTTAATATCAAGAACGGAACGGGCTTCTGTTTCTTCGTCAACTTCAAAAACGATCAGACGCAACGTGACGCGCAACGGCGCCGCATAAGTCATATCCCGCTGCTGACACTCATCGGTATCATACTTCGGAGCTTCCAACTCATAGGAAACAAATTCCAAAGATGCCGTACCGGCGAAATCAGAAACCGGAAAAACAGATTTAAACACCCCCTGCAAACCATCATTTACACGTTCGTCTGCCGGAATGTCTGTTTGTAAAAACTGATCATAAGAGCTTCTCTGAACCTTAATCAGATTTGGCATTTCAGCCACTTCTTCAATACGACCGAAATTTTTACGAACTTTTTTACGACTGGAATAGGAAGTCGCCATGCTTTATCCTCGCCACTTTGCCTTGATATGACCCTGTTATTTTTGTTAAAAACCTAGGTTTTCCGCCAAAAACAACCACAATTTTTGTGCTCTAAACGAACAACATCTCTCAATACGCCAGAAACCGCTTCAGAAAAAAATCTGAAAACGGTCATTTACCATAATCTGAACAACTCAAT
Organism: Paremcibacter congregatus; assembly: GCF_006385135.1. Classification (GTDB taxonomy): domain Bacteria; phylum Pseudomonadota; class Alphaproteobacteria; order Sphingomonadales; family Emcibacteraceae; genus Paremcibacter; species Paremcibacter congregatus. Next base: position 3,296,568 of record NZ_CP041025.1, read on the forward strand.
TTTTAAACCACGAATTGTCTGCACTATATATCCGCACCCATCAAAAGCATAATCTTAATTCTCCCGGAACGGGAAAGATGGTGCGCATCAATTTGCGACGCGCACCACCCGTAACCTTTGCGAACTTACTTAAGTTCAACAGTAGCACCAACGGCTTCAAGCTTAGCTTTGATTTCTTCAGCTTCAGCTTTAGGCGCAGCTTCTTTAACTGCTTTAGGCGCACCTTCAACCAGTTCTTTGGCTTCTTTGAGGCCAAGACCAGTGATGCCACGGACTTCTTTAATCACGTTGATTTTCTTGTCGCCGAAAGAAGTCAGGATAACGTCAAAGTCATCTTTAACTTCAGCAGCTTCTACAGCAGCACCAGGGGCAGCAGCAGCAGCAACAGGAGCAGCAGCAGAAACGCCCCATTTTTCTTCGAGCATTTTTGAAAGTTCAGCGGCTTCCATTACAGTCAAGCCGGACAGTTCTTCAGCAATCTTTTCAAGATCAGCCATTGTAATAATTCCTTAGTCTAAAAATTTAATATCTTGTTTGTAACCTTAAGCGGCTTCGCCCTGCGATCCGTAGGCACCAAATACACGAGCCAATTGTCCGGCAGGAGCTTGCGTAACGCTTGCAAGCTTGCCAGCTGGAGCCTGTAGAAGACCAACCAACTTGCCCCGCAGTTCATCAAGGGATGGCAATTCAGCCAACGCCTTAACACCTGCAAGATCAAGAGCAGTCGTTCCCATAGCCCCACCAAGAACTTCGAGTTTCTCGTTTTTCTTGGCAAATTTGACCAATACCTTTGCAGCAGCAACAGGATCCTCGGAATAACCAAGGACTGTCGGACCAGAAAGATATTCGCCAATAGACTCAATCTCGGAACCTTCGAGAGCAAGACGAGCGAGCCGATTTTTAGCCACTTTAAGGCTGGCACCCGCTGCGCGCATTTCTGCACGCAAAGATGTCATCTCACTCACGTCCAGTCCTGTGTTGCGCACGACAACAACAGAAGCGGAGTCAGTGAAGACATCCTTCAAGAAGGCAACCATTTCCCTTTTTTGGGCACGATCCATTCTCGTCTCCGATATCAAATGGCAAATACGAAAATCGCATTCACCGGTTGAGTTTCAGCACAGCCACCTCATATGACCGCACCATGAATGCCTGTCGCCCAATCCCGAAGGATCGAACTGGAAACTGCAAATCCGGATAAACCACATTCACAACCCCATCTATTGCAGGCCGACTTTCGGCATTTAAACCCGATGACAATGCACCGGACACCTGCAGTTTTGGACAGGCGAGCTTTCAAGGTTCCCCCTGAAAGCCCTGTTCCCGTCAGGCAAACCCAACGGAATTCTTGGATGCCGCCCTCCTGTCGGAGAACAGCCTTTCTACAGCTTATTCAGTTGCAGAAGAAACACTTACGCGCAGACCGGGGCCCATTGTCGTACAGAGTGAAACACCCTTGACATACGTCCCTTTGGTCGCTGACGGACGCGCCTTGACCACAGCCGAAATCAATGCCTTGGCATTTTCAATCAGCGCCGCCTCGTCAAAGCTCACCTTACCCACACCAACGTGAATAATACCGGCTTTTTCAACGCGATATTCAACCTGGCCGCCTTTGGCCGCCTCAACAGCCGCCGCAACGTTTGGCGTAACCGTACCGAGCTTCGGGTTAGGCATCAGACCACGCGGGCCGAGCACTTTACCCAGACGACCAACAACAGCCATCATGTCCGGTGTCGCAATACAACGATCGAAATTCATTTCGCCGCCCTGGATTGCTTCCATCAGGTCTTCTGCGCCAACCAGTTCCGCACCGGCAGCCTTGGCTTCTTCAGCCTTGTCGCCACGGGCAAAAACAGCCACACGCACATTCTTACCTGTACCGTTCGGCAAAGACACAACGCCGCGAACCATCTGGTCAGCATGGCGGGGATCAACACCCAGGTTCATGGACAGCTCAACTGTCTCGTCAAATTTTGCTTTGGAGCGTGCTTTCGCTTCTTTGATCGCATCTTCCAGAGAATATTCCGTGTCCAGATCAAGACCCTCACGGACGGCTTTATAACGTTTAGAAACACGTGCCATTATCTTATCCTTCTACCTTAATACCCATGGAACGCGCTGTTCCTTTGATGATCTCGATCGCACCTTCAATGTTGACCGCATTAAGGTCAGCCATCTTGGCTTCGGCAATTTCCTGAACTTTTGACACAGGAATAGTCGCAATCGTTTCCCGACCCGGAGTCGCAGACGCACCCTTCAGGCCCGCTGCTTTTTTCAGCATGTAGGACGCAGGGGATGTCTTGATCTCAAAGGTAAAGCTCTTGTCCGCATAAACCGTGATCTTGGTCGGAATCGGAGAATTTTTCTCCATTTCCTGGGTTTTCGCGTTAAACGCTTTACAGAATTCCATGATGTTCACGCCGCGCTGACCCAAAGCTGGACCAATCGGAGGTGAAGGATTCGCAGCACCGGCAGGCACATGCAAATTAATGTAGCCGCTAATTTTTTTCGCCATTACAGACCCTTTTTCTTAACTTCAATGCAGGACAATCCCTGCGGTTTAGGGGTGTGGTGCGGTTATGGCTAACCTCCCACACTTATACGGGCAAATCGCCCATATCAAAAAGGCCGCCAGATGATAAAGAATCACCTGACCACCGTAAGGGCGGCTTATAGCAGCCCCAAAACTCAAATACCAGAAAAAATTTTTAGTTCTTTTCCACCTGAACATATTCAAGCTCGACCGGGGTTGCCCGGCCAAAGATTGAAACAGAAACCTTGAGGCGCTCACGCTCCTCGTCAACCTCATCCACAATACCTGTGAAAGAGACGAACGGACCGTCAATAACCTTAACCTCTTCACCCACTTCATAAATGATCGTGGATTTTGGACGATCGACACCTTCCTGCACTTGCTGCATGATCCGGTCAACTTCTTTCTGACTGATCGGCGCCGGCTTGCCGGACGCTCCCAAAAAGCCGGAAACCTTCGGCGTATTCTTGATCAGATGGTAGGTCACGTCATTCATAACCATTTTGGCCAGAACATAACCCGGGAAGAACTTACGCTCAGAAGTGACTTTCTTGCCTTTTCTGACTTCCGTAACTTCCTCAACCGGCACCAGAACTTCATCAACATAATCATCCAGGTCCTGGACAACAGCCTGATCTTTGATGCTTTGAGCAACCTTCTTCTCGAAACCGGAGTGAGCTTGGACGATATACCAGCGCGCGGGGGAGGCCATAATCTCTTATCCTAGAATGAGTTGAATAACGGAAGACAGGGCTTGATCCACACCAAGGAAGAACAAAGCCATGACGGTTGCCATAATGAACACCATACCGGTGGTGATCATTGTTTCCTTGCGCGTCGGCCAGGACACTTTGGATACTTCCTGCCGGACCTGCCGGACAAATTCTGCGGGGCTCGTTTTCGCCATGTTCAAAAATCCGTTATAATCGTCAAAATCTTATACTTGCCAGCTTACGCTACCCATAAAAGGCAAGCCAATCAAGTCTTGCCTTTTCCAAGTCAGATTTTTGGATGAAATGGCAGGAGTGGAGAGACTCGAACTCACGACACCCGGTTTTGGAGACCGGTGCTCTACCAACTGAGCTACACTCCTTCATTTCATAGTGCACGCTTTATATATAGACGCGCACCGTCTTATTCAATGTGAAAATGACCAATTACAACAATTAATCATAATCTTTCTTAATCTTACCAAGAAAACAGGGCGGATAAAATACCCGCCCTACCCTCATACGTAAGAATTCATCAATTATTCAATGATGCTTGCAACAACGCCGGCGCCGACAGTACGGCCGCCTTCGCGGATCGCAAAGCGCAGACCTTCGTCCATGGCGATCGGGCAAATCAGCTCGACGTTCACAGTGACGTTGTCACCAGGCATAACCATCTCAACACCCTCGTCCAGAGTTACAACACCGGTCACGTCTGTGGTCCGGAAGTAGAACTGGGGACGATAGTTGGTGAAGAACGGTGTATGACGTCCGCCTTCTTCCTTCGTCAGGATGTAGGCTTCACCTTTAAACTTGGTGTGCGGTGTGATCGTGCCGACATGCGCCAGAACCTGGCCACGCTCAACTTCTTCACGGGCAACACCACGGATCAGGGCGCCAATGTTGTCGCCGGCTTCACCGCTGTCCAGAAGTTTACGGAACATTTCAACGCCGGTAACCGTTGTCTTCGTGGTATCTTTGATGCCCACGATTTCAACTTCTTCACCAACCTTGATGATG